>JANOLJ010000341.1:0-2669 GCA_031419715.1 Burkholderiales bacterium | reverse complement strand
GCCCTGGTAGGCGGCGCGCGCCGCGTCGCCCTCGGGCGGCTCGCCCCCGCCCGTGGCAAAGCGCGCGAGCGGCGTGGGCACGGGCGAGAACGTGTTCGTCTCGTGTTTCATCTGGGCGATTACGAGTTTCATCGACGGGTCTCCTGAGCGACCTCGACTCTAACGCCGCGAGTGCCGCGACACGGCGCGCGCGCGGCGAGCGGTATCAATTCCCGCGCCGAAACTGCGAAGGCGTGCAACCGCGATGCAGGTGGAAGATGGCGGAGAAGTGGGCGGCGCGGGCGAAGCCGCAGCGCTGCGCGATCGTCGACACCTGATCGGGCGTGCCGAGCAGGAGTGTGCAGGCGCGGTCCAGGCGCCGCTCAAGCACGTACTGATGCGGTGTCGAGCCGGTGGCCTTGTGGAACGAGCGCAGGAAGTGGCCCACCGACATCGAGGCGATCTCGGCCAGGCACTCCAGGCGGATGTCGCCGGCCAGGTGCTCGTTCACGAACTCTTCGATGCGGCGCAACATGAACGGGCGCAAGGCCGTCACATGCGACACCGGGTCAGGCAACGCAGCAGCGGCCCCCGATGGCTGCAACAGCGGCGTCAGATGGCCGATCAGCAGGCTCGCGGTTGCGTCGAGGAATCTGGATGCTTCGATGCGCGCTTCGTCAGCGCAAGCCTCGACCTCGGCAATCATGAGGCGGAAGTAATTCTCGATCCACGGGTCGCGCAGATGCGTCGGCAGGGTCAGCAGCGATGAGCCCGGGCCAGGCGCGTCCGGCAGCGGCATCGCGGCCCGCGGAATGTAGAGGTGCACATGCACCGATTCGCCGGCCGCGTCCATCTTCCACTGCACCGGGCGGTTCGCCGGAAGGAATGTGAGTGAACCCAGCCGCTGGCGCAGCCGGGTCGGTACGCCGTCCACGACCAGGGTGGATTCGGTGCGACCCATGGCACAGTAGGACAACAGATGATCGTCCAGGCACTCCGGCTCGCGCAAGTGCACGCTGCTGCGCCGCCAACGCGCGGCGATCAACCCCAACCCGTTGTTCGACGCGACGATGAACTCCGGCGCCTTGCCGCTGCTGCGCGCGACGACCGCGCCAGCCGATGTGGGCGACAGGGTTGCGACGTCGAGTCGTTGCATGCGCGTCTTCCTCGGGCGTGCTTGTCGATGGGCATCGAAACTTCAAACCGGAACGCCACTCTATCAACTCCAGCCGCACATGACATCGCGCAAACACCTAGCGCCGGCCGAGGCGAACCCGTGGTTCTTCTGCATTGCGCTTAACTCGTGCAAAGCATGCCTCCCAGATAAACAAGGCGCTGTGCGCGTCTCTTCAGTTTTCACTTGAGGTGTGATGGGTGTGAGGCTGGCGCCACG
The DNA here is from genome assembly GCA_031419715.1 of Burkholderiales bacterium. Taxonomy (GTDB): domain Bacteria; phylum Pseudomonadota; class Gammaproteobacteria; order Burkholderiales; family Burkholderiaceae_C; genus JAEMQF01. The sequence goes on along the minus strand of JANOLJ010000341.1, from coordinate 1,297 downwards.
GCGAACCCGCGGTGGGCTGAGGTGTCACCGTTTCGGCGTGGGTGCTTGCGGCGCGGGCCGTCGCGGCGCCACGGCTTGAGCGGCCGGCTTGAAGACCCACTGGCGGTAGCTCGTCGCGCTCGCGAATTCGGCGAACTCGGCGTCGAAGTTGCCGCGCTTGATCGGCGCGGCTTCCGACAAACTGTAAACGCCGACGATGTAGCCGTCGCTGCTGCGCACGATGCCCCACTCGTTGCTGCCGGTGAGCGGATCGATCGGCACGCGGCGCAAGTGGCGCCTTGTACCGGGCACGCGCGGATCGCGCAAGAGTTGATCGAACGTCTTCGGCAGGCGCGGCTGGTTCGGCGCCGAGGCCAGTGCATAGCTCGTGAGCGCGGCGCGAAACTGCGAGCCCAGGAACAGCAATTCGCGCTCGGCGTCGCGGCGCTGCGCGACCGAACCGAGCTGGACCGACGCCGTCGCGCCGATCGCGATGATCGCCATCAGGATCAGCAGGCCGATGTAGGTGAAGCCGCGCACACGTCGCGGCGCGCCACGCGGCGGGCGCCTGAGTAGATCCGGCTTTGCCGGGCTACTCAGTCCCCCTCGGGGGGCTGAGCCCGCGCCGAACGAGCGCCTGCGCGCTCGTGAGTGGCTGGCGAAGGCCTTCCGGGGTGCAAGCCGGAAGGCGGACGACGTAGTCGTCGGCCGGGGGGGGCTCTCAGAGTTCCGTGAACGGCTTGCCATCGGCCGCGCTGCCGGTTGCCGAACTGCGGATGTCGTAGACGCGGCCTTTGGCGTCGCCCTCCGGCGCGACGACGATCCAGCTGTCGCGCGTCTCCGTGATCGGGTCGTTGGGAATGGCGCGCAGGTACTTGCGCTCGACCATTTCTTCCAGGCTCTCCGGGTAGCGCCCGGTGTCGCCGTAGAACTTGTCGATCGTTTCGCGCACCGTGCGCAGGTTCTCCTTGAGCACGGTTTCCCTCGAAACATCGATGCTTTGAAAATAGCGCGGCAGCGCCAGCGTCAGCAGCAGGCTGACGATGGCGAGCACGACGATCAACTCGATGAGCGTGAAGCCGCGCCGCGCGCCACCGCCCACGCCGCCGCCCGCGCCACCGCCAGCGCACTCACCACCTGCGATACGAAACGCCATTGAGCCCCACCTTTTCCGAGTGTGAATACACGTCGTACACGTCGTCGCCTTCTCGCGGTTCGTCGGCGTCGCTTGCATAAGAGCGTTTGCCCCAGGTCTGCTCGGGTGGCGCTTCACGTTCCGTGAACGTCGGGTCGGCGGGCAGGCGGCGCAGGAAAAAAA
>JANOLJ010000340.1:0-6466 GCA_031419715.1 Burkholderiales bacterium | reverse complement strand
GATCGCCGTCACGTCTTTGGGCAGCGAGTTGAGGTGCAGCTTCGCGTCGAGCGCGTCGCGCGTGTGCACCACGATCAACTGGCCCGGCTTGGCCCGCGCCACCGGCTTGATGGCCGGGTGATAGCGGTTCATGCAATTCGGGTCCTGCTCGCAGTGGGCACCTTTTTTCGTGACTTCGACGATCGACTGGGTTTTGACGTCGCTCGTGTCCGCAAAGGCGAACGGTCCAATGCCGGCTGCCGCGAGGGCGAGGGCCAGGGTTCTGACGGGGCGCATGGGGGAGTCTCCTGTTGGATGTGTGGGGATCAGGGGGCTGAGAACGAAACGCTGGGGCGCAGCCCCAGTGGTGCCAGGGACCGGAACAGCACCGACGACGTGGTGCTGTGCACGATGCCCATCGTCCGGTGGGATCTGGGCATGCGGACAAAAGGGTAGCAGAGCTTCGCCGCACTGTGCATTCGGAGTTTCATCGCGCCGCGGCGGCGCTTGCGCGGCACGCCGCAGCGCGCGCGGCGTGTTCCTGCGTCGGCGCGTGGCGTCGGCGCATCACTTTCCCGTTGGAACTGTCGGGTCAATTTCGGCTGGCCTGGCTTGAACACATCACATCTGTTCGGGCTGCGTCGCCACCGGTTCGAGAGCCTGGCCCTGAATACACTGGCGCTCTGTGAAACACATCAGCTTTGTCATGCCGCAGAAGTCACCACGCCCGCACCTGCACCGATTCGCCTGGCTCGCCCTCGCCCTTGCACTGCCTGCGGCTGCGCAGAACCTCGCGCTGCAAGCCGTGGCCGAGGGGCTGACGGCGCCTCTGCACGTCGAAGAACCGGTGGATGGCAGCGGGCGCAAGTTGATCGTCCAGCAAGACGGCGTGGTGCGCGTGTTGCGGCCTGACGGCGCACTCGCGCCCGAGCCTTTTTTCGACCTGCGCCCGCAACTGTTGCCGCTGGAACAAAATTTCGAGGAACGTGGGTTGCTCGGCTTTGCGCTGCACCCCGGTTTCGCGCGCAACGGACGCGTCTTCGCCAGTTACTCGGCGCCGCTGCGCGCGAGCGCGCCGCGGAACTGGAACCACACGCGGCGCATCTCGGAGTTCAGCGCCAAGCCGGGCGATCTGTCGCGCATCGACGTGGCATCGGAGCGCGTGCTGATCGAAGTCGACTGGCCGAGCCGCAAGCACAACGGCGGCGGCCTGGCGTTCGGGCCGGACGGCTACCTCTACATCGGCCTGGGCGACGGCGGCGCGTCGCACGGCATCGGCAAGACCGTGCTGTGGGAGGCGTTCAACGTTCCCGCCGAAGCGCTCGCCTGGGACGGCGTGGCGCAAGACACGGAGTCGCCTTACGGCAAGATTTTGCGCATCGACGTCGACCGGGGCTTCCCCGGTTACGCGATTCCGCGCGACAACCCGTTCGCCGTGGCGCCGGGGCGCAAGGAAGTCTGGGCCTGGGGGTTTCGCAATCCGTTTCGCATCGCGTTCGACCGAGCCGAGGGCAGCTTCTATGTCACCGCGGTCGCCGAAACGCTATGGGAAGCCGCCTACCGCGTGCGCAAACCCGGCAACCATGGCTGGCCCTTGATGGAGGGAACGCATTGTGTGGACCGCCTGAAGCCGCGCCAGCCGCCCGCCGCGTGCGCGACGCTCGACGCGACGGGCCAGCGCATCGAGCTGCCGGTGGTCGAGTACCCGAACATGCAGGCGTCGCACCCGCAGACGCGCCTGGGCATCAGCGGTGTCGGAACCGCGATCACGGGCGCGGTGCGCTACCGCGGCAAGGCGATTCCCGAACTCGCGGGGCAGCTCATCGTGGCCGACTGGAGCGCGGACTTCAAGGCGCCGTCCGGGCAGATCTTCGTCGCCCAGCCCAGCAGCGCGGGCGCCGCGGCCGATGCGGCGCCGTGGCCCTACCGGCGGGTGCTGCGCATCGACAGCCGCATCATCGGCCTGGCCGAAGACGCCGCGGGTGAAATCTTCGTCCTGACGAACGAGACGCTTGGCCCTTTCGGAACGACGGGCAAGGTGTGGCGGCTGGTGCGTCGGCCCGATTGAGATCGGCCCGGCCGCCCAGCGAGCGCCCGGCCCTTCGCCAGCCGCGAGCCGCCTTCGGTTCAGCGGCCGGGGCATGACGTTATCAAGCTGCACCGCGGTACAGCCCGAGTTCACAGAAGGTAGAGTCCACCCAAACACTAGGCCGAACCCATGCAGCTCTCATTTCAAATCGTCGACACGGCGGCGCCGCGCAGGCTGACCGTCGAGATCGGCTCGCTCGTGATTGCCGGTTGGGTGGGGCGCGACGCCGCCGCCACCGAACACCACATCGAAGAGTTGGCGGCGCTGGGCGTGAAGCGCCCGAGCACTTTCCCCTTGTACTACCGCGTCGCTGCGGACCTGCTCACGCAAGCGCCGTCGATCCAGGTTCTGGGCGCGGACTCATCCGGTGAGGCGGAGGTCTTCGCCTTTTACTCGCAGGGCGAGATGTTCGTGAGCCTCGTCTCCGACCACACCGACCGCAAGCTCGAAGCACAAGGCGTGGCCATTTCGAAACAGGTGTGCGCCAAGCCGGTCGCACGAAGCGCCTGGCGTCACGCCGATGTTGCCGCGCACTGGGACGATCTCATCCTGCGCTCGACGATCGAGGAAAACGGCGCGCAGGTCGTCTATCAGGAAGGCGGGCTGCGCGCACTGCGCGCGCCGCCCGAGTTGATCGCAACTTACGCCCGCGGGGTGGGCGCGCGGGGCAACCGCCTGCCCGACGGCAGCGCCATGAGCTGCGGCACGCTGTCGGCGATCGGCGGCGTGCGGCCGGCGCTGTCGTTCGCCATGGAACTGTACGATCCGCACCGCAAGTGCAGTCTCACGCATCGCTACGCGGTCGCGGTGCTGCCTGTGATTTCCTGAGGCGCGCGCCGGCCATGAACGTTCGATTTCTCGAAACTTTCGTCTGGCTCGCGCAACTGCGCAACTTCCGCATGACCGCCGAGAAACTGCACACGACGCAGGCGGCGGTGTCGAGCCGCATCGCCACGCTCGAACAAGATTTTGGCGTGCGCCTGTTCGACCGCGGCGCGCGCGACGTGACGCTCACGCTGGACGGCAGCAAAGCGCTCGTCTACGCCGAGCGCCTCGTGCGCACCATGCAGGAGATGCGCGAGTCGATGGCCGACCGGACGCTGTATGCCGGGATGATCCGCATCGGCGTCATCGAGTCGATCATCCACTCGTGGTTTCCGCAATTCATGGCGGCTGTGCACCACGCGTACCCGCGGCTCGAGGTCGAACTCACCGACGACACGACGATTCACCTGATCGACCAGTTTTCGCGCGGCAACCTCGACCTGGTGCTGCAGACCGATTCGATCGTTGGCCCGATGGTGCAGAACCTGGCGCTGTGCGACTTGCCGCTGCGCTGGGTGGGTGCAACGCACCTGGGCTTGCACAACGAGGCGCTCACCTTGCCCGATCTCGCGGCATTCCCGATCCTGAGCTTCTCGCGCAATTCGGGGCCGCACAAATTCATCGAGCGCCTCTTCGACCACCATGTGGGCAAGCCGGTGCGCGTGAACTGCATGACGTCGGCCTCGGCGATGGTGCGCATGGTGGTCGATGGCTTCGGCGTCGCGCTGCTGCCCCCGGCCATCATTGCGCGCGAGTTGCAGGAAGGCGCGTTGCAGTTGCTCAAGGTCGATATCGAAATGCCCTCGGTTCGGCTGATCGCGTCGTTCCGAACGACTCCGGACAATCCCTTATACGAACGAATTGCGTTGCTCGCGCAAGACACCGCGCAGAGCTTTGCTCGTTCCGCGACCGACGAAGTGGCGCGCGTTCCGATCGGCCAAAGTGACGCCGCGGCCTGGGAACTCGCGCGCCGCGCCGCGCCTCATCAGCAGAACTGATCGCGGGCCAAAGGTATTTCTTGTTGGACAGCGCCACACGCCTATTCCAGACTTTTGCGCATGGCTGCATCCACCGATTGGCACTATCTCGAATTGCTCGACATCGCGCGGCGCATTCAGGCGCGCGAAATTTCGAGCGTTGACGCGACCCAGGCGCAACTCAGTCGCATTCAAAAGCTCGACGGTTCGCTCAAGAGCTACGCCACCTTGATGGCCGACAGCGCGCTGGCCGACGCGAGGCGCGCCGACGCCGAAATCGCGAAGGGCGAGATTCGTGGCCCGCTGCATGGCGCGCCGATCGCGGTGAAGGACTTGTGCTGGACCCAGGGCGTTGCCACTGCCGCGGGCATGACGATCCACGCCGACTTCAAGCCCGATCAAGACGCGACCGTCGTGAAGCGCTTGCGCGGCGCCGGCGCGGTGATCATGGGCAAGTTGCAGCTCACCGAAGGTGCCTACGCCGACCATCACCCGAAGATCGCGGTGCCCGTCAATCCATGGAACGCAGCGCATTGGTCGGGCGCGTCGTCCAGCGGTTCGGGCGTGGCCACGGCGGCCGGCCTGTGCTACGGATCGCTGGGCTCCGACACCGGCGGGTCGATCCGCTTCCCGAGTGCCGCCAATGGCCTGACGGGTATCAAGCCCACCTGGGGTCGGGTGAGCCGCTTCGGCGTGTTCGAACTCGCCGCGACGCTGGACCACATTGGCCCGATGGCGCGCAGCGCCGCTGACGCAGGCGCCTTGCTCGGTGCGATCGCGGGAGCCGACGCCAACGACCCCACCGCGGTGCAATTGCCCGTGCCCAACTACCTCGCCGGAATGACGCGCGGCTTGCGCGGCTTGCGCATCGGCATCGACGCCGCGTGGAACAACACGGCCGTGGACGCGCCGACGCGCGCCATGATGGCCGAGGTGACGAAAGTCATCACGGAGCAGGGGGCGGACATCCGCGAAGTCGCGTTTCCGAATCCGGAACAGGCGATCGCCGATTGGTTCCCGCTGTGCGGCGTGGAAACCGCGGTCGCGCACGAAGCCACCTACCCGTCGCGCAAGAGCGAATACGGCCCTGGCTTGGCGGGCCTGATCGATCTGGGCTTGGCGCAAAGCGGCCTGGACTACCAGAAGATCGTGCTGCGCCGCCGCGCCTTCTCGGGGCGCGTGGCTGCACTCTTCGAGGGCATCGACCTGCTGCTCATCCCCACCACCGCTGCGGCGTCGCCCACCAACGCGCAGATGGCAACCTTGGCGACGGACGCCGAACTGCTCTCGGCATTGCTGCGCTACACCTGTCCGTTCGACATGACGGGCAGCCCGACGATCACCTTGCCCGGCGGCTTCACAGCGCATGGCACGCCAATTGCTTTCCAGTTCGTGGCGCGACATTTCGAGGAAGACATGTTGGTGCGTGCCGGTTGGCACTACCAGCAAGCAACCGATTGGCATCGGCGCCATCCGGCGCTTTGACGCCTGACCACGAATAGATCGACGAGTTTTCCCACTCGCCCACGCCCGCGCTGAAGGGGCAGGGTTCCTTTACTCACCTGACATTGACTGGAGACAAGACTGATGAAGCTGCAATCCAAACTGACCGCGGGCCTCGCGGCGGGCGTCATGCTCGCGGCATTTGCCAGCGCCGCGTCCGCCGCCGACTTGAAGATCGGCCTGCTCGAAGACATCTCCGGTGACCTTGCGCTGCTGGGCAAACCCAAGCTCAACGGTTCGCTGCTCGCCGTCGAAGAAATCAACAAGGCCGGCGGCATCATGGGCCGCAAGATCGAGTTGATCCACCTCGACCCGCAAGGCGACAACGCGCGCTACCAGGAATTTGCACGCCGCCTGCTGAGCAAAGACAAGGTCGACGTGCTGATCGGCGGCATCACTTCCGCGTCGCGCGAAGCGGTTCGCCCCATCATCAACAAGACCGACACGCTCTACATCTACACGAACCAGTATGAAGGGGGCGTGTGCGATGCGAACATGGTGAGCAACGGCGCGATTCCGGAGCAGCAGTTCTCGACGCTGATTCCCTACATGGTCGAGACCTTCGGCAAGAACGTCTACGTGATCGCTGCCGACTACAACTTCGGCCAGCTCTCCGCCGAGTGGAACCGCACCATCCTCAAGGGGCTGGGTGGCAAGGTCGTCGGCGAGGAGTTCATTCCGCTGGGCGTGTCGCAATTCGCGCAGACGATCCAAAACATCCAGAAGGCCAAGCCTGACTGGATCCTCACCATCAACGTCGGCGCCGCGCAAGACTCGTTCTTCGAGCAAGCCGCCGCCGCCAAGCTGAACCTGCCGATGGGCTCGTCGATCAAGGTGATGCTGGGCTTCGAGCACAAGCGCTTCGCGCCGCCTGCGCTGAACCGCATGCACGCCACCGCAAACTGGTTCGAGGAAATCGACACGGCCCCGGCGGAGGATTTCAAGAAGCGCTGGCGCGCCAAGTTCCCGAGCGAGACCTACATCAACGACATGGGCTACAACGCCTACACCGCCGTCTACATGTACAAGCAGATGGTGGAAGGCGCGAAGTCGACCAAACTCGCCGACCTGCGCAAGTTCATCCAGACCGGCA
>JANOLJ010000339.1:0-1703 GCA_031419715.1 Burkholderiales bacterium | reverse complement strand
GGAAGCGCGGATGCTTGGCCAGCCAGTGCTGCACGGCCGGGTGCTTGTGGGTGGCGTAGTTGTCGGCGATCAGATGCAGCGTCTTGCCCTTGGGCGTTTCGCGGTCGATCTTACGCAGGAACTTCAGCCACTCTGCGTGGGTGTGGCGTTGCTGGCACTGGCCGATGACTTGCCCGTCAAGCACGTTCAGCCGCGAACAGCGTGGTCGTGCCGTGGCGCTTGCAGTCGTGCGTTATCGTCTGCGCGCGCCCCTTCTTCAGCGGCAGTCCAGGCTGGGTTCGATCCAGCGCCTGTACCTGGCTCTTCTCGTCGCAGCACAACACCAGGGCATGCTCGGGCGGGGACATGTACAGGCCCACGATGTCTTCGAGCTTCTCGACGAACAACGGGTCGCGAGAGACTTTGAACCCGCGCACGATGTGCGGCTTCAGGCCGTTGGCTTGCCAGTGCCGCATGACGGTGCTCGCACTGACACCCAACTCGGCGGCCATCTTGCGCGTGCTCCAGTGCGTGGCGGCCACGGGCTTGGTCTGGGTGGTCAATTCCACCAGCCGGCCCACATCCACTTTGACCGGCGGCCCCCCGCGTGGCAGGTCGCGCTCGATGCCCTGCAGCCCAGCCTGGGCGTAGCGATCACGCCAGCGCCCGACCTGCACCCGACCCACGCCCAGTGCATCGGCGATGTCCTTGTTCCGCAGGCCCTGCGCGGCCAGCAACACGATGCGAGCGCGCTGCGCCAGCCTGACGCTCGCCCTCTTGGACCGCGCCAGCCTCGTCAGCTCGCTCTCCTGCTCATCCGTCTACTCAATCGCCGGGGCTACTCGCAATCGACCTCTCCAATGCAATCCGAAGTAGAGCATCGGTGTGGACATACCTATTCAAGTTCACTCAAGAATCGAACACTACACTAGCATTCAACGCCCGCGCACGGACTTCAGGTCTTCGTTGATGGCAGCGATCATGTCGGCACCGATCGTCGGGATCGCCTTTTCGTGGATCGGCTTGGCGACCTCGCGCATCCGCGCCAGCTCCGCCGGGCTGAGCTCGTTGACGATCATGCCCTTGGCCTTCAGCCGGCCGATGCCTTCCTCGGCCTGCTGGCGGTTGAGCCGGCGCTGCTCCTCGCGGCCACCGTGGGCGCAATCGCGCAGCGCCGCCTGCTCGACCGGCGCGAGCTTGTCGAAGAGCTGCTTCGAGTACACCACGAGCCCCGGGTTGTACATGTGCCGAGTCATGCTGAGGTACTTCTGCACTTCATACAACTTCGCCGACTCGATGAGCGGCACCGGGTTTTCCTGGCCGTCCACGGTCTTTGTTTCCAGTGCCGAATAGACCTCGGTGAACGGCATCGGCACCGCGAACCCGCCCATGGCCTTGAACGTCTCGACGACGATGGGGTTCTGCAGCGCCCGCATTTTCAGGCCGGCAAGATCCTCCATCCGGGTGATCGGCCGCTTCGAGTTGGTCATGTTGCGAAAGCCGTTTTCCCAGTACGCCAGTTGCACCAGCCCGACGCCGTTCAGGCGCTGCCCGAGCAGTTCACCGGCCTTGCCGTCGAGCGCGGCGTCGGCTTCCTTCTCGTTGGCAAACAGGAACGGCAGGTCGAACACGGCCGCTGAGGGCACCATGGTCGACATGAAGGAGGTCGCGGTCACCACCATGTCGAGCGTGCCGGTCCGCAGCTGCTGGATGGTCGGGACGTC
>JANOLJ010000338.1:0-4071 GCA_031419715.1 Burkholderiales bacterium | reverse complement strand
TCGGCCACCAGGCTCTGGCTGGATTGCAGATCCTTGCGCTGCAATGCCAGCGAGTTTTGCGCCTGCGCGATCTGCGCCTGCAACGCCGCGAGTTCCTGCTCGACGCGTTGGCGCTGCTGCTTCATCAGCCCGGTCTCGCTGTTCAGCGAATGCAGCCGCGCGGCGAAAAGCGCAGATTCCTTGAGCAACGCTTCTGCGACGCGCGGGTCGGCGGCGGCCGCGTCGCGCAATGCCCTGGAGTACACCAGCGCCGGTGCGCGGCGCTGTTCCGCGTCCAGCCGCTCCAACGTGGCGCGCTCCACGGCGAGGCGATACGTCAGGCGGTTGCGGTCGGCGTCAACAGCCACATCGCCGATCACCACCACCGGGTCGCCGGCCTTCACGATCTGGCCGTCACGCACCAGCACCTGGCGCACGATGCCGCCCTCAAGGTGCTGAACCGGGCGCCGGTTCAGGTCGACCTTCACATGCGCCGGGGCCACCACGGCCATCGACAGCGGCGCCCACCCGACCCAGGCGCTCAAGGGGACGACGATGGCCAGCACCGTCCACGCTCCGATGCGCGAGTAGCGTTGCAACAGTTGCTTGCTGGCAGGCGCCGCGGCGCCGGGGGCTTGCAGGGTGGCTGCGAATGACATGATGTATCTCCCTTGGTTGCCTGGCTTGCGTTCTCGCCGGGTTCACGCCGTGTTCACGCAGCCTTGGTCTTCAACGAAGCCTGCGCCTGCAATTGCATCGACTTCATCACTTCGGCGGCGGGGCCGAACTGCTTGACCTTGCCGTCCTCTAACACCAGGATCTTGTCGACATGCGCGATCAACGAGGGCCGGTGCGTCACGACGATCGACGTGACACCCTCGCTGCGCAAGCCGCTCAGGGCTTGCGCCAGCGCCATCTCGCCGTCGGCGTCGAGGCTGGCATTGGGCTCATCGAGCACGAGCAGGCGGATGTCACCATACATTGCACGCGCCAGCGCGACGCGTTGGCGTTGCCCGGGCGACAGGCGGGTGCCGCCTTCGCCCACGGGGGTGTCGTAGCCCTGCGGCAGCTTGGCGATCATGTCGTGCGCATTGGCGCGTTTCGCGGCGGCGATGATCGCCTTGGCGTCAATGTCGTCCAGGCGCCCGATGTTCTCGCCCACCGTGCCGTCGAACAACTCCACGTCCTGCGGCACATAGCCGACCCAGGGGCCAAATTCATCGCGTGGCCAGTTCGACACGTCAAAGCCGTCGAGACGCACCTTGCCGACGGTGGGCGCCCAGATGCCGGTGAGCAGCCGCGCCAGCGTCGACTTGCCCGCCGCGCTGGGGCCTATCAGCGCCATCGCCTGGCCGGGCTCGAGCGCCAGCGATATGCCGGCCAGCGCCAGTTTGTCGCTGCCCGGCAGGCGAAACGACACGCTCTCGACTTCGAGTCTGCCTTCGGGCCGAGGCAACTCGACACGCGGCTTCTCGGTCTCGAAGTGCTGCGACAAGGCTTGCAAGCGCGCATACGCGGCGCGCGCGTCGCTCAGCACGCGCCAACTGCCCACGAGTTGCTCCACCGGTTGCAAAGCCCGGCCGAGCAGCACGGTGGTGGCGATCATCACGCCGGCCGACGCCGCCTGCGTGAGCACAAGGTAGGCGCCCACGGCCATCATGCCGGCCTGCACCACCTGGCGCAGGAGCCGCGACAGGGCAGTGAACACGCTGCTGGTCGCGGCGGCATCGGTCTGGAGTTTCAGCACGTCGTCTTGCAGCGCGCGCCAGCGCTTCATCATGCGCTGCGTCATGCCCATCGCGGCCAGCGCCTCGGCGTTGCGCATCGAGCCTTCCACATAGCGCGCCGCGCGCTGGCCCTCTTGCTGCATCTGGTCCAGCCCCTTGCGGCTCAGGCGGTCGTTCAGCCAGGCCAGGCCGAGCATCACAACCGCCGCACCCGCCGCGGCCCAGCCCAGGGCCGGATGGAACAGCCAGATGACGATCACGTAGACCACGAGCCATGGCGCGTCGAGCAATGCGGTCAGGCCGTTCGCCGAGAACAGGCTGCGCAGCGTGGCCACGTCGCGGATCGCATCCGATCGGGCGCCCAGCGGCGCGCGCGCTGTGGCCGCCACCACGGCCTGCACGACCGGCGGCGAGAGCCGTTCGTCGATCAGGTTGCCGGTGAGGTGTTGCAGGCGCAGGCGCACATAGTCGAGCACGAGCATGATGGCCAGCGCCGCGCCCACGCCCACGAGCAGCACGAGCAGCGTTTCGTTGCTGTTGGTGGGGATCACGCGGTCGAACACCTGCAGCATGAACAGCGCCGGCGTGAGCATCAACAGGTTGATGACGAACGAGTAGAGCAGCAGGTGGCGCAGCACCGGCTTGAGTTCTTGGCGCAGGGCTTTCATCGAGTGGGGCTCCTCGTGGGGTGGGGAACGACGTGCTCCGGACGTTGCGGCCATGCACCTTGGATCGACCGCGGCCCGCTCTGGTGGGGCGGGCTGCGGTCAAGGGTGCCGACGGCTCAGGCGAAGTCGAAGCTGCCGGTTGTCACCGTGGCGTTGCCGGTGAAGGTGCCGATCAACGTCAGCTCGGCGGCATCGACTTCCGCGCCGGTTGCGGTCTGAATCCACTGCCACACGGCGAAGCTGTTGCCGTTGGTGTCGTTGATCACGAGCAACGCGTCTTCGCCGGCCGCCGCGGTGATCGTGAATTCATTGTTGAACGCCGTCGCCACTCCCGCCGCGGCGCCCAGACTCGCGGTGACCACGCCTTCGCCGCCCACACCGGTCAGGATCAGTGCTTCGGCGTTGGCGTCCGCTTGCCCGACAATCACCGCGACCGCACCTGCGACACCGTTGCCGGAGGCGAACAGGAAGTTGTCGTTCGCCAGGCCGTCGTCGTAGGCGGTGTTCAGCGCGCCAAGGAAGTCGATGCGGTCGGCGGTTCCGTTCGCGTCGAAGTTGGTGACGGTGTCGCCAAAGTTCGTCGTCGCGCTGAACTGGATGATGTCCACGACGTTGTCGTCTGCCGCGCCGGTATTGATCCTGTCAGCACCGTCGCCGCCATTCAGGGTATCGCCGCCCACTCCACCGTTGAGGATGTCGGCGCCGGCATTGCCGATCAAGGTGTCGGCGCCTGCATTGCCGTTCAGCGTGTCGATTCCGGTGCTGCCGGTCAGGGCGTTGATGAACTCGTTTCCGGTTCCGGTAAAGGCCCCTGTGCCGAGGTAGGTCAAATCGTCTAGCGGAGTGCCGACTAGTGAGTACGCGGTGAGCGTCGAGCTCGCGACGACTTCCACCCGGTCAAAGCCGCCACCCAAGAACTCCACGACCACGTCGCCAGCGACGTCGACGAGGTAGATATCGTTGCCGCCGCCTCCGGTCATCGTGTCGGCACCGGCGCCGCCATTCAGGATGTTCGCGCCGCCGTTACCCGTCAGGAGGTCGGCCTGTGCGCTACCGGTGAGATTTTCGATATCAACGAGCGTGTCCGTCCCCGCGCCCACGGTGTTCTGCGGGCCGGCAACCGCCAGCGAGACCGTCACCCCAACCGTGGCGCCGGCGTAGCTTGCCGTGTCGGAGTCGGCGGCGCCGCCATTCAGCATGTCGTTGCCCAGGCCGCCGATCAGAGTGTCGTTCTCATCCATGCCGAACAGCGTGTCGTTGCCGGCGCCGCCGGTCAATGTGTCGTTGCCGTCGTCGCCGTAGATGATGGTGTCGTTGGCGGTGGCGGCGGCGATCGTGTTGGCGGCGTTGTCTCCGGTTTGAATGATGAACGTCTCGTTGCGCACGCCGCCAGCGCCGTCGTTTGAACTCGCAACAACCGTATAGGTCTGCAGCGTGGTCATCGCCGCGCCGACGCGTGTCACGGCGCCCGCCGCGCTCACGGCGAAGTTCGGGCTGCTTCCTGCCTGCAACGCGTAAGTCCACGCGGTGCTGTCGGGGTCGGTGGTCACCAGGGCGGCGATCGTCGCGCCCGCAGCGGGAAGGTCGCTGATCGCCGGGACGACGCCGTTCCACTGAATGTCGGTCGGCGCCGCGCTCCCCGCTTCCAGTACGTCGTTGAGCAGCACCGTGAACTGGCGCGTGGCGATGAGCACGGC
>JANOLJ010000337.1:0-1991 GCA_031419715.1 Burkholderiales bacterium | reverse complement strand
CCGACCCATGGAAACGAAGGACGCCGGGAACAGCCCGGGCGCCACCGTGGCGACCACGCTGTAGGCGAAAGCGGCCCCGGTGCCCAGGCCGATCAGCGTCCACATGTTCGGGCTGCGCTTGGCGATCGACATCGCGCCGCGCACGAAAAACGGCGCGCCGGCCCAGAGCACGATCGGCAGCGTCAGCGCGAGTTCGATCCAGCTTTGCGTGGCCATGTCGAACCAGCCGAGGCGGTGGCCGAACATCGCCAGCAGCGTGACGACGAGGCTCAGCGGCAGCGTCCAGGTGAAGCGCCGTTTGAAGTCGGCCAGTTCCGGGTTCTCGCCTTCGTCGAGCGTGGGCAGCGCCGGCTCCAGCGCCATGCCGCACTTCGGGCAGGCGCCGGGGCGGCTCTGCCGCACCTCGGCGTGCATCGGGCAGGTGTAGACCGTCGCGGCAGCGGCTGACTCAGGGGCCGGCGGTGGCGGCGCCGCGCGGCCCGAGGCACGCAAGAACTTGGCCGGCGCCGCGGCGAACCGGGCTTTGCATTGGGCGCTGCAAAAGTACACCTTGCGGCCCTCGTGCTCCAGCCACTGGAACGCCTTGGGCGTCACCGCCATGCCGCAGACGGGGTCTTTCAGCGCGGCGGCAGGCGGGGCTGCCGCGGGTACAGCCGAACCGGTGAGCAATGCTTTCATGTGCCATGGTGCAGCGATCGGGCCGCCGCATCTGTGCGTTGGCGCACGCAGGGTACACGCTGAGGGGCTCATACCCACTCGCGTTCGATTCCAAAAAACGGCGGTCTGCCGTCGGCCCGTGGGTGGCAGGTCATCCTGCCGTCGTCGTGGCTTCAGGGCGACGGCGGCGCCCCCGTTCTCCGGCCCACGCTCGCGGGGCACGGTCGATGCCTACGGCGCCCAGCCGCGTCAACACCGTGACGCCCTGGATGAGTTGAGGACGCCGCGAATCGGGCCTGCGCCCGGGGGCACCACCGCCGCCCTGTTTCAACCGACATCTGCACGCATCGCGCCAAGAAGGTCAGCAACGCGCCGCGAGCAAACACTCCCACGACTGCCTCGTGCGATTGAACGCCAAAGGGGTTCAGCCTACACCCCAGGCGCGCACCACCATCTTGCGCAACTCACTGAACCAGAGCACGCTGCTGGCCATGGCGGCGCACAGCTGCCATTGTTCGAGCGACAACGGCACGGTGCCGAAGGCCAGGTTGAGGAAGGGCAGGTGCACCACCGCGATCTGCAGCAGCACGGCCACCGCAATCGCCAGCCACAACCAGCGATTCACGAATAGATTGACGAAAGCGCTGCGCCGGTCCGAGCGCGCATTGAAGCAGTTGAACAACTGCGCCAGCACCAGCACCGTGAAGCCCGCCGTGCGCGCGTTGTCCAGGGTGTGCGTGCCCTCGATCAGGCCGCCGGGAAGGTACAGGTCGATCGTCAACAGCGTGGCCAGCGCCATCACCGCGCCGGTCTCGATCACGCCCGCCCACATGCGCGCGTCGATCACGCGCGCGTCGCGCGGGCGGGGCGGGCGCGCCATCACGTCGCCGCTGCTCGGGTCCACACCCATCGCCAGCGCCGGGCCGGAATCAGTGACGAGGTTGATCCACAGGATCTGTGTGGCCAGCAGCGGCAGCACCACGGCGTGGCCTGCGCCCGCGTCGCCCGCGATCAGGCCGAGCACGCCCGCGCCGACGACGCCCAGGAACACCGTCAGCACCTCGCCCATGTTCGACGACAGCAGATAGCGCAGGAACTTGCGGATGTTGTCGAAGATGGCGCGGCCTTCGCGCACCGCTTGCACGATGGTGGCGAAGTTGTCGTCGGCGAGGATCATCTTCGCCGCTTCCTTCGTGACTTTCCATCATAGGGTTCAAGCCACCGGCTTTCAGCCGGTCAGCTTTAGCTTCAAGATGCGGCACCGGAGGTGCCGCGCATGGACTACAGATACGGAAGTCATACGGTTTTTCAGATTGAGTACCACTTCGTGTGGG
>JANOLJ010000336.1:0-72245 GCA_031419715.1 Burkholderiales bacterium | reverse complement strand
CTCGACGCGCTGGCGATTGCCATCGGCACGAGCCACGGTGCCTACAAGTTCAGCCGCAAGCCCACCGGCGACATTCTGGCGATCGGCCGCATCAAGGAAATTCATCGCCGCATTCCGAACACGCATCTCGTGATGCACGGTTCATCCAGCGTGCCGCAAGACCTGCTCGAAGAGATACGCCAGTACGGCGGCAAGATGAAAGAGACCTACGGCGTGCCGGTCGAGGAGATCCAGGAAGCCATCAAGCACGGCGTGCGCAAGATCAATATCGACACGGATGTGCGCCTGGCGATGACCGGCGCGATTCGCAAGTACCTGGCGCAGAACCCCGACAAGTTCGACCCGCGCGACTACTTGAAACCGGCGCGTGAAGCCGCCAAGGGCATCTGCAAGCAACGCTATCTGCAGTTCGGTTGCGAAGGCCAGGCGCCGAAGATCAAGGCGCAGTCGTTGGTGGCGGTGGCGCAGCGCTATGCCAAGGGCGAGTTGGCGCAAACCGTGGTGTAGAGCGCGCCCTGACGACGCAGCACACCCGGCTTGATGCCGGGTTTGTTCTTTGTGGCCCGCCCCATGCCGCGAGCTATCATCAACTCGCTTCAGGTGCTCCCGGCTGTCTTGGTCGGGTGTTAAACGGGAAGCAGGTGACCTTGCCAGATTCGGCAACCAGGCCTGCGCTGCCCCCGCACCGGTAAGCAGGTGCAAAGTCATCACGAAGCCACTGCGGGATTTGCTCCCGTGGGAAGGCGGTGACTCCCGACGCTTCCAGATGCGCCGACCTGCGAGCCCGGATACCGGCCTGCCGCATCGCCGCCGGCGTGTTCTCACGCCGGCACTCGCCACCAACGCAGCCTGCGGGGACGCTTGCTGCACGGAGTTGTTTCGATGAACGCCTTTCGTCATCGGCCTGCCGCGCTTTGCGGTTTGGGCCTGCTTGTACTTTCCCTCTTTTCCTTCGCATCGCGCGCCGCCGAATCGGCGCAACTGCCCAGTGTCGTGGTCACCGCCACGCGCATTCCCCAGGCGCTGGCCAACACCCTGTCCGACGTGCGCATCGTCGATGCGCAAGCGATTCGCGACGCGGGCGCCGCGACGTTGGCCGAGCTGTTGCAGGTGCACGGCGGCGTTGAGATCGCTTCCAACGGTGGCCCGGGGCAAACCTCCGCCTTGTACATTCGCGGCAGCAATGCCAACCATGTGCTTGTCTTGGTCGACGGCGTGCGCATCAACTCGGCCACGGCGGGCACGACCGCCTTGGAAAACTTGCCGTTGGCGCAGATAGAACGCATCGAGATCGTGCGCGGCGCGGCAAGCAGTCTGTACGGCGCCGACGCAATCGGCGGGGTGATTCAAATTTTCACGAAGCGCGGCGAACGCAGCGAGGTGCGCGTGGGAACCGGCAGCCGCGACACGCACGATCTGTCGGCTGGCCTCGGGCGGCGATTCGGCGACACAAGCGTCGACCTGCAAGCCGGCTATCGCGAATCGCGCGCCTTTTCGGCAACTCACCCGGGCATCGGCTCCAGCTTCAACCCCGACGTCGACCGTTACCGCAATCGCCATCTCGCCGCGGCGCTGGCACACGATTGGGCGACTGGCCAGAGCCTGAGCTTGCGCGGCATGGCGAGCATGGGCAGCACCCGCTTTGACTCTGGCGCCGCGAGCGACGACGTGAGCCGCCAGCGGCTGGCGAGCCTCGCGCTGGAGAGCCGCAATCGCCTGCTGGCGCAGTGGACGAGCCTGGTGCGCGTCGCGCGTGGCACCGACGACACGAAGATCAGCGGCGGTTTTTCGAGCCGGTTCCGCACCGACCAAGACCAGTTCACCTGGCAGAACGATATCGCCGCAGTGGCGGGCCAAGTCGCCACCGGGGTGGAATGGCGCCGCGACGCGGTCGACGCCGACACCGCCTACACACAGACCCGGCGCGAAGTGCGCGCGGCATTCGCCAGCTACGCCGCGGGGTTCGACGCGCACAGCGTGCAAGTGTCGCTGCGCCATGATGACGACTCGCAGTTCGGGGGCCACGTCACCGGCAACCTCGCTTATGGCTACCGCCTTGCGTCGGCGTGGCGCTTGTCGGCCGGCGGGGGCAGCGCCTTCAAGGCACCGACTTTCGCCGATCTCTACTTCCCGCGAACCGACTTCAGCTCGCCGGGCTTTCCGTTCTTCTATGCTGGCAATCCGGCGCTGCGCCCTGAACGATCGCGCAGCATCGAAGCTGCGTTGCGCTTTGACGAAGCCGCGTGGAACGGTGCGCTGACGTTGTTTCGAAACCAGGTGCGCGATCTGATCGCCAGCGGTGCCTTGCCCAACGACCCGGCAACCAGCTCGGTGGTCAACCTGGCAGCGGCCCGCTCCCAGGGTGCGACGCTGAGTGCGGGCCATGCAACACCGGCTTGGCGCGTCGGCGGCGAATGGACGCGCCAATCCGCGCTCGACACGGCAACCGGTGAACGCCTGTTGCGACGTGCCCGCGATCATGCGGCGGCGAGCGCCGCGTGGACGCCGGGCCCATGGCGGGTCGGCGCCGAATGGGTGGCCAGCGGCGACCGCGAAGACATCGACTTCGCGACCTTTCCATCGAACCGCGTGAAGCTCGGCGGCTATGCGCTTGTGAATCTGCACGCCGGCTACGCGCTAACACCTGAGTTGAGCGTGTCAGCGCGCCTGGCGAACGCGACCGGCAAGCACTTCGAGCTCGTGCGTGGCTACAACACCGCGCCACGCAATTTGTTCGTCGCACTTGAGTACTCCGCGCGCTGACAACGCTGGAGTCGATGGCCGGTGACAGGTGTCAGGGCGCCACAGATGATCCGGACCTGGCGCATCTGGGTTGTGCTGCTTGCGCTGTCGGCGGCCGCGTTTTTGCTGGCGCTGGGTGTGGGCAGCAGCGCCATCGGCATGGCCGACGTGCTGCGCCTGCTGCTGCAACCCGACAGCAGCGCCAACTCCGAAATCCTGCACGGCCTGCGCTTGCCGCGCGCGTTGGCCGCATTCGGCACGGGTGCGCTGCTGGCGGTCGCGGGTGCGCTGTTGCAGGTGCTGTTGCGCAATCCGCTCGCCGACCCCTATGTGCTGGGCACCTCGGGCGGCGCCGCGGTGGGTGCGCTGCTCGCCATGTTGCTTGGCTTGGGCGCGGCCTTGGTGCAATTCGGCGCTTTCGGCGGAGCCTTGCTGTCGATCGTTTTCGTCTTCGGCATCGCGCAGCGCGACTTGTTGCGTAACTCACTGGCGGGCGACGCGAGCGAGACCGCGCCACGGCTGCTGCTCACCGGCGTGATGTGCGCCGCGCTGTGGTCAGCACTGATCGCGCTGCTGTTGCTGCTCGCCCCCGAAGCGCGCCTGCGCGGCATGTTGTTCTGGCTCAGCGGCGACTTGAGCGGCGTCGCTGCGCCGGGGTGGCCGCTCGCCACACTGGCCGTGCTATTGCTCGCGACGGTGCCCTTGTCGCGTGGCCTGAATGTGCTGCTGCGTGGCCCGGCGATCGCGCACACGCTGGGGGTGGACGTGACGGCGCTGCGGCGCCGGGTCTATCTGCTCGCCTCGCTTGCCACGGCGGTGGCGGTGACGACGGCCGGCAGCATCGGTTTCGTGGGTCTGGTGGTTCCGCATGCGCTGCGCCTGGTGATCGGCAACGACCAGCGCATCTTGTTGCCGGCCTGTGCGCTCGGCGGTGGCAGCTTGCTGCTGCTCGCCGACACGGCGGCGCGCAGCCTCGTCGCGCCGATGCAATTGCCGGTGGGGGTGATCACGGCGCTGTTCGGCGTGCCGGCGTTTCTGTTCCTGTTGCTGCGTCAGGCGGGCCAACGATGAGCGCCACGCCTGAACACAGCGGCGCGCCGATTCTCGCCACCCGCGAGCTGCGGCTGCGCGCCGGGCCGCGCACCTTGATCGACGGCCTGTCGTTGAACATTCAACGGGGCGAGTTGTGGTGCGTGCTCGGCGCCAACGGCAGCGGCAAGACGAGCCTGCTTCACTGCCTGGCCGGCCTGCGCCCGGCGCAAGGCGGCGACGTGAGCTTGCAGGGCCGCCCGCTCGCCGACTGGCCGCTGCTCGAGGCGGCGCGCGTGCGCGGCCTGCTGCCGCAATCCCTGCATGACGCCTTCAGCGCCAGCGCGCTTGATGTGGTGTTGCTGGGCCGGCACCCGCACCGGGAGCGCTGGGCCTGGGAAAGTGACTCAGACCGCGCGCTGGCGCTGCAGGCGCTGCAATGCGTGGACCTCGAAGGCTTCGCCCAACGCGACGTGCTCACCTTGTCGGGCGGCGAGCGCCAGCGCGTAGGCATTGCCGCCTTGCTCGCGCAAGACCCGAACGTGCTGTTGCTCGACGAGCCGCTCGCGCATCTTGACCTGAAACATCAGATCGGCGTGCTCGAGCATTTGACGCTGCTGGCGCGGCGCGACGCCAAAGCCGTGGTGCTCGCCTTGCATGACCTGAATCTGGCCTACCGCTACGCGACCCACGCGCTGCTGCTCGGTGGCCCGGGGGCGCCGCGGCTCGGGGCGGTGGCCGAGGTCATGACGGAAGCCTCGTTGAGCCTGGCGTTTGGCCATGCGGTGTCGCGCATCAGTGTCGGCGCGCGCACGCTGTTCGTGCCGCGGTGATGGCGATCGCAACGGTGGCGATCTAAACAATGGCGATCGAAACCACGGCGATCGAAACCATGGCGACGTTTGCACGCGCCGCATTCAGCCCGCCTGTGCGCGCGGCGTGCGCGCTGGTCCTGAGCTTGATGGGCCTGCTCGGCGCCACCTCAGCGCCAGCCGCGGGCGTGCAAGTGCGTGACGACGCCGGCGCCACGCTCACTTTGGCCGCACCGGCGCGGCGTATCGTCAGCCTCGCGCCGCATCTCACGGAACATTTGTTCGCGGTCGGCGCGGGCTCGCAGGTGGTCGGCGTCGTCGCCTACAGCGACTTCCCCGACGCCGCGCGGCAACTGCCGGTGGTGGGCGACAGCGCGCAGCTCGACCTGGAGCGCATCGTCGCCTTGCGGCCCGATCTCATCGTCGCCTGGCAAAGCGGCAACTCAGCCCAGCAACTGCAGCGGCTGGCCGCGCTGGGCCTGCCGATCTATCGCAGCGAGTCGCGCGAGCTGCGGGACATCGCAGCCACGCTGCTGCGCCTGGGCGAGTTGACGGGCCACGCCGCCACCGCGATCGCTCAGGCACGGCGTTTCGAGACGGGCATCGCCGCGCTGCGAGAACGCTATGCGCAGCGCAGTGAGGTGCGTGTGTTTTACCAAATCTGGCACCAGCCGCTGTTGACGATCAACGGCACGCACATGATCAGCCAGGCGCTCACGGTGTGCGGTGCACGCAATGTCTTCGCCGAGCTGGGCGCGTTGACGCCGTCGGTTGGCGAAGAAGCCGTGCTCGCCGCCGACCCCGATGCCATCGTCACCGGCGCGGTGCCGGGCGGCGCTGCCGATGGCTTCGATGGGTGGCGCAAGCGCAAGGGCTTGCGCGCCACCTTGATCGGCAATCTGCTGCACGTCAACCCGGATACCTTGCACCGCCAGTCGATGCGTCTCGTCGAAGGCGCTGCCGAGCTGTGCCAAAAGATTGATGCGGCGCGCGAACGCAGTCGAGCGGCGTCTGGTTCCAAGCGCTGAGAGGGAAGCCGGCGAGCGTCAAGCGTCGAGCTGGATGCCGTCGAGCTTGTGGTTCTGCCCACCGCGACAGGCGATCTTCAGCGCGCCGATGCGGTTGCCCAAGGCCGCGCAGCGCGCCAGCTCCCAGCCGCGCTCTAGCCCATAGAGCAGCGCGGCGCGAAAGGCGTCGCCGCAGCCGGTGGGATCAAGCACTTCGCGCGCCGCCACGCCGGGCAGCAATGTGCGCTCGCCTTGCTGCCAGGCTTCGCAGCCCTGCGCGCCGAGCGTGACGATCACGCCGCGCAGTTTGGAGCGCGACAGCGACTCCAACGTGTAGCCAGTGCGTTCGCACAGCATGCGCGCTTCATAGTCGTTCATCGCTACCCAGGTCGCCTGTTCGATGAAGGCGCGCAGCTCGGGCCCGTCGAACATCGGCAAGCCCTGGCCCGGGTCGAAGATGAACGGGACATTCAGTTTGGCCAGTTGCGCGGCGTGTTGGAGCATCGCGTCGCGCCCGTCGGGCGAGATGATGGCTAGCTTGATGTCGGTGCGCCGGGGCACCTCGATCAGGTGCGCGGACTGCATCGCCCCGGGGTGGAATGCGGTGATCTGGTTGTTGTCTTGATCGGTGATGATGATCGCCTGGGCGGTGTAGCTGTCGGCCACTGGCCGCACGAACTCGGTGCTCGCGCCCCAGGAGCGCAGGCGGTCGAGGTAACCCGATCCGTCCTGGCCGATCGCCGCCATCACCAGCGGCGTGCCGCCGAGCGCGGCCAATGTGTAGGCGATGTTGCCCGCGCAGCCGCCGAATTCCCGGCGCAGCGTGGGCACGAGGAAGGACACGTTCAGGATGTGCACCTGCTCGGGCAGGATTTGCTGCGCAAACCGTCCCGGGAATGTGGTGATCGTGTCGAACGCGAGTGAACCGCAAATCAATGCCGCCATGAAGGCTCCGAGGGTGGTGGGTGAATCGAGCGGGTGCCGAAGGCAAAGCTCAGGGATAGAAGATCTCGACGGTGTAGCCGGTCACCAGCGGTGTGCCGGCGGCCAGGGCGAGTTGCAGCGGCGTCTCGCGCGCGGGCTCCAGCACGCGCGCGGCCTGAAAGTCCTGGGGCGATAGCGCCTTGCGCACGAGCAGGTTGCCGCTCGCGTCGGTCAGGCTCAGCTCGACCCACGGCATCGCCAGCGCGAGCGTGCCGCGGTTGCGCAACACCACGGAGACGCGAAACTGGTCCGGGCTCGCACCTGCCGTGCCCAGGCGCGTAAAGCCTGAGCTTTCGAGGGCGATGTCGTCAAGGCGTCGCGCCGGCTCGATCGTGCACGACACCAGGCTGCACCATTGGGCGAGCGCTGGCAGCGCCGCAGGCCAGCGCGCGGCGACGGTGTCGCGCCAGTGGTGCATGGCCTGCAGCCCGAGCAGCATCAGCAACCCCATCGACATCAACGACAACAGCAGGCGCACCCCGGGCCGGTTCCAGCGCTCCCGCTGCTCGGCGTGGCGCAGAAACTCCGGCGCGCCCGCGCTGCCGTGCTGGGGTGGCGTGCTGTCCTCGAACGCCTGGTCGGAGTCGAGCGGCCGGGATGGTAGGTCGTCATCGGCCGGCAACTCCGAGTCGTGCCGAAAGCCGCTGAAGTCGGGCGGTTCCATGGCCGTGAAGCGGCTGTTCCGGTCGCCGCTGCGGGTGCCGGGGCGTTCCGGAAACAGCTCGTGGCCGAAACGATCGACGAGCGAAGGATCCTGGCGCTCCTGCTCGGGCTCCTTGCTCGGTGCCGCCGCTGGGGTAGGTGTCGCCGGCGCCTTCGGCAAAGGCGGCGGCACTGGCGGCGGCGCCGACGCGCGGGTGGCGTCGCGGGGCGCTGGCGGTGCCGTTGATGGCGCCACCGCGGGTGGCGGCTTGACCGTCGGCACGGCTTCGCCAAGTTCGCCGCCCAACGACCCGGGCGCGGTGTCGCGGTCGAGGTCGAACAGACCTTCGAGCGCGTTGAACACTTCATTGCAGCGCCCGCAACGCACCCAGCCTTCGGAAACCTTGAGCTGGTCCTGGACGACGCGGAACACCGTGCCGCACGCCGAGCAAGTGGTGGCCAGACTCATGCGGTGATCATGCCACGCGGGTCTGCACCGGGCGTGCGCAGCGGGCGCCGCGCCGTCATCAGGATCCAGCCCTCTTCGGCGTCGCTCACGTGCAATGCGAGCCAGGGCGCGTAGGCCTGCGTCAACTCCGCAGCCTGGCGCTCCAGAATTCCCGCCAGCACCAGGCTCGCGCCCGGGGCGACATGCGCTGCCAGCAGCGGTGCGAGCAGTTTCAGAGGGGTCGCCAAGATGTTCGCCAACACCAGACCATAGGCACCGCGGGCGGCGTCGGGCGCCGCGGCGTTCAGCGTCACGCCATTCGCACGCGCATTGCCCTGGGTGGCGGCCACGGCCGCGGGATCGATGTCGACGGCGTCGATCGCCCCAGCGCCGTGCAACGCGCTGGCGATGGCCAGGATGCCCGATCCGCAGCCGTAGTCGAGCACGCGCGGCCATGGCGAGCGGGGGTCGGCGTGGCGCGCGATCCAGCGCAGGCACATGCGTGTCGTGGGGTGCGTGCCGGTGCCGAACGCCTGGCCGGGGTCCAGCCGAATCACCACGCGCGCGCCCGGCGGCGGTTCATGCCAGCTCGGCACGACCCAGAAGCCGGATGCAATTTCTATCGGCGTGAACTGCGACTGGGTGAGCTTCACCCAGTCGCGGTCCGCCAACTCGGCAATGGATTGCAGCGACAGGCCATGTGCCCAGTCTTGGGCGACCAGCCAGGCCGCGGCGCGGGTGGCGTCGGCTTCTTGGTCAAACAGCGCATTTAGCACCGAGCGGCGCCAGCCGGCGGCCGCGCCGCGTGGCTCGCTCGCCATGCCGGGTTCGCCGAACAATGCCTGCTCGGCGCCGCTGCCGGCGTCGGCATCTTCCACTGACACCGACAAGGCGCCGAGTTCATCGATCAGCGCATCGGAAGTTTGCTCCACGCAGTGCTGCGGTGCGAGCAGCGACACCTCGAACATGGTCAGCGCCCGGGGGTTCGCGCTAGCGCTTGTGCTGGCTCATCCAGCCTTCGAGGTAGTGAATGCTGGTGCCGCCTTCGACGAACTTCGCATCGACCATCAACTCGCGGTGCAGCGGAATGTTCGTGAGGATGCCCTCGACCACGGTTTCCGACAGCGCGATGCGCATGCGCGCCAAGGCCTGGTCGCGGGTGTCGCCGTGCACGATGATCTTGCCGATCATCGAGTCATAGTGCGGTGGCACGAAATAGTTGGTGTAGGCATGCGAATCGACGCGCACCCCCGGGCCGCCCGGCGGATGCCAGGTCGTGATGCGCCCGGGCGATGGCGTGAACTTGTAGGGGTCTTCGGCGTTGATGCGGCACTCGATGGCGTGGCCGCGCATCTGGATGCTGCGCTGCGTGAACGGGAGCTTCTCGCCGGCCGCGACGCGAATCTGCATCTGCACGATGTCGATGCCCGTCACCCATTCGGTCACCGGGTGCTCGACCTGCACCCGCGTATTCATTTCGATGAAGAAGAACTCGCCGTTCTCGTAGAGAAACTCAAACGTTCCCGCGCCCCGATAGCCGATGCGCCGGCACGCGGCGGTGCAGCGCTCGCCCACCTTTTCGATGACGCGCCGCGCGATGCCCGGCGCCGGCGCCTCCTCGATGATCTTCTGGTGGCGGCGCTGCATCGAGCAGTCGCGCTCGCCCAGCCATACCGCATTCTTGTGTTCGTCGGCGAGCACCTGGATTTCGATGTGCCTCGGGTTCTCAAGGAACTTTTCCATGTAAACGGCCGGATTGCCGAACGCGGCACCGGCTTCGGCGCGCGTCGTCTGCACCGCGTTCACGAGCGCGGCTTCGGTGTGCACGACACGCATGCCGCGCCCGCCGCCCCCGCCCGCCGCCTTGATGATCACCGGGTAGCCGATCGCGCGCGCCTGGCGAACGATTTCCTTTGGGTCGTCGGGCAGCGCGTTTTCCGAGCCCGGCACGCAGGGTACGCCCGCTTTGATCATCGCTTGCTTGGCGGCGACCTTGTCGCCCATCGTGCGTATCGCTTCAGGTGTGGGCCCGATGAAGACGAAGCCGCTGCGCTCCACGCGTTCTGCGAAATCGGCGTTCTCCGAGAGAAAACCGTAGCCGGGGTGGATGGCCTCGGCATCGGTCACCTCCGCCGTGGCGATGATCGCCGGCATGTTGAGATAGCTCTGTGCCGAGGCCGCCGGGCCGATGCACACCGCTTCGTCGGCGAGCTTGACGTACTTGGCGTCGCGGTCGGCCTCCGAATACACAACGACCGACTTGATGCCCATTTCACGGCAGGCGCGCTGAATCCTCAGCGCTATCTCACCGCGATTCGCGATCAGGATTTTCTTGAACATGGCGCCTTATTCGATGACGAACAAAGGCTGGCCGAACTCCACTGCCTGACCGTTCGCACACAAGATGCTCTTTACCGTGCCGGCCTTGTCGGCTTCGATCTCATTCATGATCTTCATCGCTTCGATGATGCAGATCGGATCCCCCTCTTTCACCACCGAGCCCGGCTCGGCGAGTGGCTTGCTGCCAGGGCTGGCAGAGCGGTAGAAGGTGCCTACCATGGGCGACTTGACGGTGTGGCCCGCCGCTTCTGCCACCGGCTCCGGGCTGGCTGCGGCCCCGACCGGCGCCGCCTGGGCCACCAGAGGCGCGGCCGCCATCGCAACGGGCAGGGCGACTTGCATCGCCGCTGCCGCCTTGGAGGGATCGGTTTTGACGATCCGCACCTTGCCGTCGGCCTCCGTGATCTCAAGTTCAGCGATGTTCGATTCCGACACCAGATCGATCAGTGTCTTGAGCTTGCGAAGGTCCATTGCTGTCTCCAACGTTGCTTGTTGTCTTGCCTGATGCTGATTCACGCTGCCTTCGGCTGCGAACAGATTCATATCGGTATCGATCTCATCTACGGCACGGCTCTCTTGCCAAAGCCAGGCTCACCCGGCGCAGCCGAGCGCCAAATCCAGGCTCAAAGTTCGAGAGTTGCGAACTTTACGCGCTTTGCATGCAATTGCCAGCCGTTGAGAAGAAACTTGTTGGAAAGCGCGAGCATACGCAATGGGTCGGGGCTGCCGGTCATCCCACCGCCTTCACCCAGGCCGCGAGATCCTCGGGCTTGAGGGCGCCAAGCTTGCGGTGCTGCGCATTGCCGCTGCGGTCAAAGACAACGCTGAACGGCAGCGCGCCTGTGCTGTTGCCCAATTCGCGTGCCAACTCCGAGCCGGCGAAACCGAGCAGGCCGACGGCGAATTCGACGTTGCGGCGCTTCACGAAGTCGCGCACCGGCTCCGGGTTGTCGATCGCCAGCCCAACGACGCGCCAGCCTTGGGCCGCGTGGTCGCGTTGAAACTGGTCGAGCATCGGCATTTCGGCAACGCAGGGCGCGCACCA
This sequence comes from Burkholderiales bacterium, assembly GCA_031419715.1. Taxonomy (GTDB): domain Bacteria; phylum Pseudomonadota; class Gammaproteobacteria; order Burkholderiales; family Burkholderiaceae_C; genus JAEMQF01. The sequence continues at coordinate 61,196 of JANOLJ010000336.1, read as the reverse complement.
GGTGGCCCAGAAATTGAGGAGCACCGGCTTGCCGCGCAGCTCGGCCATCACCAATTCGCCGCCGGCCGGCCGCTCGAAGCGCATCGCCCACAAATCGGTGCCCGACGCGGCTGACTGCGTCGGCGCCTGCCCCTGTGCCACGGGCGCTGCGTCTGGTTTAGCGCGGCGCAGTGCCAGACTCAAGCCCGCCGCGGCAGCAGCCACACCCGCCACGACCGCGCCGATCAACCAGGAGCGCCTTGCGTTCGCCATCATGCTTTCCCTTCAAGTTTGCCCAAGGCAATGAGGTCGCCACGTCGCGGGTGGCCCGAGTCATCGGGGCGCAGCGCGCCGCGCAGGTCGTCGTGGTCATGCACCGCCAAATGCACGGTGACCGGCATGCCAAGCTGCGGGCAGGGGTGGCTCACGCTCAGCACGTCGATGCTGTCGCCGCGCAGTCCAGAGGTGCTGCCGACGGAAAAGTCCACCCCCATGTTGAGCAGCGCGATTTCGGCGGATTTGGAGTCGTCGCAAAACAATTGCAGGTGCACATCGTTGTTCCGCGTCGCGGTGCCGCGCCACACGGCGCCGGCCAGGTGCGGCCGAAACTCCGCCAGGCGCTGCATCCAGAGCCCGGCGACGGCGCGCAGCGTCGCCAGCTCGGCGGGCTGGGTCTCGGCGCAAAACAGCGCCAGATAGCTTCGCACCTCTTCTTCGACGGTCCTGTTGTCCGGCAGCTCGGCCGCGCGCACCGCGTGCCGGCCCAAATCGCGTGCGGCGCGGCGTTTCGCCGGGCCGTACTCCATTCCTTCCTCGACGATCAGACGCGCCGCGCACGCGGCGACTTCATTCGCAAAGCCTTCAGACATGGGCCCATTCTAGGAGCGAGCCGCTCGCAGCCCCGGGCCCCAGCCCGCGTTGCGCCTGCTTCGGCGCGTCGCCGGGGGGCCTAAGCGCTGCCATTTCGCGCGCGCCGGTGATCGGAGGTCAGGGCAGTTCGACGTCCGCCATGCGCGCCATCACGGTGCCGGCCCGGCCCAGCACATATGTGGAGTGCGGGCGCCTCTCGAAACGTTTGGGCGCCGGCAGCATGACCGCCAATTGCGCCGCCTGTTGCGGTGCGAGCCGGGCGGCGTCGACATGAAAGTAGTGGCGTGCCGCGGCCTGGGCGCCGAAGATGCCTTCGCCCCACTCGACGTTGTTGAGATAGATCTCCAGGATGCGCCGCTTGCTCAACAAGGCCTCCAGCATGAATGTGATGACGAACTCCTGCGCCTTGCGCGGCAGGTTGCGCTCGCCCGACAGGAACAGGTTTTTCGCGAGTTGCTGCGTGATCGTCGAGCCGCCGACGAGTTTGGCCTGGGCGCGGGGGGTGGACGGCGCGGCTCGCTTCGACGCTGCCGCGGATTGCTCGGCGCGGCCGTCGAGCCGCTGCGCGCGCTCCAGGGCGCGGCTGTTGCGCTCGAAGGCCTGCTCCAGTGCGTCCCACTCGACACCGCTGTGCTCGGCGAAGCCGGCGTCCTCCGACGCGATCACGGCGCGCTTGAGGTGCGCGGAGATCTGCTCGTAGCCCCTCCACTCCTGGCTCCACAGGATCTTGCCGTGCGTAAGCAGCAACCGGCCGGCTTCCGTGCGCTGGAACGTCGTGGACCGCGGATCCACCACACGCATCAGCGCGATGCGTGCGAAAAAGTAGACCTGCAAGGCAAGCACGGCAATCAGCAGCAGCGCCACGAGCCGGATCAGCGATGCCCACGCCGTCTTCACGCGCGTCAGCCCCGGAGTCGCTGGCGCAGCGCGGCCAGCACCGGCGCGGTGAGTGGGCGCACACCGCGCCAGACGAAAAATGCTTCCGCGGCCTGCTCGACGAGCATGCCCAGGCCGTCGCGTGCGACGGCGCCGTGCTGCTCGGCCCAAGCCAGAAACGGCGCGGCGCGCGGCCCGTACATCATGTCCAGCGCCAATGCGCCGGGCGCCAGCACGGCCGGGCCCACCGGGGCGGCGGCGCCTTGCAGGCTGGTCGCGGTGGCGTTCACGATGACGTCAAAGCCGGTCTCGCAGTCGCGCAGCGCCGCCACGCGCAATGCCGGCGCGCCGGGCGCGTGCCGGTGCCGCTCCATTAGCGCCTGGGCCTTGTCAAGGCTGCGGTTCGCCAGCGTCAACAGCGCAGGTCGGGCGGCCAGCAACGGGCCCAGCACACCGGCCGCCGCGCCGCCCGCGCCGATCAACAAGACCTTGCGGCCCGCGAGCGCGACCCCCGCCCCATGTTCGATGTCGCGCACGAGGCCGATGCCGTCGGTGTTGTCGCCAAACCAGCGGGCGGCGTCAAAGCGCAAGGTATTCGCCGCACCGGCCAGCGCGGCGCGGGGTGTCACATCGGCGCACAGTGCGAACGCCTCGAATTTGAACGGCGTGGTCACATTGCAGCCGCGCGCCGGCCCGGCGGCGCTGCCTCGGGCAAAAGCGTGCAGCGTGGCGGCGAAGCTGTCCAACGGACACAACAAGCGTCCGTAGTGCAGCTTCTCACCCGCCTGACGCGCGAACTCGGCGTGAATGAACGGCGACTGGCTGTGCTCGACTGGGTTGCCGGCGACGGCGTACTGGTCAGTCATCGGCGCGTCGAATTGAGTTGCGTGGTCTCCAAGCCCTCATCGTGGGTGAAGCGAAACCGCGACGTGATGACGATCTGATCGGCCTTGCCGCGCATCGCCTGGGTGAACGGGCCGAACGGCGCGGCCGCCTTGACGATCGCGATGGCGCGCAGGTCAAGTACCTTCGAGTTGGACGCGCGCACCACCTCGGTGTCGACGACGCGGCCTTCGGCATCGACGGTGACGTTCATCGTCAGCTCGCCATACAGCTTGCGCCCTTGGTACTCGGGGAAGTTGCGCGTACCGCGCTCCTCGATCTTGCGGCGCAGCGAGTCGTAGTAGCCGGCATAGTCTTCTTCTTTCGTCGACGGGCTGATGTAGCGCTTTTTCGGCCGCGCATTTTCTTCGTTGACGCGCTTCTCGATCTCGGCCAGCAACTGCACCAGTTGGCGGCGCTTCTCTTCCTCCGCGCGCTCGTTTGCCGCGCCGACGTCGCGCCTCGGATCGGGCGGCGCCATCAGCGCGAGTTCGCGGCGCAACTGCGCGAGCAACTGCATTTGCGATTGCTGGAGTTGTTCGATCTGGCGCCGTGCTTCTTCCGTGCTGTCGCCGAGTTCGATCAGCGCGGAGGGCGGCAGCGGCGATGTAGAGCGGCCCTTCTCCGCGTCTCCGCCTCCCGCGAGATTGGCTTGCGCGATGGCTTGCGGTTTGTCCGGCCTCTCGCCAGAACGCGAATTGACGAGGATCACTTCGAGCGGAGTGTCTTGGAACACGCGATTGAACGACTCCGGGTCGACGATGCGCAGCGTCAGCAGTGCGGCGTGCACGCCGAGGGAGAACAGCAGGGCGATGTGCAGCGCCGAGAGTTTTTTCAGCATCGAGGTGTGGGCATGCGTGCGTGCGCGGCTCTCAGGCGGCTGGCGTGGGCAGCGCGTCTTGCGCGTCTTGCGTGGCCGCCGGCTCGGGCGCGAGGTCGATCGCCAAGGTCAAGGGGCCCGCGGCGTCGAGGCTCTCATCGAGGTCGGCCTCCAGGGCCTCGGCGCCAGCCAGCGCGCGTGCCGGCACATCGAGCTGCGCGACCAGACTCGCGTGCAAGTCCAGCGTCAACAAGTCGGTGCCGGTGATGCGCACGCGCACGCGCGCGCCTCGCCCCAGGTTTTCGCAGCCAAGAGCGCGAAACACGAGCGGCCAGGCGTCGACACGCACCAGGCCGTCTTTCATGACAACGGCCTCCAACTCGGTGATGCCGTCTTGCGCCAGCGCCTTGAGCGTCCAGTAGCGCTCGATCGCCGATTGGAAGGCGTTGTATTCGGTGTATGCCGAATCGAAACTCGAGATGATGGAGAACAGCGCCGCATCCTTCGGCTTGAACGGCGCGGCGAGCGCGGCCGTGCGGCCGTGGCGCGCGCAGGCAACGATTTGCCATTGGTTGACGAGATCCACATAGCGCCGCAGCGGCGAAGTCGCCCAACTGTATTGCGCCACGCCGATGCCGGCGTGCGGCGCGGCGCGCGTGCCCATGCGCACCTTGACGCCCGGCGCCAGGCTCGCCTGCGCGCGGTAGATGCCGGGCACGCCGCACTCATGCAGCCAGCCGCCCCAGGTGCTGTTGGCCAGGATCATGGCTTCGGCGACGATCAGGTCAAGCGGCGCGCCGCGTTGCCGCACGCTGATGCCGACGCGCTCATCGCCTCGGGGTTCGCGCCCCTCGTTGCCGACGAGCTTGAAGTTGTAGTCGGGGCGGTTGAAATTCTCCGGCTTGCCGCGGCGCACTTCGCGGGCTGCTTTCAAGTGGCCCGCGAGGCGGAACCCGAACGCCAGCTCAGGCGCGAACGCATAGTCGGCACTCGCGGCGCCGGTGAGCGACGCGGCGGTGATGACACTGTCGAGCTGATCGTGGCGCAGATTCGCGACGATGGGCACACGCTCCAGACGCGTTTCGCTGCCACGCAACTCCAGCGTCGCTTCGTCCAGCGTGACATACAGCGACACGGCCGGGCAGTCGCGCCCTTCGATCAGCGTGTACGCCTGCACTACGTCATCGGGCAGCATCGTCAGCTTGTAGCCCGGCATATAGACCGTGCTCAGGCGTTCGCGGGCGAGCTTGTCAACGGCCGAGTCGGGGCCGAATGCGAGCGCCGGTGCGGCGATGTGAATGCCGAAGCTGACCACGCCGCTGCCGAGTCCGGTGACGGACAATGCGTCGTCGATTTCCGTCGTCGCCGAGTCGTCGATCGAAAACGCCCGCACATCGGCCAGCGGCAAGGTGTCGCGGATCGGCGGAGCGCCCAGCGCGGGCAGCGCGGTGCCCTTCGGGAAGTTCTCGAACAGAAAGCGTTTCCAGTGGAACTGGTAGGGCGAGGCTATCGCCCCAGCAGCCTTCAGCAATTCCAGCGGCGCTTTTTGCGAGCGCCGCGCCGCTTCGACGACGGCCTTGTACTCCGGCGCGTTCTTGTCGGGCTTGAACAAAATCTTATAGAGCGTTTCACGCACCGGCGCCGGGCAAGAGCCCGCGATCAACTCGCTGGCCCAGGCGTCGATCTGCGCCGCCACCGCCTGCTTGCGCGCGATGCCCTGCAGGGCCGCTTTCACGATGTCTTCCGGCGCCTTGCGAAACACGCCTTTGCCCTGCCGGCGAAAGTAATGCGGCGCGTCGAACAGCGCGAACAAGGCGGCGGCCTGCTGCTCGATGCCCGCGGACGCACTGAAATAGTCGCGCGCCAGGTCGGCAAAGCCAAACTCCTCGGCCGGCGCGAATTCCCAGGCCAGATTCGGGTCGATGTCTCGTGCCAGCGCCTGCGCTGAGGCGACCAACTCCGCCGGCGCGGGCTTGTCGAACCTGAGCAGCACGTTGACCGACTTCACCTTGACACGTTTGCCCGAGTCGAGTTCGATCTGCACCGAACTTTCCGCTTCACTCATCAGGCGCCCGGCGAGGAACTTCCCCCCCTCTTCGAACAATGCATACATAGGGGCGGGATTGTCGCTTGATCCCGCGAGCACCCGTGGCCGGGTGACGGATACCAATTCGCGTTCACTTGCATGGAAGTGGTGGCCTGCCACCGGCCGCTTGCTGTGTGTCGATGTAGGGTCGGCCTGCCGTCGTCGTCGCTGCAGGGCGACGGCGGTGCCCCCGTTCTCCGGCCCACGCTCGCGGGGCACCGTTGCAGACTTCAAACCACAGCGCCATCAACACGGTTACGCCCTGGATGCGTTGAGGACACCGCGAATGGGACCTGCGCCCGGGGGCACCACCGCCGCCCTGTTTCAACCTCCGGTGGCATGCCACGCCGTGCCATGCCACCCGGGTGTCGGGGCGGGCGGTTTGGGTTACGGGCGCAGGTCCCATTCGCGGTGTCCTCGACCTGCACAAGAGGACACAGTGTTGATGGCGCTACGCCCGCAAACCGAATCCGGTGCCCCGCGAGCGTGGGCCGGAGAACGTACCCCAAGCCGCCTGCCACGCTGCTCGACGCCAGCATGAAGCTCGCAATGAAGGTCAGCAACGATCAGAAAGCAAACACTCCCAATTCGTCTGTCTTGTGCGGTTCAACGCCATTGCGCATGAGTGAGCGATCGATGCGTGCAATCACAATCGCACGATGACGCTTGAAGCCAATTCGTCCTCACCCGTGCTGCCCGCCGAAATACGCCTGGCGCAGGTGCTGATCTTCGTTGCGCCGGCCCTGTGGAGCGTGAACTATCTCGTCGCACGCTGGGCGCCCGGCGTGATTGCGCCGCACGCGCTGGCGCTCGGGCGCTGGTGCCTCGCGGCGCTGATCCTCGCGGCGTTCTGCCACCGCGAAATCGCCGAGAAACGCGGCGCCATCGCCGCCGAGTGGCGGCACCTGCTCGTGCTGGGCGCGCTGGGCATGTGGATTTGCGGCGCCTTTGTGTACATCGGCGGGCGCAGCACGACGGCAATCAATATCGGCTTGATCTACGCCGCCACACCGGTGTTGATCGTGTTCGCGTCGGCGCTGTTCCTGCGCGAGCGCGTCGGCCTGCGCCAGGGCGTGGGCGTGGCGCTCGGCCTGGCCGGTGTGCTGCACGTCGTGTTGCGCGGCGACTGGCAGGCGTTGGCGCAGTTGCGCGTGAATACTGGCGATGCCTGGATCGCCATCGCGGTGGTGTCGTGGACGGCCTACTCGCTGCTGCTGCGTGCCTGGCCGTCGGCATTCAGCCCGATCGCGCGGCTGACCTTGATTGCCTGCGGCGGCATCATCATGCTGGTTCCGTTCACGCTGGCCGAGGCCCTGTGGTGGCTGCCTTCCGAGTGGTCATGGAAGAGCGTGGCCATCGTGCTCGCCGCGGCGTTGCTGCCGGGGGCCGCCGCTTATGGCGCGTATTCGTACATGCAGCGCGCTCTGGGCGTGGCGCGCGCCAGCGTGGTGCAGTATCTGGGGCCGTTGTACAGCGCGGCGATTGCCTGGGCGGTGCTGGGTGAACACATCGAGGTGTTCCATCTCGTCGGTGCCTTGCTGATTCTTCCCGGCATCTGGTTGTCGACGCGGCGCTGAGGCGTGGCGGCAGCGGTCAATAGCTGCGTCCGCCCTTGTACTGCGCATGCGCGCGCCGCGCCAGCGGTGTGCTGCGGCTGATCGCCGCGAACGAGGAAGCCGCGTGGGCGTGGCAAATCGCCAGGCCCAGCGCATCGGCGGCGTCCTTGCCCGGCAGCCCCGGCAGTGCCAGCAGGCGCTTCACCATTTCCTGCACCTGTCCCTTCGCTGCCTTGCCGTGGCCGACGATGGCTTTTTTCATCTGCAGCGCGGTGTACTCCGAAACCGCGATGTCGGTGCTGACGAGCGCGGCCAGCGCCGCGCCGCGCGCCTGGCCGAGCAACAGCGTGGACTGCGGGTTGACGTTGACGAACACGATTTCGACAGCGCAACAGCGCGCCTCGTAGCGCGCCGCGACTTCGCGCACGCCGTCGAAAATGATCTTCAGCCGCGCCGGCAGTTCGCCGATGTTCACGCTGTCGGTCTTGATCGTGCCGCTGGCCACATAGTGCAGGCGCGAGCCCTCCGCGTCGATGACGCCAAAGCCCGTCGTGCGCAGGCCGGGGTCGATGCCGAGGATACGCATGCGTTTCGCGCCGTCAGCGGCTGAAGTACCAGCGCACCGAGTGGAAGAACACCGGCGCGGCGAAGCACAGCGGCGCGACGCGATCGAGCAAGCCGACCGCGCCTGTCACGGAAGCATGGCCGCCCCAAGAGCGCACGCCGGCATCGCGTTTCAGCGCTTTCATGACGAATTCACCCAAGGTGCCGCAGCCCCCGGCGACGCAGGCCATGAGCATCGCGGAAATCGGCTTGAACGGTGTGACCCAGTAGAGCAGCGTTCCCATCAGCCCCGCGCTCAGTATCCCGATCCCCCAGGCGCGCCAAGAGAAGGACCGGCTGATCGCCCGCGCCACCGGCCGGCGCCGCAACTGTCGGCTCGCGCTTTCTTGCGCGATCTGCGCGATCGCCACCACGGCGACGAGAAAGATCACGAGGAATGCGCCGCGCTCTGTGTAATTGGGCAAATCGAGCAGCAGAAGAGCCGGCGCGTGGCTGATGCCGTACACGCATACCATGATGCCCCATTGGATTTTCGCGGTGCGCTCGAGGAAGCGCTGCGGGTCGTTGCCGAACGCGCTGACGACGGGAATGGCGAGGAACACATAGACAGGAATGAAGACGCTGAACAAGTCGAAATGGCGCTGCGCGACGAGCAGGTATTGCGCCGGCAGCACGACGAAAAACGCGAGCAGCAGGCTGCGGTGGTCGGCACGCCGGGTGTGGGTGAGCGTGATGAGTTCGCGCAGCGCGATGAACGAGACCACACCGAACAGCAAGGTCGACACCAGCGGGCCCGCAACCCAGGCCGTCCAGAACAGCACCGACGCCACCCAGACCGCGCCCAGGTCGCGCGCGAAGCCCTGGCGCTTGGCCAGGTCTGCGTCCGTGCCTTCGCGCAAGGCGACGACGGACCCGACCAGCGTGACGAGCGCGAGCAGGCCGAACAGCGCGACGAACAGCAGGCCGACCTGCTGCGAGACGGAGAGATCGCGCAATGCGCCCATCAATCCACCTTGCGCAACGCAATCACGTCATCGCGCGCGCGTTGCAAGAATGTGCTCTTGTCTTCGTCTGGCGCGAGTTGCAGCGGCGCGCCGAAGGTCACGGAGCACAGCAGCGGCACCGGAATCACTTCGCCCTTGGGCATGACACGCTGCACGTTGGAAATCCACGCCGGAATCAATTGCACCTGCGGGAAGGCCTGCGCCAGGTGGTACAGACCTGATTTGAACGGGGCGGGGTCGGCGCCGTGGCCGCGCGTGCCTTCGGGGAAGATCACGAGCGAATCGCCGTTGCGCAGCGCCTGCATCAAAGGTTCGAGTGGATCCTCGTCGTCGGTCCCGTCACTGGAGCCGCCCGGCGGGCGGCTGCGGCTCACGTAGACGGCGTTGAAAATCTCGCGCGTGATCCAGTGTTTCAGCGGGGTGGAGGTCCAGTAGTCGCGAGCGGCGATCGGGCGCGTGGTGCTGCGCAGGTCGTGTGGCAGCGCCGCCCAGAGCAAGACCCAGTCAAAGTGGCTCTGGTGATTGGCGAAATAGATGCGCTGTTCGGCCTTCGGCGGGCAGCCGTGCCAGTGGCCCTGGGCGCCGGTGATCAAGCGTGCCAGGAAAACGAGGAAGGATCCGGCCGCGGTGGCGAGTTTCATGGGCTGGGGCGCGCCGCGGGGTACGCCGGGTCAATGCCGGAAGTGCCGCACGCCGGTGAAGACCATCGCCACATCGCGTTCGTTCGCCGCGGCAATCACCTCGGCGTCGCGCATCGAGCCCCCGGGCTGGATGACGCAGCTCGCACCGGCGTCGATCAACGCGTCCAGGCCGTCGCGAAACGGGAAGAAGGCGTCGCTCGCGACGACCGAGCCGCGCAGTTCCAGGCCGACATTGCCCGCCTTGATCGCGGCGATGCGCACCGAGTCGACGCGGCTCATCTGGCCCGCCCCCACGCCCAGCGTCATGCCGTCGGCACAGAACACGATGGCATTGCTCTTCACGTATTTCGCGATCCGCCAGGCGAACAGCATGTCGGCGAGTTGCTGGTCGTCCGGTTGTATCAATGTCACGACTTTCAAATCGCCGCGCTGCAACACATGGTTGTCCGCGCTTTGAATGAGCAGGCCTGAGCCGATGCGCTTGAAGTCCTGCGAATGGCGGCCGCGCTCCCAGGCGCTCGTTCCCGTGCCCGGAAGCCCGAGCTGCAAGATTCGCACGTTGGCCTTGGCCGCGAGAATTTCGAGCGCCTCGGGCGAGAACGCAGGCGCGATCAGCACTTCGAGAAACTGCTTGGCGACGAGCGCCGCGCCCGCGGCGTCGACCGCGGTATTGAAAGCGATGATGCCGCCGAACGCCGAGGTCGGGTCGGTTTTCAAGGCCTTCTCATAGGCCTGCGCGCAGTCTTTGCCGAGCGCCACGCCGCAGGGATTGGCGTGTTTCACGATGACGCACGCGGCTGCTGCGTCTTCGGCAGTGAAACACTTGACGCATTCCCACGCCGCGTCGGCGTCGGCGATGTTGTTGTACGACAGCTCCTTGCCTTGCAACTGGCGCGCCGTGACGAGTGAGCCCGGTGCGGGGAACAGGTCGCGGTAGTATGCGGCGCTTTGGTGCGGGTTCTCGCCGTAGCGCAAGTCTTGCAGCTTGACGAAGCGCGGGTTCACCTGCGACGCGAATTCGCCGCGCTTGTGTCCGCCCGCGCCGTCCGGCTTGAGGCTAGACAAATAGTCGCTGATCGCGGCGTCGTAGTTGCTGATGCGGTTGAACGCGGCCACCGCCAGCTCGAACTTGAGCGCGGCGCTCACGCTGCCGGTGGCCTGCAATTCGGTGAGCACCGCGGCGTACTGCGATGCGTCGGTCAGCACGGCGACATCGCGCCAGTTCTTCGCGGCAGAGCGCACCATCGCCGGGCCGCCGATGTCGATGTTCTCGATCGCCTCATCGAGTGTGCAGCCGTCCTTGGCGACCGTGTCCTCGAAAGGGTAGAGATTCACGATCAGCAGATCGATCGTTGCGATGCCGTGCGCGCGCAACGCGTCCATGTGTGCCGGCACGTCGCGCCGCGCGAGCAGGCCGCCGTGGATCGTCGGGTGCAGCGTCTTGACGCGGCCGTCGAGCATCTCCGGGAATCCGGTGTGCGCGGCGACTTCCGTCACCGGCAGGCCCGCGCCCTCCAGCATCTTTGCCGTGCCGCCTGTGGACAGCAGCGTCACGCCGAGTGCGTGCAGCGCGTGCGCCAGGCCGAGCACGCCGGTCTTGTCGGAAACGGAAATCAGGGCTCGCATGGGTGCGCTTTCGGCAGCGGTGGCGGGCAATCGCTGCGCATTGTCGTCAGGCCGCTGGGTTGGATCAATCGATCAGCTTGTGATCGAGCAGTTTTCGGCGCAGCGTATTGCGGTTGATGCCCAGCCACTCGGCGGCACGGCTCTGGTTGCCCTCGGCGTGGCGCAGCACAACATCAAGCAGCGGCTTTTCCACCACGCCCAGAATCATGTCGTACATCGCCGAGGGTTCGACCCCGCGCAAGTCCTTGAAGTAGGTCTCCAGGTTCTCGCGTACGCATTGTTCGATGTGCTTCTTGCTGGTCATGCGATTCTCTCCACGAGCGCATCGTTCGCCGCAGTCATGCGAGGCAGTGTCGGGTGGTCCGCGGCGAGTTCGTCGAACCAGTCGGTGACGGCGCGCACCTGGTCGGCACAATCGTCGAGCAGGTTCATTCGGGCGCGGAAGTCCTCGCCGCCGGGCAATGCGCGCACTGTCCAGCCGATGTGCTTGCGCGCGCTGCGCGCGCCAGCCAGTTCGCCGTACAGGCCATAGTGGTCGCTCAAGTGTTCGAGCAGCCAGGCCTTGACGTGCAGCACGCGTGGGGCTTCGAGGTGTTCGCCGGTGCGCAGGAAATGATCGATCTCGCGAAACAGCCACGGCCGACCCTGTGCCGCGCGGCCGATCATCACGCCGTCGGCGCCAGTGGCGCGCAGCACGTCGCGTGCTTTTTCGGGGGTGTCGATGTCGCCATTCGCGACGACGGGGATCGCCAGCGCCGCCTTCACCGCCGCCACGGTGTCGTATTCCGCCAGCCCCTTGTAGCCCTGCTCGCGCGTGCGGCCGTGCACCGCGACCATGGCCACGCCGCGCTGCTCGGCGCCGCGCGCGATGCGCAGCGCGTTGCGCTCGGTGGCGCACCAGCCGGTGCGCATTTTCAGCGTGACCGGAACGCCGTGCGGCGCGCACGCGGCAACGACGGCGGCAACGATGTCGAGCGCGAGCGGCTCATCCTGCATCAATGCCGAGCCGGCCCAGCGATTGCACACTTTCTTCGCCGGACAGCCCATGTTGATGTCGATGATTTGCGCGCCACGCTCGATGTTGTAGGCGGCTGCTTGCGCCATCATCGCGGCGTCGGTGCCGGCGATCTGCACCGCGAGCGGCGCCACCTCGCCGGTGTGGTCCAGGCGTCGACTTGTCTTCAGGCTGTTCCACAGGTCCTTGCGCGACGTGACCATTTCACTCACCGCGTAGCCCGCGCCGAGGCGTTTGCACAACTGGCGAAACGGCCTGTCGGTGACGCCGGCCATCGGGGCGACGAGCAGGGCGTTGGTCAGCGCGTAGGGGCCGATGTTCATGGGGCGTTGAACGGGGCGGTGGGACGCTGCTGAGCGTGGCGGGGCGGCAATGCGGTTGCTCAAAAACGAGGCGGCAGTATAGCGGCCGGAAACTTGTCGATGACACGCAGGAAGTGCCGCGCCGCGGTCTCCATAATGCGCGCGCATGGAAGCATGGTTCGAATCCGTCCTTGCCCTGTTGGCGTTGCCCAAGTATGGCTTGAGCACGGTGTTCGTGGTCGCCATCGTGTCGGCGACGCTGCTGCCGCTGGGTTCCGAATTCGCCGTGATCGGGCTGGTCAAGCTCAACCCGGAGATGTTCTGGCCCGCCATCGGCGTGGCCACGGTGGGCAATACCCTGGGCGGAATGATCAGTTGGTGGATGGGCTACGGCGCGGAGGTCGCCTACGAGCGCGTGGCGCACAAGCGCGTGCACATCCGCGCGCTCGACTACCTGGAACGCTTTGGGCCGAAGGCGTGCCTGCTGTCGTGGTTGCCCGGCGTGGGCGACCCGCTGTGCGCGGTGGCCGGCTGGCTGAAGATGCCGTTCTGGCCGTGTACGCTGTACATGGCGATCGGCAAGTTCTTCCGCTATGTGGTGCTGACGGCAATGCTGCTTTGGGTGTTCCCGGGCCAGTTCACGCATTGATGGAGTCATCCGATGACCGCGACTGCGTATGAAACCCTGAGCCAGACCTGGGCGCGCATGTACCGCCTCGCGCATCTGCACGCGATTGCTGGTTGGGACAGCGCCGCGATGATGCCGCCCAAAGGCAATGAGGCGCGCGCCGCGGCGATGGCGGAAATGGAGGCGTTGTTGCACCGCATGAGCACCGAGCCGCGCCTGGCGGGGCTGCTCGACGCGGCGCAGGGCGAAACACTCGACGACTGGAGCCGCGCGAATCTGCGCGAAATTCGCCGCGACTGGCGGCTCAGCAATGCCTTGCCCGAGGCGCTGGTGCAGGCGCAGTCGCTCGCTGGTGCGCGCTGCGAACACGCGTGGCGCACGCAGCGCCATGCGAATGACTGGCCGGGGTTCCTGGTGAATTTTCGCGACGTGCTGCGGCTGTCGCGAGAAGAAGCGCAGCGCCGCGCCGACGCGACCGGCCTGGCGCCTTACGACGCCTTGCTCGACAAGTTCGAGCCGGGCACGACCAGCGCCGATGTGGACCGCCTGTTCGGCGAGGTTCAGCAATGGTTGCCCGATCTGGTGCAACGCGTTCGGCAGCGGCAATCGCGCCAGGAGTTCGTGGCACCCCGAGGGCCGTTTCCCAAGCAGGCGCAACGCGCGCTGAGCCTGGACGTGATGCAACTGCTGGGCTTTGACTTTGAAGCCGGGCGCCTGGACGAAAGCTCGCATCCATTCAGCGGCGGCGTTCCCGAGGACGTGCGCCTGACGACGCGCTACCGCGAAGACAACTTCGTGCAGAGCTTGATGGGCACGGTCCATGAAACCGGCCATGCGCGCTATGAGCAGAACCTGCCGCGGCAATGGCTAGGGCAGCCGGTGGCGCAGGCGCGCTCGATGGGCCTCCACGAAAGCCAGAGCCTGAGCTTCGAGATGCAGCTCGGCATGAGCCCCGGCTTCATCGGCTTGCTCGCGCCACGCCTGGTGGCGCATTTCGGAGCCCAAGAAGCGTTCGAGCCGCAGGCGCTGCAGCGCCTGCTCACGCGTGTCGAGCCCGGCTTGATACGCGTTGACGCCGATGAACTCACCTACCCCGCACATGTGATCGTGCGCTATCGCATCGAGCGCGCCTTGATTGCCGGCGACGCGCAGGCCGAGGATATTCCGGCGCTGTGGGACGAGGCCATGCAGTCACTGCTCGGGCTGAGCACCAAGGGCAACTACAAGGACGGCTGCATGCAGGATACGCACTGGAGCGACGGCGCGTTCGGCTACTTCCCCTGCTACACGCTAGGCGCTATGTACGCGGCGCAATGGTTTGCGTGCGTGCGCCGCGTTGTGCCGGACCTGGACGAACGCGTCGCCAACGCCGACTTCGCGCCGCTTTTCGATTGGCTGCGCGACAACATCTGGTCGCAGGGCTGCCGCTGGACGACGGCCGAACTCGTGCAGCGCGCCAGCGGCGAGGCGCTGAACACGCAGCACTTTCGGCGCCACCTTGAGGCGCGCTACCTGGCTTGACGCGCAGGCTCGAAACACGCCGCGCCTACAATTTCCCGCCTCAAGAACCCGTGCCCAGAAACATCGAATCATGAAAGCTGAGCCTTTGTCCAGCGCGAGCGCCGCGGGGATCGACACCGCAGGCGCCATTTCGCCGCGCGACAAGGCGGAAATTCTGGCCCAAGCCTTGCCCTACATCCGCAAGTTCCATGGCAAGACGATCGTCATCAAGTACGGCGGCAACGCGATGACGGACCCGGCGCTGCAGCAAGACTTCGCCGAAGACGTGGTGCTGCTCAAACTCGTCGGCATGAATCCGGTGGTGGTGCACGGCGGCGGGCCGCAGATCGAAGACGCGCTGGCGAAGATCGGCAAAAAGGGCCGGTTCATCCAGGGCATGCGCGTCACCGATGAAGAGACGATGGAAGTTGTGGAATGGGTGCTCGCCGGCCAGGTGCAGCAAGACATCGTCGGCCTGATCAACGTGGCTGGCGGCAAGGCCGTGGGCCTGACGGGAAGAGACGGCGGCTTGATTCGGGCGCGCAAGATGAAGATGATCGATCGGGACGACCCGTCGATCGAGCACGACATCGGCCTGGTCGGCGAGATCGAGTCGATCGACCCGAGTGTCGTGCGCGCGCTGCAAGACGATCAGTTCATCCCGGTGATCTCACCTCTCGGCTTCGGCGTGAACAACGAGAACTACAACATCAACGCCGATGTCGTGGCCGGCAAACTCGCCGAGGTGCTGAAGGCCGAAAAGCTCATGATGCTGACGAACACACCGGGTGTGCTCGACAAGGCCGGCAAGTTGCTCACCAACTTGTCGGCACGCGAAATCGACGCCCTGTTCGCCGACGGCACCATCAGCGGCGGCATGCTGCCCAAGATTTCCTCCGCGCTGGATGCGGCGAAGAACGGTGTCAACACGGTGCACATCATCGACGGCCGCGTGCCGCACGCGATGCTGCTCGAAGTGCTGACCGATCAGGCCTACGGCACCATGATCCGCTCGCATTGAGCGGATCAGGGGGCCGCCTCGTGACCCTTGCACCATGATCCGCTCGCATTGAGCCCTCCTGTCGTGCTTGCACCACGGTTGCAGGGCACTGAATCGGGGCAGACGGGGTTTGCGGGCGCGGGTTGCGGGATTTCCCGTGGAGAAAGTTGGTGTTCACCCTTGCCGTGTTCAGCCATACCTGTGTGCCAGAATCAACTCGCCGAGCAGCCCTTCCCTTGTGACGATGCACACCACCGACCCGAATTCCGCCGCAACCCAGGGTGAATTGCAGACCACCGCGGCGGGCAGCGTTGTGGGACGCAAGCGGCCCAAACCCGGCGAGCGGCGCATTCAGATCCTGCAAACTTTGGCCACCATGCTTGAGCAGCCCGGCGCCGAGCGCATCACGACGGCGGCGCTGGCAGCCAAGCTGGACGTGAGCGAAGCGGCGCTGTACCGGCACTTCGCCAGCAAGGCGCAAATGTTCGAGGGCCTCATTGAATTCATCGAACAAAGTGTTTTCTCGCTCGTGAACCAGATCAATGAGCGCGAAGCCGATGCCCGCGCCCAGACGCACAAGGTCTTGACGGTGCTGTTGCAGTTCGGCGAAAAGAACCCCGGCATGACGCGCGTGATGGTGGGCGACGCGTTGGTGTTCGAGCATGATCGGCTGCTGGCCCGCATGAACCAGTTCTTCGATCGCATTGAGTCGCAGTTGCGCCAAAGTCTGCGCGTGGCCGCGGAAAGCGCGGGGTCGGCGACGCCGACGGTGGACGCCAATGCTCAGGCGTCGGTGCTGACGGCGTTCGCGGTCGGCCGCTTGCAGCGTTTCACGCGCTCGGGCTTCAAGCGCAGCCCCACCGAGTTTCTCGACGCGTCGTTGCGCATGTTGATCGGTCCCTGAACGGCATCAATTCCCAGGGCGACCGCTACACTGCGCGGCCCCGCTGGAACCGCATCGAAACCGCGCCGCATGTCAGCCCCGAATGAAGCTCTGAATCGCCTGTTGAGCCGCGCCGAGGCGCTGCTGGCGCGGCTTGAAGCCGTGCTGCCGCACCCACTCACGGCGCCGGATTGGGCGGCGGCGTTCGCGTTTCGCTACCGCAAGCGCGGCGGCTCGGGATGGATCGAGCCGGTGCGCCATGCGGCGACGATACGCCTGGCCGATCTGGTGCGGGTGGAGCCACAAAAAGAGCGCCTGATGCGCAACACGGAGCAGTTCGTTGCCGGCAAACGCGCGAACAATGTGCTGCTCACCGGCGCGCGCGGGACGGGGAAAAGCTCGCTCATCAAGGCGTGTCTGAACCACTTCGCGCCGCGCGGGCTGCGCCTGATCGAAGTTGACAAAACCGACCTGATCGACCTGCCCGACATCGTTGATCTCGTCGCCGAGCGCGCCGAGCGTTTCATCGTGTATTGCGATGACCTGAGCTTCGACGAAGGCGAGCCCGGCTATAAGGCGCTGAAATCGATACTCGACGGATCGGTGTCGCAGGCCAGCGAAAACGTGTTGATCTACGCGACGAGCAATCGGCGCCATCTCCTGCCCGAGTACATGAAGGAGAACCTGACCTACAAGCACACCGAAGACGGCGAGGTCCACCCCGGCGAAGTGATCGAGGAGAAGATTTCGCTGTCGGAACGCTTTGGTCTGTGGGTCAGCTTTTATCCGTTCAGCCAGGAGGAATATCTGGCCATCGTTGCGCAATGGTTGCGCTCTTTCGGCGTGGACGAGGCGGCCATTTCCAAGGCGCGACCGGAAAGCCTGGTGTGGGCGCTGGAGCGCGGTTCGCGCTCCGGGCGCGTGGCCTACCAATTCGCCAAAGACTACTGCGGCAGGCACGTCGCTTGAACTGCCCCGCCGACACGAACGCGAGCGACGCGACAGCCGGTGCGTCGCTCGTGCAGCGCGTGCCGGTGGACGTTGCCGTGGGCGTGCTGATCGACGCCGCGGGGCGCTTCCTCATGACGACACGCCCGCCGGGCAAGGTGTTCGCCGGCTACTGGGAATTCCCCGGGGGCAAGCTCGAAGCGGGGGAGACGACCCTTCAGACATTGGCGCGCGAGTTGCACGAAGAGCTGGGCATCGCCATCGGCGCGGCGCAGGCCTGGAAAACCGAGACGATGGATTACCCACATGCCCGGGTGCGCCTGCACTTCTGCAAGGTGTTCTCCTGGAGTGGCAGCCTGGAAATGCGTGAAGGCCAACGCTGCGCATGGCAGACGTTGCCGGTCAGCGTCACGCCGTTGTTGCCCGGCAGCCTGCCGGTGTTGCGCTGGTTCGCCGACGAGCAGGGCTTTGCCGGCGCAACCCACAGCAGCTGAGAGACGCGCCGCTACACTGGGCGGCATGGACTGGCTCGCTGAAATCAAGTGGGATGCACAAGGCTTGGTGCCGGTGATTGCGCAAGAGGCCGGCAGCAACGACGTGCTGATGTTCGCCTACATGAATCGCGAGGCCTTGAGCCAGACGGTGCAACGCGGTGAGGCGGTGTATTTCAGCCGCTCGCGGCAACGCCTGTGGCACAAGGGCGAAGCCAGCGGTCATGTGCAGAAAGTGCTGGAAGTGCGCCTGGATTGCGACCACGACGTGGTGTTGCTCAAGGTCGAACAGCGCGGCCATGACCCGTCGATCGCCTGCCATACCGGGCGCCACTCATGTTTTTTCCAGGTGCTGCGCGACGGGGTGTGGGAGCCTGTCGATCCAGTCTTGAAAGATCCGGCGAGCATCTATGCATCCTGACAGGGTTGACGCATCGTGACGAACAGCAATCAGACCTTGGAGCGCCTGGCGCAGGTGATCGAAGCACGCCGCCAGGGCGACCCTGACAAGAGCTATGTCGCGCGGCTGATGGCCAAGGGCACCGACGCGATACTGAAGAAAATCGGTGAAGAGGCGACCGAGACGGTGATGGCGTGCAAAGACGGCGACACCGGGAAAATCATTCATGAAGTCGCCGACCTGTGGTTTCACAGCATGCTTGCGTTGGCGGCGTTCGGCCTGTCGCCCGTCGATGTATTGAAGGAGCTGGAGCGTCGCGAAGGGCAATCGGGGTTGGAGGAGTTTGCAGCGCGCAAACTTCAGGTGCGCGAAGGAGATGGAACATGAACCAGGTGATCGATGTCATCGAGCGCGAGAGATCGCTGAAAACCACCGGACACATCAGCTACTTGCTGCACACCATCGTCGCCATCGGCGCCGTGTTGCCGGGCGTGCAGGCGAGTGTCGTGCTGTTGATCGTGGCGTTCATCATCGATGTCGTCAAGAAAGACGACGCGCTGGGCAGTTGGCAGGAGTCGCACTTTCGCTGGCGCATTCGCAGCGTGTTGTGGGCCGGCGGGCTGTACCTCGTCACATCGTGGCTGTGGTTGTTGTTCCTGGTGCCGGGCTGGATCGCCTGGGGGATCATTTCAATCTGGTTTCTGTACCGTGTGGTGCGCGGCTGGCTGAACCTGAACAGCAACGCGCCGATGCCCATGCCGGATTGAAAGCAACGATGGAATCACGCGTGACCCACGATCCCCACTGCATCTTCTGCAAAATCGTCGCTGGCAAGATCCCGAGCCGCAAGGTTCATGAAGACGAACAGGTGTTCGGCTTTCACGACATCGCACCCTGGGCGCCGGTGCACTTCTTGCTGATACCGAAACAGCACATCGCCACGCTCTACGACATCAATGACTCGCACCGGGCGATGCTCGGCCACATGTTGCGCTTGGCGCCGCGGCTGGCCCTGGACCTCGGTGTGACAAACGGATTTCGCACGCTGATCAACACCGGCGAGGACGGGCGCCAGGAGGTGCAGCATGTTCACATGCACGTCATGGGTGGGCCGCGGCCATGGGCCAAGGGCTGACCGTTGCGGGCTTCAACGCCATTCGCGACACCCGATCCAAGGTGTTGAACCTCGGGGTGCGATTCGGACTCGAACGGCCCCTGACCTAGAATTGCCCGCTCGTCATACGGCGTCACAAGGAGATCGACATGGGTTCATTCAGCATTTGGCATTGGTTGATCGTGCTCGTGATCGTCGTGCTGGTCTTTGGCACGAAGAAGCTCAAGAACATCGGGGCTGACCTCGGTGGGGCAGTGAAGGGCTTCAAAGACGGGGTCAAGGACGGCGGCGCCGCCAACGCGGAAGCAGCGGCAGCGGCGCAACAGCAAGTTTCGGCGGCACCGAAGGCGGCTGACCCGAACACGGTGGACGTCGAGGCCACGCGCAAGTCTTGAACGCTTGCCGCCTTGAAAGCGTGCCGCGGGTGACGCCATGATTGACTTCGGATTCGACAAGATCGCCCTGATTGGCGCGGTCGCGTTGATCGTGATCGGCCCGGAAAAACTGCCGCGAGTGGCGCGCACGGTTGGTCACTTCATCGGCAAGGCGCAGCGCTATGTGGCCGATGTCAAGGCGGAAGTTAATCGGTCGATCGAACTCGAAGAACTAAAGAAGATGAAGAGTCAGGTCGAGGACGCGGCGCGCGACGTGGAGCAGACCGTGTCGAACCAGATTCACCAGACCAGCACCGAATTCGACAAGACCTGGCAAGACGCCAGTGGCGCCATTCTCGGCCCCGCAACGACGGGCGAAACCTGGACGCCACCGCCGCCGGCCTATAAGCACCCGGGCAAACGCTGGCGTCTGAAGCGCGGCGCGACGCCGCAGTGGTACAAGCAACGCCAGGGGATCCGCGTGCGAGCCCAGTCCGGCGCCGCGCGCGTGGCACGCTACCGCCCGCCGCGCGCCGCGACTTGAGGCGCGCATGAGCGGCAAGCCAGACGAGCCCGACGAACTCGCGGGCACCGAGCAGCCCTTTGTCTCGCACTTGGTGGAGTTGCGCGACCGGCTGGTGCGCGCGGCCATCGCCGTGGGCGTGTGTTTTGCCGCGTTGGCGCTCTGGCCCGGGCCGGGTGAGCTGTATGACTTGCTCGCCGCGCCACTGGTGGCGCATTTGCCCAAGGGTACGACGCTGATTGCGACGAATGTCATCTCGCCATTCCTGGTGCCGCTGAAGATCACATTGCTGGCCGCCTTCTTGCTGGCCTTGCCGGTCGTGCTCTACCAGGTCTGGGCGTTTGTGGCCCCGGGTCTTTACACGCACGAGAAGCGTTTGGTCATGCCGCTCGTGATCTCAAGCACGCTGCTGTTTTTCGTCGGCGTCGCGTTCTGCTATTTCTTCGTGTTCGGCCAGGTGTTCAAGTTCATTCAGAGCTTTGCGCCGAAGAGCATCACGGCCGCGCCTGACATCGAGGCCTACCTCAGCTTCGTGCTGACGATGTTCATTGCCTTCGGCGCCTCATTTGAAGTTCCCGTCGTCGTGGTGGTGCTGGCGCGCATGGGGCTGGTCAGCATCGAGAAGCTGAAGGCATTTCGCAGCTACTTCATCGTGCTCGCGTTCATCGTCGCCGCGATCATCACGCCGCCCGATGTGGTGTCGCAGTTGGCGTTGGCGATCCCGATGTGCCTGCTCTATGAAGTGGGCATCTGGGCGGCGCAGATCTTCATTCGCCACACCCAGCCGCCAGCGGCAGAAACGCAGAATCCCTGAACAATGCTGTCAGCGCGGATTGCGCTGGGGCCGCGCCTTGGGTCGCTGCGCGACCGTGACATCCAGTTCCAATGCCGCGTCGCCTCGCTGCACGCTGACCATGGCATGCGCCTGCGGTCGCAATGCAGCCACGGCGCTGAGCAATTGCGCGGTGTTTGTCACGGGCGCCCCCGCGATCTTCACGACGACATCGCCAGGCCGCAGGCCCGCGGCACTTGCCGGGCCGCTGTGCAGTACCCCGGTGATCAGTACGCCCTGCTTGATCGGCAGGTTCAAGGTCTGCGCGATTTCGGGCGTCAGGTCGCGAGGCTCGACGCCGATCCAACCCCTGACGACATGCCCGTCTTGAATCAGGCTCTGCATCACCAGCATGGCCGTGCTCGCCGGAATCGCGAATCCAATGCCCATGTTGCCGCCGGTGCGCGAGTAGATGGCGGTGTTGATGCCCAACAGGTTGCCGCTGGCGTCAACCAGAGCGCCGCCGGAATTGCCGGGGTTGATCGCGGCATCGGTCTGGATGAAGTTCTCGAAGGTGTTGATGCCCAGCTGGTTGCGCCCCAGCGCGCTGATGATTCCTGAGGTGACTGTTTGGCCCACACCGAAGGGATTGCCGATCGCGAGCACCACGTCACCCACCTGCAGCTGTTCGCTGTTGCCGATGCCGATGACGGGCAGGCGATCGAGTTCGATCTTCAGCACGGCCAAGTCGGTATCCGGATCGGTACCGACCAGGCGGGCCTTGGCTTGACGGCCGTCGGTCAACATCACTTCAATGTCGTCGGCGCCCTCGATCACATGGTTGTTCGTCAACAGATGGCCGTTCGCCGCGACAATCACCCCCGAACCGAGGCCGACTTGCGCGTCTTGCGGCATCTGCCGCGAGCGCTCGCCGAAGAAGAACTGAAACCACGGGTCGTTCGCGTTCGAATTGCGCGTCGGCGCCTTGCTGGCGGTGATGCTGACGACGGCGGGCGTCGCGCGCTTGGCGGCGGCGCTGTAGCTGCTCGCTGCCGTCGGCGCGTTCAGCAGCACGGGCTGCAATGCGGCTGTCGGTTCGGCGCTGGTCGATGCCGGCACTGCCGCGTCGGTCCGTTTCAGCCACTCGGGCTTGAGCGTGGCCACGACAAACAGCATGGCCACCGCGACGGTGACAGCTTGGGAGAAAATCAGCCAGGTTCTGCGCATTGGAGAGACTCGGAATGACATCACGCGGCGCAATCGAGGCCTGCCTCTTTCTCTTGTCGGGCGCGTGCCGGACTCGGGATTATGGGCTGAACAGTGCCCCAGGTCAGGGCAGGTCGCGCGCGGATACGCCGCCGCGCGACCCTGCTTCGGCCCAGGCGCGATGACGCCCGACGCGCCAGGCTCGTTGCGGCGGTGTGAGGCGCCGCGGCTTCCGATCGCATTGACGATGGGCGACGCCTGCGGCATTGGCCCGGAGATCGTTGCCAAGCTGTGGCGCTCAACGCACGCGGCGGGCTGTTTCGTGGTCGGAGACATTGGCGTGATGCGTCGTGCGGTGGCGTTGACGGGCGGTGGGCTTGCGGTGGCGCGCATTGCGTCCGCGGCGGATGCGTTCGCCGCGCCAGCGGCTTGTGTGCCGGTGCTGCAAGTCGATGCACTGGCCTCGGACCTGATCGATGCACCGATAGGTCAGGTCGACGCCCGGGCCGGCCAAGCCGCGGCCGCCTGCATTGAAGCGGCCGTTCGGCTGGCGCTGAGCGGCGCGGTGGGTGCCATCGTCACGGCGCCGATTCACAAGGAGGCGCTCGCTGCGGCAGGTGTGCCCTACCCAGGGCACACGGAGATGCTGCAGGCGCTGGCCGCGCGGACCGCTCCGGGCGTGCCGCCACAGGTGCGCATGATGCTTGCGAATGATCAGCTTCGAGTCGTGTTGGTGACGATTCATCTGTCGCTGCGCAAGGCGATCGATGCCGTCACTTACGACGCGGTGTTGGAAACCATCCGCATTGCGCACCGCAGCGCACCCTGCTGGGGGCAGTCGCAGCCTCGGATCGCGGTGGCCGGATTGAACCCGCATGCGGGTGAAGGCGGACTGTTCGGCGATGAAGAGCAGCGCATCATCGCGCCGGCCATCGCAGCGGCGCGCGCGCAGGGCATTGATGCGCAAGGGCCGTTCGCGCCCGACACCGTATTCATGCGCGCGCGCAATGCGCTGGCGGCAGCGGGCGCGGCACCGGGAAGTGGGCATCCGGGAGAGTTCGATGTGGTTGTGGCCATGACGCATGACCACGGCCTGATTCCGGTGAAGTACTTGGGCGTCGCGGACGGTGTCAACGTCACGCTTGGCTTGCCCTTTGTCCGCGCCAGTCCTGACCACGGTACGGCGTTCGACATTGCCGGCACCGGAACGGCCGATCCATCGAGTTTGCTGGCGGCGTTGCGTCTGGTGCGGCAGTGGGTGTCTGCTTGACCCGGTGACGGGCGCGCGGGCCGCCGAATGAACGTCAGCGGGCGGCGGTTTGTGTCAGCAACTCAGCAAGTTGCTTGCGAGCGCGGTGCGACGCGCGGTCCATCAGGTACTTGTGTTCAAAGGCTCGGAAGCGACCGGTCTCGCACATGCGGGTCAGCATGCGTGACGTGACGGATATCGTTTCCTGATACTTCTTGCCTCGCGTGAACACGAAAAACTGTCGTCCGGGGCTCATGTACGTCAGGCGAACCTTTTGCCAGTCGTCCTTCAAATGCATCTGATAGACGAACCCGAGTTGGATGTGATCGAACAACTGCGCTCCGCGCGTTGGCTCATCACCTTCGGTGTCGCTCGCAGGGTTCATGTCGATCCGGGAGTCTTGTTCCGATTGCGGCGTTTCCACCTCGTCATTCGGCGACTCGGAATCCGCCCCCAAGCCGAGGTCGAGGGTATCGCTCCAGTTGATGTTCGATTCGGTCACCAGCCCCACTGCCTTCGCTTCCTCGGGCGTAAAGCGCTGTTCGACGTCGACGACGTCTGCGAGTACAGGAAGGGGGGTGTGGGCATTCACCGTATCCGCCCCCGGGACGGGTACGCTGAGTGCCGCCTCGAGCTGCTTGAGCAGCATGTTGTGGTCGAGTTCGGAAAGGGGTTTTCCCTTCAACGACTCGGCGTGAGCCGGTAACAGCTTGCCGAAGAACTCTTTCTGCGCGACCTCCGGCCAGCCGATGAATTTCATGCCCTCGTTCAGGTCCTTCATCAGCAGGGGTAGCTGTGACAAGAACTTCTTGCGCAGAGCCGGTGTGCCCTGCGGCTGAACGCTCATGATCAGGTCGCGCCCGGTGCGCGTATAGCGCGCGAGACGCTCCGACGCGCTCCCGTCGCGGGTCGCGGCGAGTACCAACGCCTGACTCCAGACCTGTGCCAGGAAGTCGCCCAGATAGTCGGGCAGCGACAGGGGTGAGAGTGCGGACCGCAACTGCTGCATGTAGCGCTGCTGGATGCGAAGTTCGGACTCCTTGTCCTCGATCGTGCTGACCGCGCCGGTCTGTTCAGCCTCGACTTTCGTCTGGCCCGCGATGAAGCTCTCCAGTGTCTCCAGCTTGATTTCATAGAGATCGAGCCGATCGAAGTCGCCATCGACGACTTCCTGGACGAGATCGCGAATCCTGGAGATGAAGTCCAGGCCGGGCCCAGCGTCGAAGTCATCGAAGCCACAAGCCAACGACGCCATCCGATTCACAAATCGGCGCACCGGATGGCGGCGTGAAGAGAAGAAACTGCTGTCGGTCAAGGCGACCCGCAGGACCGGCAGTTGCAAACGCGCGATCTGGCGTGCCATGTGCGGCGACACGCGCGAATCGGAAAGAATCTGATCGAACAGGCCAGCGACGACATCGATCACCATGTGATCGAGCTTGCCCGCGGTGGCCTGCCTCAATTCGTCGCGGTTCGCGTGGATCAGGTTTACCGCCATCAGACCCGACCGCGAATCCTCCGCCGCCAGATGCATGCTGTGGCGCAGCGGTTGGGTTGGTTGGAATGGGCTCTGGGCTTCGCCAGCGCCTGTACCGTGCCCATCACCTGTCGCGATTGCGGCTGCGGGGGGCGTGGTGGCGAGCGTCGTCAGGCGCCGCAACAGCGTCATCATCTGCGCATCGGCTTGATCGGCGGGTGAGGGCATCTGCCGCTCAAGCCCACCGCGCCCGCTGGTAGTTCCCGCTCTGGAGCGTTCGGGGGCGGTATCCAGCAGGCCGCTGCGCGACGACATCCCGCCGCGCGAGCTCGTGGGTCCGTTCGGATCCAAGGTGCCCGGGGGTGACAGCGTTGCGTAGCCAGAGTTCGCGGAACCGAGCGCAACCCCTGGGCCTTCGACACTTCGCAGCGTCATCGCGGCTGGCTTGATGCCGCGCAATTTCAAGTCGCTCAAAATCTCGGCGTAGCACGCGGGCATCGCCCGCGCGAGCGTTTGGCCCAGATCGCGGGCCAGCAGTTTGCGCACTTCGCGCTCGTCGCTCACGGCTTCGATGGCTCGATACATCGCCGTACCCAACACTTCGGCACGCAGCGGATTTCCCTGCGCCGACCCCGGCGCCGTGCGAGTCAATGCGTTCATGTATGAACCAAGCTCGCGCAACTGGGCATCACACTCATGGGCGATCATTTGTGTGATGCGATCGGCATGCAGTTGCTCCTCGACTTCGTCTTCTTCTACCAGGCTGAGCGACTCCCAATCGGCGATGGCCGCAGCTCGCTTGGCGGGCCGACGTTGTGCGAGCTCGTGGTTCATTTTCTCGCCAAGGACTTCCTTGAACACCCGGTGAAACTCACCCATGCTGCGCAGCAGATCCTGCTGCGCAGACAGCATCTGTTCGCGATCGGAAGCGCGTGGTGTCGATCGGGCCATCGTGCCCAGAACTTCAGACACGCGTTCGGCGACCGCGGCGGCGGTCACCTTGACTTGATTCATCGCCGCATCAAGGGCGGACTGCAGTCGCGGTTCGGTAGGTCGCATCGGGGGCTGGCAACACGCCATCTGGCGTTAATGACCGTGCCGATCAATGTGCCGGCCGGCTCGTGAGTGGGCAGTATGGCCCTGTTGCCCCGCCCGATGGGGCTCCCGTGAACGGCTACCTCTTCAGCGCGTCGCGGATTTCACGAAGCAGAATGACATCCTCTGGCGTCGGCGCGGGTGGGGCAGGTGGTGCGGATTTCTTCATCCGGTTGATCTGCTTGACCATCATGAAAATGATGAAGGCAAGGATCACGAAGTTCAGTGCCACGGTGATGAAATTTCCGTAAGCGAAAAGAGGCACACCCGCCTTGGTCAGTGCGTCATAAGTCATTGGGCCTTTGAAGTCGGCCGAAGGAGTTGCGAGCAGGAAGAACAGGTTGGAGAAGTCCAATCCGCCCAGCACACGCCCCGCCAGGGGCATGATGATGTCCTTGACCAGGGAATCGACGATCTTTCCGAACGCGGCGCCGATGATCACGCCCACGGCAAGGTCGACAACGTTACCCCTGGACACGAAATCCTTGAACTCAGTTGCTAGGGTCATGTGTTTGTCTCCTGTTCGATCGGTGGTTAGAAGTCTTGCTCGTACCGGCCGGGTCACTTCGCGCCCGGTTCGGCTTGGCAGTATTTCAGAACCTTGATGGCGGTCAAGGCTTCGCGTCGCGCCCGTCGCAACTGCGCGACTACTGGCTTCGAGGGCCTGCTCCCGGACGCGCGCCCCATGCGGCGGGTCCGCTGGTCGGAAGGCCCTTGACACCTCCGCTAGAATTCAGGGTTGACCCTGAGCCGTAAATACCTTCGAGGTGATGAATGAGTGAACCGCGGATCGACGACGACAAGCGCACATGGCTGATCGCGACGGGCTGCGTCGGCGCGATTGGTGGCGGATTTACCGCCGTCCCATTTATTGCGAGTGTCCTTCCATCAGAGCGCGCCCGAGCTGCCGGGGCCGCGGTCGAGGTCGATATCGCCGCGCTGCAGCCAGGGGAGCGGCTGACCGTCGAGTGGCGCGGCAAGCCGGTGTGGATCGTCAGGCGCACGCCGGAACAGCTTGAGTCATTGAAGAAGGTCGATGCGTTGCTGGCGGACCCGGCTTCAGCGCGCAAGCCCGATGAACTCACGCCGGAGTACGCACGCAACACGCATCGGTCGATCAAACCAGAAGTGTTCGTCACCGTCGGAATTTGCTCGCACCTTGGCTGCTCGCCGACCGAGAAGTTCCAGCCCGGCCCGCAAGCCTCGCTGCCCGACGATTGGGCCGGTGGCTTCTTTTGCCCGTGCCACGGATCGATGTTCGACATGGCGGGGCGCGTCTACAAGAACAAGCCCGCGCCCGATAACCTGGAGGTTCCTCCGCACATGTACCTGTCGGACAGCCGGTTGATCATTGGTGAAGACAAGAAGGCCTGATCGGCGGCGAAGCACAGCGGGACCAGGAGAACAAGGAATGGCTGAATTCAAGGTGGCGAAGGCGGACGCTTCGCTTGCGGAAAAGTTGATGACGTGGGTCGACAACCGGTTTCCGGCGACCAAGCTCTACAAGGAGCACATGTCGGAGTACTACGCGCCGAAGAACTTCAATATATGGTACGTTTTCGGCGCGTTGTCATTGCTGGTCCTGGTGATCCAGATCGTCACCGGGATATTCCTGACGATGCACTACAAGCCCGACTCGGCGCTTGCGTTCGCGTCGGTCGAGTACATCATGCGCGATGTGCCATGGGGCTGGCTGATTCGCTACATGCACTCCACGGGCGCGTCGGCGTTTTTCGTTGTCGTGTACCTGCACATGTTCCGCGGCCTGCTCTATGGCAGCTACCGCAAGCCGCGCGAACTGGTCTGGATTTTCGGCTGCGCGATTTTCCTGTGCCTGATGGCCGAGGCCTTCATGGGCTACTTGCTGCCCTGGGGTCAAATGAGCTATTGGGGTGCCCAGGTCATCGTCAACCTGTTCGCTGCCGTGCCGTTGATCGGTCCCGACTTGGCGCTGCTGATCCGCGGCGACTACGTGGTCGGAGACGCGACCCTGAATCGATTTTTTGCGCTCCATGTGATCGCGATACCGCTGGTCCTGATAGGTCTGGTTGCGGCCCACATCATGGCCCTGCACGAGGTGGGATCGAACAACCCGGACGGCGTCGAGATCAAGGCCAAACTGGGAAGTGATGGACGCCCGCTGGACGGCATTCCGTTCCACCCGTTTTACACGGTGCACGACATCTTCGCCGTGAGCGTGTTTCTGCTGATCTTCAGTGCCATCGTCTTCTTCGCGCCGGAGTTGGGTGGCTACTTTCTTGAGTACAACAACTTCATTCCCGCCGACCCATTGAAGACGCCTGCGCATATCGCACCGGTGTGGTACTTCACGCCCTATTACTCGATGCTGCGGGCAACGACTGATCAGATGATGGCGGTGCTGTCGGTCATCGTTGCCGTGGCGGCGGTGCTGGCGATTCGCAAGCCCGGGCTGACCGGTTCTTCGAAGCTGGCCATCGCTGTAGCGGCTCTGGTGTCGATCTTGCTGTTCGGTGGATTCAAGGCCTTGTTTTCGATGCTGGGCCTGGTCGGGTTGGCGCAATCGGCACTGCTGGCGGGTTTCGAGGCCAAGTTTTGGGGTGTGGTGGTGATGGGTGGCGCGGTCCTTGTGCTCTTTTTCCTGCCATGGCTTGATCACTGTCCTGTCAAGTCGATTCGGTATCGCCCAGGTTGGCACAAGTGGTTGTATGCCGCATTCGTCTTCATCTTTCTCGTGCTGGGCTATCTCGGCGTGCGGCCGCCATCGGACATTGGCAACTTTGTGTCCCAGGTCGGTACGCTCGCGTACTTCGGCTTTCTGCTGCTGATGCCGTGGTGGAGCCGCCTCGGACGCTTTGAGCCAGTGCCCGAGCGTGTCACTTTCACCGCGCACTGATGGCAATGCCGGAGACATCGAAGATGAAGAGACAACTCATTGCGGCGTTGGCCGCGCTAGGTATCGCAACGTCAGTTGCGGCTGGTGAAGGGAGCATGGCCTGGGACAAGTTCCCCGAAGAGCGCATGACCAATGTCGCTGCGTTGCAAAGCGGGGCGCAGTTGTTCGTCAACTATTGTTTGAACTGTCACTCTGCGGGCTACATGCGCTTCAACCGGCTTGGAGATCTCGGGCTGACTGAAAACCAGATCAAGAGCAACCTGCTGTTCACGACCGACAAGGTCGGCGAAACAATGAAAGTCGCACTCGATCCCAAGCAGGCCACAGAGTGGTTCGGCGCCGTGCCGCCTGACTTGACTGTCATTGCACGCTCGCGCGCTGACATCTCGAAGGGCAGTGGCGCGGACTATCTCTACACTTATTTGCGCAGCTACTACCGGGATCCGAGCAAGGCCACAGGCTGGAACAACCTGGCCTTCCCCAGCGTGGGAATGCCGCATGTGCTTTGGGAGTTGCAAGGTCAGCGCAGCGCAAAATTTGTCGACGTGAAGGACGCGCATGACGCTTCGAAGGTCGTGTATCGATTCGAAGGCTATGAACCCATTGCGCCGGGCACGCTGTCGCCGCGTGAGTACGACGAGGCCGTCGCCGATCTGGTCGCCTACCTGCAGTGGATGGGTGAGCCGGCGCAAGACCAGCGCGTGCGGGTCGGCGTGTGGGTTCTGATCTACCTCGGGCTTTTCATCGTGATCGCGTGGCGGCTCAATGCCAGCTACTGGAAAGACGTGAAATGAGCGGCACTCATTGCATCCCTTGAACACGGTGTCCCAACTGCGGCAGTGCGTACCGCTGCCGTGGTTTGTCTCCGTTTTTCGCCCTTGAACTGAATTCAACCAGGAGCCACCACCATGATGGTGCTTTACTCCGGAACGACCTGCCCCTATTCCCACAGGTGTCGTTTCGTGCTGTTCGAAAAGGGCATGGACTTCGAGATTCGCGACGTCGACTTGTTCGCCAAGCCGGAAGACATCGCCCTGATGAACCCTTACAACGAGGTGCCAATCCTCGTCGAACGCGACCTCATCCTGTACGAGTCACACATCATCAACGAGTACATTGATGAGCGATTCCCGCATCCGCAGTTGATGCCCGGGGATCCCGTGGCGCGTGCGCGGGTCCGCCTGTTTCTCCTGAACTTTGAGAAGGAGTTGTTCGCGAACGTGAATCTGCTGGAGGCGCGAGGCGTCAAGCCCAGCGACAAGCAACTCGAAAAGGCGCGCTCGCAGATTCGTGACCGCCTGACGCAACTCGCGCCGATATTCCTAAAGAACAAATACATGTTGGGCGACGACTTCTCGATGCTCGACGTCGCCATCGCACCCTTGTTGTGGCGGCTTGACTACTACGGCATCGACATGTCGAAGAACGCGGTGCCGCTGCTGAAGTACGCCGAGCGGATTTTCTCCCGCCCGGCGTATATCGAGGCGCTGACACCTTCCGAAAAGGTGATGCGCAAATAACGTTGACTTGCGTGAATGCCTGTCATGAGTAACCCGCCGATCGCGCCAAACGTCGCAGGTTCGTCAACGCGGCCCTATTTGATCCGGGCTTTGCACGACTGGTGCACCGACAACGGATTCACTCCCTATATCGCGGTATTCGTGGATGCGCGGGTTCGCGTGCCCATGGAATACGTCAAGGAATCCGAGATCGTGCTCAACCTCGGATTCGAGGCGACGACCGCACTGAACATCGGCAACGAGGTCATTGAATTCAAGGCGCGCTTTGGCGGGGTTTCCCGTGAAATCGTCGTTCCGGTGGATCGTGTCATTGCCATCTATGCGCGCGAGAACGGGCAGGGGATGGCGTTTCCATCGCCGGCAAACGCTCGAGGGACAGCGCCAGCCTCCGCCAGTGATGGGCCTGCCACCTCCCTTGTTCGCGGACCACGCCTCGCTTTGTTGGAGCCGGAAGAAAGCGCGGCAGCTGCCGAACCAGAGCCGACCGACACCGACCCCTCGGAACCCGTCGGCGGCGGACGCCCATCGCTAAAGCGCGTCAAGTGAGACGCAACTTGACGCAAAATACCGCTGGCGGTAGTCAGATACCGGGGTCACCATTGCCAAACCGTTTGGGATGACGGCAGTTCGACCTGAGAATCGCCGGCTTAGCTCAGTTGGTAGAGCACCCGCCTTGTAAGCGGAAGGTCGTCCGTTCGATTCGGACAGCCGGCACCAATGCACGCGAACAAGCCCGCCTCGGGGTCAGTTCGGTTGAACCTTGATCCTTATTGAGCTAACCTGCCAACCCCGCTCCTGCAATATCTGCTCAAGTCGGGGTTGCAGTTGGCGCAATTTTGCGGCCACTGACGCGTTTGAGGCCAGCAGCGACCAGCCCAGTTCGTCAATGGGGCCGGGTTTGGTTTGCGCAGCCAGGAGGGCCGGCAGGTGGGGGCGAATGGCATCGAAGCGGGCCGATGAATCCCGCATGAGTTGTTTCAGCCTGATCAGCGCGGTGCTGTTTTGCAACACCAGATCGATCGGTAGCGCGTTTGGAGTGACTTGGGGTGGTTTCGAATTCACCCGACGGAGTGTAATGAGATGCAGATTCTGATCACGAATGGAAGCTTGGCGCGAACCCGGGTATTGCGCTTGAATCGCTGGCAGTTGGCACTCACGGCAGCGGGTTTCGCGATCCTCCTGACCCTACTTTCGGGCTTGGCCTATCACTACATTTTCCTGAAAGCCGCGCGAGAAGGCTGGCCGGTCGTGAGCCAGATCATGCGCCTCGTGGTGCGCGACGAGTTCGCCCAACGAGACCGCTTTTTGCGTGAGAACCTGGATGCGATTGCCCAGAAGGTGGGCGAAATGCAGGCCAAGCTGGTTCAGTTGGAAGTCATGAGTGAGCGCGTATCGAGCATGGTCGGCGTGAAGCCCGAGGACATCCGGCCCGTTTTGAAGACGACCGTCGGCGGTGGACAAGGGGGGCCTTTCCTGCCCGCGCGCTCTGTGTCGCTGGATCAACTGCGCGGCATCGTCGATGCCATGGACGTTCAAACCGACCAACGCACGGACTTGTTCACCATGATCGAGTCTCGCCTGTTCGAAAGCCGTCTCCAGGCGTTGATGATTCCGAACAGCAAGCCGGTGGACCTTCCCATGGGCTCCGGTTTTGGCTTCCGGCCCGACCCATTCACCGGCGTCGCGGCCTTGCACGCGGGCCTTGATTTTCCCGGCGAGATCGGTACGCCGGTCGTCGCCGCAGCGGGCGGAGTCGTCTTGTTGACGGAACAGCATCCGCAGTACGGAAACGTCATCGAACTCGATCACGGCCAAGGCGTCGTCACGCGGTACGCCCATACGTCGAAAATACTGGCCAAGATCGGAGACATCGTCAAGCGAGGCCAGAAGATCGCCGAAATCGGCAACAGCGGTCGCTCCACGGGGCCGCACTTGCACTTCGAAGTGCGGCTGGACGGCGTGGCGCAGAATCCCGCGAAATTCCTCGCCAGCCGCGGCGCCGCGCCGGCGCCGCTAGCCGCCACGCCGATGAAGCCGCTGGCCGTTGCGGCATTGCGCAAAGAGGCCCGTCCACAGACTGCCGTGGTGTCGCCCCAGGTGCGCCGTGCGCCTGCCGCGGTGCAGGCCGAATCGAACCCAATCGACGCTGCGCCCGCGGCTGCCACTGCATCGGGCGCGACGAGCGAGCCTTGATCTAGGAAGCCCGCGCCCTCGGCTTGCCGAGGGAAGATGCGGTGCCGGTGCTAAACTTTCGCGCCCCTGTAGGCCAATAGTCACCCGGAAACGGTACGCCCGGCACTGGCTTCATCGGGCCGCACTGGGTTGTGGCGAGAGCTGGCGCTCTCCCCGAGATTCGCTCGGTTGGGTCGCGCTGACCCGAGGCGCGAATTGCGCCCGCATTGAAACTCAACGACCCTGAACGCCGCATGTTGCCCAAGCTTCTTACCTCGATATTCGGTAGCCGCAACGAACGCCTGCTGAAGCAATACAGGCGGGTTGTCGAGCAGATCAACGCGCTCGAAGGAGAACTTGAGGCGCTTGACGACGCAGCGCTACAGGCGAGAACCGGCATACTGCGTGAACGCCTGGGCAAAGGTGAAACGCTTGAGGCACTTTTGCCGCAGGCCTATGCCACGGTGCGAGAAGCCAGCAAACGCGCGCTGAAGATGCGTCACTTTGACGTTCAGATGTTGGGCGGCATCGCCCTGCACAACGGGAAAATCGCCGAAATGCGCACCGGCGAGGGCAAGACGCTGGCCGCCACGTTGCCGGTCTATCTGAATGCCCTCACGGGCCGCGGTGTGCATGTCGTGACCGTGAACGACTATCTGGCGCGGCGCGACGCCGAATGGATGGGGCGTCTTTACATGTTCCTCGGCCTGACGGTGGGCGTCAACTTGCCGCAAATGTCGCGCGAGGAAAAGCAGGCGGCTTACGCCTCCGACGTGACATACGGGACCAACAACGAGTTCGGGTTCGACTATCTGCGCGACAACATGGTGCAGGACACGGCTGACCGTGTGGCGCGCGGCCTGGCCTACGCCATCGTTGACGAAGTCGACTCCATCCTCATCGATGAAGCGCGCACGCCGCTCATCATCAGCGGCCAGGCGGAGGACCACACTGAACTCTACGTGCGCATCAACGCGGTGGTGCCGAAACTCAAGAAGCAGATCGGTGAGCTCGATCTGCGCACGGGTGAAGGCGTGATTGAGCCGGGTGACTTCACCGTCGACGAAAAAACGCATCAGGTTTTCCTGACCGAAGACGGCCATGAAAACGCGGAACGCCTGTTGTCGGAAACAGGCCTGCTCGCCGAAGGAGCGAGCCTGTACGACCCCGCCAACATCACGCTGATGCATCATGTGTATGCGGCGCTGCGCGCCAAGCACCTGTACAACCGCGATCAGCATTACGTGGTGCAGAACGCCGAAGTGATCATCGTCGATGAATTCACCGGCCGGCTGATGACGGGCCGGCGCTGGTCAGACGGGCTGCACCAGGCGGTCGAAGCCAAAGAAGGCGTGCAGATCCAGAGCGAAAACCAGACCCTCGCATCGATCACGTTCCAGAACTATTTCCGCATGTACGGCAAGCTCGCCGGCATGACGGGAACAGCAGACACCGAAGCCTACGAATTCCAGGAAATCTACGGACTGGAAACCATCGTCATCCCGCCCAACAAGCCGACGATCCGCCGCGACGAGCTTGACCTCGTCTACAAGACGAACCGGGAGAAATACGAAGCGGTCATCGAGGACATTCGCGATTGTCACGAACGCGGACAACCGGTGTTGGTGGGAACCACGTCGATCGAAAACTCCGAACTCGTCTCGGGGCTGCTGGAAAAGGCCAAGTTGCCACATCAGGTGCTCAACGCCAAGCAGCACGCCAAGGAAGCCGAGATCGTCGCGCAGGCAGGGCGCCCGGGGGTGATCACGATCGCCACCAACATGGCGGGTCGGGGAACCGACATCGTGCTGGGCGGCAATGTCGAGAACCAGATCAAGTTTCTCAACGCCGACGAGGCCGTCTCTTCGGCGGACAAAGAGGCGCGTGCGCGGCAGTTTCACGACGAATGGCAGGGATTGCACGACGCGGTGAAGGCGCAGGGCGGGCTGCGCATCATCGCCACCGAACGCCATGAGTCGCGCCGCATTGACAACCAGTTGCGTGGCCGCTCAGGGCGTCAGGGCGACCCGGGATCGTCGCGCTTCTATCTGTCGCTCGACGACTCGCTCATGCGAATTTTCGCCGGCGACCGCGTGCGCGCCATCATGGACCGCCTCAAAATGCCCGACGGCGAGGCCATCGAAGCCGGCATCGTCACGCGCAGCATCGAGGGCGCACAGCGCAAGGTCGAAGCGCGAAACTTCGACGTGCGCAAGCAGTTGCTCGAATACGACGATGTCGCGAACGACCAGCGCAAGGTCATCTACCAGCAGCGCAACGACATCCTTGAGGCAAACAGCCTGACCGCTCAAATCGCCAACCTGCGCGAGAGCACGATAGCGGACATCGTTCGCACCTTTGTTCCCGCGGAAAGTGTCGAGGAGCAATGGGACTTGAAAGGGCTGGAGCGGGTCTTGCATGACGAATGGCAGCTCGACTTGCGCTTGGTCGAGGACGTCGAAAAGAGTGACGCCATCGTTGATGACGACATCGTCGCGAAAGTTGTCGCTGCGGCGAATGCCGTCTTTGCGGCCAAGATCGAACGCGTCGGGCAAGAGCAATTCACGCCGTTCATGCGGATGATTCTGTTGCAGTCGATCGATTCGCATTGGCGCGAACACCTGGCGGCCCTGGACTATTTGCGCCAGGGCATTCACTTGCGCGGCTATGCGCAAAAGAACCCCAAGCAGGAGTACAAGCGCGAGGCGTTCGAGCTGTTTTCCCAGTTGCTCGACGTCGTGAAGATGGACGTGACGCGCATCCTGATGAACCTGCGCATTCAATCCGAGGAAGAGGCGGCGCGCGCCGCCGAAGCGATCGAAGCGCGTGCTGAGCGTATCTCGAACGTTCAGTACACGCACCCGAACGAAGACGGCAGCGTCTCCCAAGAGCCCGACCCCGCGATGTTCGCTGCCCAGGTGCCGAAAGTCGGGCGCAATGAACCTTGTCCGTGTGGCAGCGGCAAGAAGTACAAGATGTGCCACGGGCGGCTGGCCTGAGATCGCGGGGCGCTAGGGCACCCGTTCAACGCGCCCAAGCGTTCGGCCGTGGCGGCGATCCGATCGGGGCCAGCAACGTAGATTCTGCTGCCCGCGAGGTTCAGATCACCCGACCGTAGGTGTCTTCAAAACGAACGATGTCGTCCTCACCGAGATAGCTCCCCGACTGCACTTCGATGATCTCCAGCGGCACCTTGCCGGGATTGGCCAAGCGGTGCTTCTGGCCCAGCGGAATGAAGGTGCTTTCGTTCTCGCTGAGCAAAATCACGCGTTCGCCGACCGTCACTTCTGCCGTGCCTTTGACGACAATCCAATGCTCGGCTCGGTGATGGTGCATCTGCAGACTCAGTGATGCGCCTGGCTTGACCATGATGCGCTTGACCTTGAAGCGCGGGCCTTCGTCCACGCTGTCGTACCAGCCCCACGGCCTGTGCACCTGGCGCGGCAGCACATGTTCGCTGCGCTTGGCCGCCTGCAACTGGCCGACGATGTGCTTCACGTCCTGGCTGCGGCTGCGATCGGCGACGAGCACTGCATCCGATGTTTCAACGACGATCACATTGTCCAGGCCGACCGTGCCGACCAGGCGCGTCGTCGCATGCACGAGCGTGCCTCGACAGTCCTGGAGCAAGGTGTCGCCGCGGCTGGCGTTCCCGGCGGCGTCTTTCTCGCTGACCTGCCATACGGCGTCCCAGGCGCCCAGGTCGGACCATCCGGCCTGCAATGGCACCATTTGCACCGCAAAGCGTGGTGACGCGACACCTATCGATGTGGCACGCTCCATCACCGCGTAATCGACCGACTCCGAGGGAATGGTTGCGAACTCCGCGCGACCCGGCCGGATGAAGCTCGCATCGATGCTGCGCGCCCCCCAGGCGGCGCGTGTCGCGGCGAAGATGTCGGCGCGGAAGGTCTCGATTGCTGCCAGCCACACCGAGGCGCGCACAACGAACATTCCGCTGTTCCAGAAGTAGCCCCCCGCGTCGATGTAGCGCTGCGCCGTGGCGAGATCGGGCTTTTCAACAAATTGTTCGACGGCCAATGCCGCCTGCGCGTCCGCAGGTGCTGGTGCGCAGCGGATGTAGCCGAAGCCGGTTTCCGGGCGATCGGGAACAACACCCAGCGTCACGATGGCTCCGCTGTGCGCTGCGCGTACCGCGCGCTGCAATGCGACGGCGAAGGCCGCCTCATCGATCACCGTCTGGTCCGCCGGAGTGACCGCGAGTACCGGGTCCGCGCCACCTTCAATCGCATGCAGCGCGGCCAAGGTCATCGCCGGTGCGGTATTGCGCCCGGACGGTTCGAGCAACAGGGTGGCCGCGGGAAGATCGAGTTCGCGAAACTGATCGAGTACCAGGAAGCGATGTTCTTCGTTGCACACAATGCTGGGCGCGCCGACATTCAGGTCAGCCCCGCGCAAACCTGCGACGCGGCGGGCGGCTTGTTGAAACAGGCTTCGGTCGCCGTGCAAGACCAGAAATTGCTTGGGATGCTGGGCGCGCGACAAGGGCCACAACCGCGTCCCGCTGCCGCCGGCCATGATGACGGGGCGCACTTCAATGCCTGCCAATCGTTGCTCCTGAATGCCGTTCCGGCGAGTTTGTCAAAGCGCCCACTGGTGCAAGGCACACCTTCAGCCGGCCATGCCGTCGGGGTTCAAGCGCTGCCAGCGCCAAGCATCGACGCACATCGCGTCCAGATCGCGCTGCCCTTGCCAGCCCAGAACCTGCCGAGCCAACGACGGATCAGCGTAACACGCGTCGATGTCGCCGGGGCGACGCGCCACGATGTCAAAGGGCACGATGCGCCCGCTCGCGCGCTCGAAGGCGCGAACAAGCTCCAGTACGCTGTAGCCACGGCCCGTGCCCAGATTCGCCGTGATCGAACGCTTCGTGTCGAGCAGATGGCGCAAAGCGGCCACGTGACCTTCGGCGAGGTCGAGCACGTGGATGTAGTCGCGCACGCCGGTGCCGTCAGGCGTGTCGTAGTCATCGCCGAAAACCTGCAAGCGCGCTCGCTTGCCCGCGGCAACCTGACTGACATAGGGCATCAGGTTGTTGGGGGTGTCACGCGGGTCTTCGCCGATCAGGCCACTCTCGTGGGCGCCTGCCGGATTGAAATAGCGCAACAACGCAATCGCCCAGGCGGGATCGGCCTGCTGCAAGTCACGCAGGATGTTTTCGCCCATCAGTTTCGTGGCGCCGTAGGGGTTGGTCGATGACAGCGCGGCGTCTTCTCGGATGGGCAGTTTTTCGGGTTTGCCATAGACGGTGGCGCTCGAGCTGAACACCAAAGTCTTGCAACCGCGGCGCTGCATGGTCTGGCACAAGGTGAGCAGGCTGCCGAGATTGTTCGCGTAGTAGGCCAAAGGTTTGGCCGCGCTCTCCCCGACTGCCTTGTGTGCAGCGAAGTGCACCACCGCGGCAATGTCGCGCTGCTCGAAGACGGCGTCCAATGCGCCAGCATCGCAAACGTCGGCCTGCACAAATTCAGGCTTGAACGACGCGATGCGAGCGAGGCGATCCAGAACTTGGGGCGAGCTGTTGCTGAAGTTGTCGATGCCGATGACGTCAAAGCCCGCCGCTTGCAGCGCCAACCAAGTGTGCGAGCCGATATAGCCGGCCGCACCGGTCAGAAGAATCGTGGGTCGGGTCATCGGATCGTGAACTGAACGTTGCAGCTTGCTTGAGTGGCACTGTAGCGGGTCGAGACCGTCGCCATGTTGTTCAACGGTTTGCTGTCGTCGCGCGAGGCATTGCAGCCCAGCAGCCAACTGCGTGAGGCTGCGTAGCTTACGCCCAGCGCGACGCTGGAACTGCTGTCACGACCGAGGACGCTGCCACTGAGGACTTCGCGCCGCGCGTATCGGGTGCCGAGGGTCGCCCGAATCTTCGCACTCGCCTCGTAGGTTCCGCCGAAACCGAAGGCATTCGTCTGCACGCTGTTGTCACCCACGGCGCTGCCCAGGTTGTTCGCCAGCGCGAACAAGGCGGTTTCGGTTCCGGAGTCACGGCTGAGCAATGTGTTGAATGCGAGCTTGCCGGTCGCCTTCCAGTCCCAACCCAGGGATCCTGTGGCGCCCTTGACATTGCGCAAGGTTTGTCCCTCGAACACGGAGCGCCCGTAGCTCAGGCGCGCGTTGAGCGTGCTCAAGCCGCTGGCGACCCAGATCGATGTGAAGTCGACGTCGTTGCGATCGAAACTCTCTTTCTTGCCAGTGCTCGGGACGACAACATTCGGGTACTCGCCGCGCGTCGCACGGTATGAGCCGCCTAAGGTCAACAGTCCGCTCGGCCTGTAGGTGAAGCCGATCGACCCGACGTTCTGCCGCACTTCCGACGTCTGGTACTCCGGCGCCGTATAGGAGATTTCGCTGTGCGACAACGCGGCGTTCAGCGCCAGGAGCGAGGCCACGCCTAGCTGGGCGCGCAGGTTCGCCTGGCTGCTTGTCTCCAGGTTGCGCTTCGTGATTTGCATCTGGTCGCCCGAAGCAGCGTAGTTGGCGAGGGCCTGGTTCGATGACACACCCAGGTTGCCCGACAAGCGCCCGATCGTTGACCAGTCCAGTCCGGCATTCACGCCGTAACCGGTGTTGTCGAGGGTGCGGATGTCTTCGTATCGCGTCGCGCGGATCGAGGTATTGGCGAAAACCCGTTGCCTGCCGATCGGCTGGTCAAAGCCCAGGTTCAGGCTGGTCACCGCGAATTTATCGGGCACCTCGTTGGCGACTGTGCGGAAGACGTTCGAGTTGTGGCCCAGCGACTGGCTCACACCCAAGTAGTACGGATCGGCTTCGGCGCGTGTGCTCTCGCAAACGAAACCCAGCAGCGAGGCGATGACCAAAGTTGCCACGGCTTGGCGAGGCCTTCGCAGGGGAAATCTCTGCATGAAGAATTCTCCGGAGGTGCTGGCGGTGCTGGCGGTGCTGGCGGTGCTGGCGGTGCGCCGACTTTCAGTATGCGCGCTTGTCGAAGAACAGAAACCGCACGCTGCGCGCGATGATTTGCAGATCCAGCCGCAGCGTCCAATTGCGAAGGTATTCAAGGTCGTACTCGACGCGCGACTGCATCTTCTCGATCGTATCCGTTTCGCCGCGCAGCCCATTGACCTGTGCCCAGCCGGTGATGCCCGGCTTGACCTTGTGCCGCACCATGTAGGCCTTGATCACCTGACGGTACAGTTCATTGTGGGCGACGGCATGCGGCCTCGGGCCGACAATGCTCATGCTGCCTTGCAGCACATTGAAGAATTGCGGCAGTTCGTCGAGCGAGGTCCGGCGAATGAATGCGCCGAAAGGCGTGATGCGCGAATCGCCGCGCGTGGCCTGCGGCACGTCGGCACCGTTGTCCTGCGACGTCATCGAGCGAAACTTGTAGACGATGATCTCGCCGCCATCCAGGCCGTTGCGGCGTTGGACAAACAGCACCGGCCCCGGCGAGCTGAGCTTCACGCCCAATGCCACCAGCAGCATCAAGGGTGAAACGACCACGAGGATCAGGCAGGACAACAACACGTCGCTGGCACGTTTCACCAGCTCGTTCGTGCCGGTGAATGGTGTCTCGCAGATGCCTACGACGGGCACGCCGTTCATGTCTTGAAGGCGACCCTGGATGATGCTGATGCCGAAGACGTCGGGCACGAAGTACAGCGACGCGGTCGTACCTTGCACGCGTTCCAGCAATTCGACGATGCGCGGCTGCGAGCCCAGCGGCAAGGTGATGTAGACCTCGTGCACACCCTGGGCGGAAACGAAGGCTCCCACGTCCAGCAATCCGCCGAGCCGATTCGGCAAGGCTTCGCTATGCACGCGGTTGTCGGCGCGGTCGTCGAAAAAGCCGACGAAATCGACCCCCGAGTCCTTGCCGTGGCCCGGGCCAAGGGCTTTGGCGACCTTGACGCCCAAACTGCCCGCGCCGACCACCACCGCCAATCGGCGCGCTGAGGCTCTGGCAGCCAAAGTCGACACAACTGCCTTGCCGGCCAGCGCTGCCAGCCACTGTAGAACGGGTGTGAACGTCAGCCAGGCGATCAGCATCTTCGACTCGAAATAGTGCAGGCTGCGCGTCGCGTACCCGCACAGCAACAGGATTGCCGCAAGCATGACCCAACTGCTCAGCACATCCACGGCGCTGGCCATCGGCGTGTCGCGAAACCGGTTCGGCCCCGGGAACGTGAGCGCGAACACCAGCAGGCACAGGGTCAGGGCGGCGCGGTCCAGCGGCTCGTCGAACGCCAACATCGCGCCGAGAAACGTGAGGACGGTGATGCTCGGTTCCAGAAACGCCGCGACGAGTGAAGTGACGGACTGCGGAGCCTGAAAGAAATTCCGTTTGCGGGTGCGCGGTTCGAACATTGTTGACGGTAACTCTCTTCCCAAGTTGACTGTGAAGCGCGATGTGGCGGCCCGGTGACTCGGAATTCTGTACCAAGCCCTTCCGCAACTGGCCTTGAAACCGGGGGAGAGCGGGCGATCACGTCCCTACAATCCGTGCATGTTTCACGCCTTTCAGACGCTCGCCGCCACGGCCGCGGTCGAGCGCGCCACGCTGCTCTTGAACCATGTGCTGTCCAGTGAAGCCACCGCCATGCAACGCCTGCGTGGCCATCACGGACGTTGTATTGCGGTGCAGGCCGCGGGTTGGCCGAGCCTGCTGCCCGCGTTGCCCTCCGCCGTGTGGCGAATCACCCCGGCCGGGCTGCTGGAGCAATGCGACGGGGCTGAGCCCAACCCGATCGCATTGCGCATCGATATTGACGCCTCCGATCCGGCGAAACTCGCGTTGCGGGCCCTGGCAGGCGAACGCCCGCGCATTGACGTGGCGGGCGACGCGGCGCTGGCGAGCGATGTGAACTGGCTGTTCGACAACCTGCGCTGGGACATCGAAGACGACCTGGAAGCCCTGGTCGGGCCCGCCCTGGCGCACCAGTTCGGCGCGCTTGGGCGCGCGATTGCCGGCGCAGTGCGTGCCGCGGCCGGAACTTTGGCCGGCCTGGGCCGCGGCGGCCCCGGGCAACACGAGCCATGAGGCGAGTCCTGCGGCTCATTCAAATTCTTCTGACAGTGCTGCGCTACGGGCTGGATGAGCTGGCCCTTTCCAGCTTTCGCCAGCCGTGGGTACGCCTGCTGGTGCGCTTGATGACACTCGGCCGACGCCTGGACGCACCACGGGGTGTGCGCTTGCGCGAAGGCTTGGTGCGGCTCGGCCCAATCTTCGTCAAGTTCGGTCAGGTGTTGTCGACGCGCCGCGACTTGTTGCCTGACGACTACGCCGACGAATTGGCGCAACTTCAGGATCAGGTGCCACCGTTTCCCGCCGACGTGTCGCGCGCCATCGTCGAGCGCGCGTTCGGCCGGCGCATCGATGACATATTCGCGCGCTTCGATGTCGATGCGGTGGCCAGCGCATCGATCGCCCAGGTGCACTTCGCGGCGCTCAAGGACGGACGTGAAGTCGCGGTCAAGGTGTTGCGCCCGGGCATGCTGGAGGCCATCGAAGCCGACTTGGCCCTGATGCGCACGCTCGCGCTCTGGATCGAGCGGTTGTCGGCGGATGGGCGCCGCCTCAAGCCGCGCGAAGTGGTGGCCGAGTTTGACAACTATTTGCACGACGAACTCGACCTGGTGCGCGAGGCCGCCAACGCCTCGCACTTGCGTCGCAACATGCAGGGTCTGAACCTCGTGCTCGTGCCGGAGATGGTGTGGGAGCTGTGCACGCGCGACGTGATCGTGATGCAGCGCATGAACGGCATTCCGATCAGCCAGAAGCTGCGCCTCATCGACGCGGGAGTAGACATTCCCAAGCTCGCGCGCGACGGCGTGACGATCTTCTTCACGCAGGTGTTTCGCGACGGCTTCTTTCATGCCGACATGCACCCGGGCAACATTCAGGTCAGTGTCGAGCCGGCGACATTCGGGCGCTACATCGCGCTCGATTTCGGCATCGTGGGCACCCTCACCGAATCCGACAAACAGTACCTCGCCTACAACTTCATCGCGTTCTTCCGGCGTGACTACAAACGCGTCGCTGAACTGCACGTCGAAAGCGGCTGGGTGCCGGCAGGCACCCGCATTGACGAGCTTGAAGGTGCCATCCGCGCGGTGTGCGAGCCGCACTTTGCCCGGCCGTTGAAAGACATTTCACTCGGTCAGGTGCTGTTGCGCCTGTTCCAGACCTCGCGTCGATTCAACGTCGCAATCCAGCCGCAGCTGGTATTGCTGCAAAAGACCCTGCTCAATGTGGAAGGTCTGGGCCGGCAACTCGACCCGCAGCTTGATTTGTGGAGCACCGCCAAGCCGTTCCTTGAGCGCTGGATGAGCGCG
Source organism: Burkholderiales bacterium (assembly GCA_031419715.1). Taxonomy (GTDB): domain Bacteria; phylum Pseudomonadota; class Gammaproteobacteria; order Burkholderiales; family Burkholderiaceae_C; genus JAEMQF01. Next base: position 18,428 of record JANOLJ010000336.1, on the reverse strand, counting down.
CAAGTCGGCTGGCGCGGGCTGCTCGCACGACTGGAACACGAAGCGCCGCGCTACGCGCAACTCCTGCCCGAGCTGCCCAGGCTGGTGCACCAGGCGCTGCGCTCGCGCGAGGCCGAGCACCAACAATTGTTCGCCGAATTGCTCGCCGAGCAGCAACACACGAACCGGCTGCTGCAAGGGTTGCTCTACTTCGTCGCCGGCGCGGTGCTCGGGGCGCTCGTCGTGCTGGCCATCATGGGGCGCGGGCTCTTCTGAACTCGCTACACTTCGCGCGTTTTTCCTTCCTCAACCCAGAACCCACCGAGGATTGCGACCATGCTGATCACGTTCGTCGCTCTGTACATGGCCCTCACCATCGCCATCGGTCTGGTTGCCGCGCGACGCGTCCACAACGCCAAGGACTACCTGGTCGCCGGGCGCAGCCTGCCGCTTTACATGAATGTGGCAACGGTGTTCGCGACCTGGTTCGGCGCCGAGACCGTGCTCGCCGTGTCGGCCACGTTTGCAAAGGATGGCTAGCAAGGCATCCCGGGCGACCCGTTCGGGGCCTCGGTCTGTCTGGTGCTGGCCGCGCTGTTGTTCGCGCGACTGTTCTACCGCATGAACCTGCTGACGATTGGCGACTTCTACAAACATCGATACGGCAAGTCGATCGAAGTGCTGACCAGTGTGGCCATCGTCGGCAGCTACCTCGGCTGGACGTCGGCGCAGATGACGGCGCTGGGCTTGGTGATCCACGTTCTGACGGGCGGGGCCGTCGATTTCAACACCGCCATCTTGCTCGGTGCGGGCATCGTGCTCATCTACACGATCTTCGGTGGCATGTGGTCGGTGGCGTTCACCGACCTGTTCCAGACCGTCATCATTCTCATCGGTTTGACTCTGGTGGCGGTGTTCGTGGGCGACCTCGCTGGCGGTGCGTCCAAAGTAATAGAGCAGGCCGCCGCCGAAGGCAAGTTCACCATGTTCCCGGCTGACATGGACGCCGCCGCCTACTGGGCGTTGGCCAGCGCTTTCTTTGCCTTTGCCTTCGGCTCGATTCCCCAACAGGACGTTTTTCAGCGCATGACCAGCGCGAAAAACGAGAAGACCGCGGTGCGTGGCACTCTCATCGGCGCCGCGATCTACTTTTGCTTCGCCTTCGTGCCGATCTTCATCGGCTACGCCGCGCTCGTCGCCGAGCCGTCGCTGAAGGAACTGTTCGCCTCTGACGATCCGCGCCAGATCCAGCGCATCCTGCCCGATCTGGTGCTCGGCAGGATGCCGTTGTGGGTGCAGATCATGTTCTTCGGTGCGCTGTTGTCGGCGATTCTGTCCACCGCCAGCGGCGCCTTGCTCGCGCCCACGGCCCTGTTCACTGAAAACGTGTTGCGCCCCTTCGTGCCGCAAATGGGCGACCGGCAGTTCTTGCTGACACTGCGCATCGTGCTCGTCACCTTCACCTGCGGCGCCTTGCTGTTTGCCCTGAACAGCAAGAGCACGATGTATGAGATGGTGCAAAACGCCTACAACGTGACACTCGTCGGCGCGTTCGTCCCACTGTTGGCGGGCGCCTACTGGAAACGCGCGACGACGCAGGGTGCGCTCGCTTCCGTCGTCTTCGGTGTCGGTACCTGGCTCGGCGCGACCCAGCTCGGCGAGGCCGTGCCGATACCGGCCAACCTGCTCGGGCTGTTCGCTGCCGCCATCTTCATGGGGCTGGGTTCGGTGGCGCCGCAGGTGCTGCGCCACCACGGCCACAGCATCGAACACACGTCGCACGCGGCGGCGCAGCGCCGTTGAACGGCTGAGTAGGGCGTCCACCGGTGCCACGCGCCGCCCGCGACTTACAATCGTCGGCTTTGGATTGCGAGGCGAGCAGATGCCGATCTATGCCTACCGTTGCGACGCGTGCGGTCACGCGAAGGACGTGCTGCGCAGGGTTTCCGACCCCGTGTTGAACACCTGTCCGGCGTGTGGCGCCCAGGCCTTCCAGAAGCAGGTCACCGCAGCGGGATTCCAGCTCAAGGGGTCGGGCTGGTACGTGACCGACTTCAAAGGCAATGGTCAGAAGCCCGCGAGTGCTGACAAAGGTGAAGGCGCCGCGTCCGATGCGGCTTCGGGCGCGAAGACCGAGGCCAAGGCTGCCGACGACAGCGCGAGCAAGGGCGGGCAGCCGGCGCCTGCGTCGCCTGCCGCCGACAAAACCGCGGACAAGGCATCCGCCAAGCCCGCCACGCCGTCGGCGGTCAAGACGGCTGACAAGCCCTCGGCCCCTGCCGGCAGCGGCAGCACGCCGCCGTGACGAAGCAGATTGACGCGTAAGCGCGGAGCGGATTTGAAAAAGTACCTCATTGCCGGGCTCCTCGTCTGGCTGCCGATGGCCATCACGATCTGGGTGCTCCAAGCCGCGCTCGGCGTGATTGACGGTGTGTTCGGTTGGTTGCTCAGCGCCTCACAGGCTGTGCTGCCGGAAGCGGCGCGCAGCACGCTGGAAATGTTGCGCCGCGTGCCGGGACTGGGCGCGATTGTCTTGCTGCTGGGCCTGCTGCTGACGGGCGCCTTTGCCGCCAACATCGTCGGCCAGTGGTGGCTCAAACAGGGGCATCGCCTGCTCACCAAGATCCCGATCGTCAAGTCGATCTACAACTCGGTCAAGCAGGTCTCGGACACGCTGTTTTCCAGCAGCGGCAATGCGTTTCGCGAAGCCGTGCTGGTGGAGTACCCACGAGCGGGCGCCTGGACCATCGCTTTCGTCACCGGCAAGCCCAGTGGCGAGGCTGCGGCGCACCTGGGAGGCGACTTCCTGAGCATCTATGTCCCGACCACGCCGAACCCGACCTCGGGCTTTTTCCTGATGGTGCCGCGCACCGACGTGATCGCCCTGCGCATGACCGTGGACGAAGCCCTGAAGTACGTGATCTCGATGGGCGTGGTGGGCCCGGCCAACAACGTCGTCACGCTGCCGCAGGCGTCGCGAAATTGACGCGCGGTTGACGCGCGGCGTGCACCGCGCCTCAAGCCCACACCAGCCGACCCGCCAAGCGCGGCAGGCCTTTCGAGACACGATGCAATCAATCTGGAGCGAACAATGAGAACGACATACTGCGGCCTGGTGAGCGAAACGCTGCTCGGGCAAACCGTCACGCTGATGGGCTGGGCGCACCGCCGCCGCGACCATGGTGGCGTGATCTTCATCGACCTGCGCGACCGCGAAGGCCTGGTGCAGGTGGTGTGCGACCCGGACCGCGCCGCGATGTTCAAGACCGCCGAGGACGTGCGCAACGAGTTTTGCCTGCGCATCAGCGGCCGTGTTCGCGCGCGCCCGGCGGGCACGGAAAACGCCAACCTCACGAGCGGCAAGATCGAAGTGCTGTGCCTGGAGATCGAGGTGCTGAACCCGAGCATCACACCGCCGTTCCAGCTCGACGACGACAACCTGTCGGAGACGACGCGCCTGACGCACCGCGTGCTCGATCTGCGCCGCCCGGCGATGCAGCGCAACCTGAAGCTGCGCTACCGCGTCGCGATGGAGGTGCGCAAGTTTCTCGACGCGAACGGTTTCATCGACATCGAGACGCCGATGCTGACCAAGAGCACGCCCGAAGGCGCGCGCGACTACCTCGTGCCCAGTCGCGTTCACCCGGGCGAGTTTTTCGCGTTGCCGCAATCGCCGCAACTCTTCAAGCAACTGCTGATGGTCGCCGGCTTTGATCGCTACTACCAGATCGTGAAGTGTTTTCGTGACGAAGACTTGCGCGCCGACCGGCAACCCGAATTCACGCAGATCGACATTGAGACCTCGTTCCTCACCGAGGTGGAGATCCGTACGATGTTCGAAGGCATGATCCGCAGCACGTTCGAACATGCGATCGGCGTCACGTTGCCGCCGTTCCCGGTGATGTTGTATGCCGACGCGATGGCGCGCTTCGGTTCCGACAAGCCTGACCTGCGCGTCAAGCTCGAACTCACCGAGCTGACCGAGGTGATGCGCGATGTCGACTTCAAGGTCTTCTCCGGCCCGGCGCAGGCCGTGGGTGGGCGCGTTGCGGCATTGCGCATTCCCGGCGGCGGCGAAATGAGCCGCGGCGAGATCGACGGCTACACCGAGTTCGTGAAGATCTACGGTGCCAAGGGCTTGGCGTGGATCAAGGTGAACGACGCAGCCAAAGGTCGTGAAGGCTTGCAGTCACCGGTGGTGAAGAATCTGCATGATGCGGCGCTCGCGCAGATTCTCGCGCGCACTGGCGCGCGCGATGGCGACTTGCTGTTCTTCGGCGCCGACAAGGCCAGCGTCGTGAACGACGCCTTGGGCGCGCTGCGCGTCAAGGTCGGCCACAGCGATTTCGGCAAGGCGCGCGGCCTTGTGCAGGGCGATTGGGAGCCGCTGTGGGTGGTGGATTTCCCGATGTTCGAGTTCGACTCCGCGGCGCAGCGCTGGAACGCCGTGCACCACCCGTTCACGGCGCCGAAAGACGGGCACGAAGACTGGTTGGAAACCGACCCCGGGCGTTGCGTGGCCAAGGCCTACGACGTGGTGCTCAACGGCATCGAACTCGGAGGCGGCTCGGTGCGGATCCACCGAGAAGAGGTGCAGAGCAAGGTGTTCCGCGCGCTGCAAATCGGGCCCGAAGAGGCCCAACTCAAGTTCGGCTTTTTGCTCGACGCGCTGCGCTACGGCGCGCCGCCGCACGGCGGCATCGCGATTGGCCTGGACCGTTTCGTGATGCTGATGACCGGCGCGGAATCGCTGCGCGACGTGATCGCCTTCCCCAAGACGCAGCGCGCCCAATGTCTGTTGACGAGTGCGCCGAGCGGCGTTGACGAAAAACAGTTGCGCGAGCTGCACATTCGGCTGCGCACCGCGCAAGCCGCGTGAACATTCCAGCCCGCACACCAGGCCCGCATACCAGCCCACAGATCGCCGTGTACACAACGATGAGCCCGGCGCAACGCGCGGCGCAGCGCCGCCCGCCGAAGATTCCGGTGTCGGTGCTGGTGGTGATTCATTGCAGCGCGCTCGACGTGTTGCTCATCGAGCGCGCCGATAACCCGGGTTATTGGCAAAGCGTGACCGGCTCGAAAGACAGTGTGAGTGAGTCACTCACGCACACGGCGGTGCGCGAAGTTGCTGAAGAGACGGGCATCCTGATCGGCTCACCCCTCGTGCCTCACGAGGCCCTGCGCGACTGGCGCCTGAGCAACGTTTACGAGATCTATCCCATCTGGCGCCATCGGTATGCGCCCGGTGTCACGCACAACACCGAACATGTGTTCGGCCTGTGCGTGCCGCGCGACGTGGCGGTCAGCCTGTCGCCGCGCGAGCACTTGCGCCACGAGTGGCTGCCGTGGCGCGAGGCAGCGGAGCGCTGCTTTTCGGCGTCCAACGCCGAGGCGATCCTGCACCTGCCGCGATTCGTCGAATGACGCACGCGCCGTCCACCCTGCAAGGCGCCCACCTGTTGCGCGTGGCCACCTACAACATCCACAAAGGCGTGCGCGGCCTGGGCCCGCGCAAGCGCCTGGAGATCCACAACCTCGTGCTGGGCATCGAGGCGCTCGACGCCGACATGGTGTTTCTCCAGGAAGTGCGGCACTCGAATCGCGCCGATGCGCGGCGCTTCCCCGACACCCACCGCGGTTGGCCGCGCCAGCCCCAGGCCGCCTACCTGCCGCCCGAGGGCTACACCGTGGCCTACCGCACAAACGCGCTGACGCGCTTCGGTGAACATGGCAACGCGCTGCTGTCACGCTGGCCGCTCGGCGACTGCGGGCACCACGATGTGTCGGACCATCGATTCGAGCAACGCGGCCTGCTGCATGTGCCGGTGCAGTGGCGCGACACCACGTTGCACGCCGTCGTGGCGCATCTCGGCCTCATGCATTCCGGCCGGGTGCGCCAGGTGGAACGCCTGGCGCGCTTCGTCGAGGCCGAGGTGCCGCATGATGCGCCGTTGATCGTGGCCGGTGACTTCAACGACTGGGGCGAAAAACTCGACGCGCCGATGCGCCACTGCGGTTTGACGCGCGCCGCCGTCGAGGGTGCGCGTGGTTCCCGGGTGAACACCTTTCCGTCAAGGGTTCCTGTGTTTTCGCTGGACCGCATCTACACCCGCGGCATGCGCTGCGTGTCGACTTCGGTGCCACGCGGTGTGGCGTGGGCGCGCATGTCGGACCATCTGCCGCTCGTGGCGGAGCTTGAGTTGGCTTGAACCTACCGTGGCGCCCGCTGCCCCACGCCCAAGCCCACACATGCGCGGCCAAGCGCTGCGCCCGAATCATGGCCTGACCCTGCTCAAGGGGGGCGACGAACTCTTCCCCGCGCTCGTGACGACCATCGACGCCGCGCAAGACGAAGTGTTGCTCGAGACCTATATCTTCGACTTCGCGCGCTCCGTGATCGTGGTGGCCGAGGCGCTGGAACGCGCGGCGGCGCGCGGCGTGAAAGTCTGCGTCATTGTTGACGGCGTCGGCACCGATGACATTCCCAGCGCGTGGCAGCAGCGTTGGGGCGCGGCCGGCGTGCGCTGGCGCATCTTCAACCCGGCCCGGGGCTGGCGCCTGCTCGTACCCCGGCGCTGGCGGCGCTTGCACCGCAAGCTGTGTGTGGTCGACGCTGCGGTCGCGTTTTGCGGCGGCATCAACCTGCTCGATGATCACTTCGACCCGAACCACGGCGAACTGGCGTTGCCGCGCCTGGACTTCGCGGTGCGCATCACCGGGCCGCTGGTCGCCGACGTGCACGACACGATGACGCGCCTGTGGTGGCGCCTGCAACTGGCGCGCGAAACCCGCAAGGTCGATCTGGAAGGTGCGATCCACGCCGCGCGCGAGGCCGCCGCGGCAGGTGTGGACATGGTCGAGAGCCGCGGCGACAGCACCGCGATGTCGGGCCTGTCGGACCTGCCCGAAAGCCAGATCGGCGAGTCGAGGCTCGGACCGCTGGCCGCGCTCGTGTTGCGCGACAACGTGCGCTTTCGGCGCCGCATCGAAGGCACCTACCGCGTCGCCATCGCCTTGGCACAGAGCGAAATCCTGATCGCCAATGCCTACTTCATTCCCGGCGTGCAACTCCAGCGCGCCTTGTTGCGCGCGGCACGCCGCGGCGTGCGCATCACCTTGCTGCTGCAGGGCCGCTATGAATACTTCTTGCAGCACCACGCCAGCCGGGCCGTGTACAGCGTGTTGCTCGATGCGGGAATCACGATCTACGAATACGCGCCGAGCTTTCTGCACGCCAAGGTTGCGGTGATGGATGCGCCGGGCGGTGCGCTCGCCACGGTAGGCTCGTCGAACCTCGATCCCTTGAGCCTGTTGCTCGCACGCGAGGCGAACGTGCTGGTGCGAGACGATGCTTTCGCCGCCGAGCTGCGAGCCCATTTGCTGCGCGCGATCGACGAGGGCCATCGTGTCGAACGCGCGGCGCACATCAACCGGCCGTGGTTGGCGCGGCTGCTGAATTGGGTCGCGTACGCGCTGATGCGGATCGCGATTTTCATCAGCGGGAATCGCTACTGATCTGGCGCAACCACCCTGGACAGGTGGCCCATGCCGAAGCCGATAGGGCCCGCGCCCCCACGGATGTGGGAGGCGCGCGTCGAGACCCCGCCGGCACAATGCAGCCAAACGAGGACGCCATGGACCGACACAGTGCCGCGATCGACCACCGCATCGTTGCACGCCCCGAAGCTGGCGTGTGGATCGGCGCCGTGCGCCGCATCATCGGGCCGATCGCCCAGGTGATCCAGACCGATCAGGGTGACGCGATCGAAACCCATCCGCCGCAATATCTGGTGGCGATGTGGGCGCCGCTGCGCGACGACGAAGCGCATCTGCGGCGCTGGCCCGATTCAGTGTCGGTGGCCTTGAGCGACCATGAATGCGCCATGGCCGAACTGCTGCACAACTTGCCGCAAGGGGCACGCGTGTGGGTCACTTCGCAGGAGATTGACTGGGCGGTCATTGCCGAGATCGCCCTGCTCAGCGAAGGCCAGAATTTCACGCCCGACCACTACCGCGAACTTGAGCGTTTCATTGCCCAGGAGCGAGAAACCACGCTGGCGACGATCAGTGCCAACTACACCGACCGTGAGGGCGGATTCGAAGGATTTCTAGGGACAGTGCAGTCGTCCTTTGATTGAGACGCGGCGCGTCACCGATCATTCTGCGACTTGACGAACGAGCGCAACTGCATCGCCATGCGCGCCAGCGAGGGTTGGTGGATGTACATCATGTGGCCAGCCTCGAAATAGTTGACGCTGATGTTCGCTGCTTGCGAGTCGCGCAGACCCAGGTGGCTCAGCGTGTAGTCGGCCGCGGCATGCGGCGTGGCCAGATCGTAGAAGCCGCTCGCCACGTACACGCGCATGTGGGGATTGGCCTGTATCGCGCGGCGCAGGCTGGCGCCAACGTTCACATATTTGTTCTCGAAGTCTTTCCACTTCCACTTTTGCCACAGCGGCGCATGCACGACATAGGGCGCGTCGCTCTCGAACTTGAAGGATGAACGCAGCAAGCGGTTGATGCCCGCCGCATAGGCACCCGCCAGATTGCTCATCGCCGCGTCAGCTTCGGGTTGCTCGCCAGCGTCGTCGCGGTCCTGGCCGACGAAGCGCGAGTCCAGGCGCCCGACCGTCTGGCCGCGTTGGCGCAGCAGTTCCTTGCAAAAGCGCGCATCGAGCGGACGCAGGTCGCAGCGCAGCACGTAGTCGATGGACAGGCCGGTGAAGCGCGCCACCTGCGAGGCAATGCGTTCGCGCTCAGCCAGCGACAGGCGCGAACCCTGCATCAAGGCCAGGCTGTATTCGGCGTTGGCAAAGGTCTCTGCGGCGGCGATCACTTCGCGCAAGGCCTTGCGCTGCATGTCCAATGGCAGCGCGCGGTGATACCAAGCGGTGGCGGCGTAGCTCGGAAGGAACAGCGCGTAGGGCAGGTCGTTCGCGTGATCGAAGCTGAGCGTTTGCATGTCGATCGCGAGGGACACGAGCATCACGCCGTTCAGAAAGATGTCGTGTTTTTCCTGCAAGTGGTGCGACAAGCCGGCGGCTCGGGTCGTGCCGTAACTCTCGCCGATCAGGTACTTCGGGCTGGCCCAGCGGTCAAAGCGCGTCAGGTACAGGCGGATGAATTCGCTCACCGAGTCGAGGTCGCGCTGGTACTCGTGAAACTCGGTGGTCGGCTCGCCGTCGAGCATGCGCGAATGGCCGGTGCCCACCGGGTCGATGAAGACCAGGTCGCTGTGGGTGAGCAGCGTGTGCTCGTTGCCGCGCAGCGCATAGGGTGGCGGCGGCGCGAGGCCGGTGTCGTCGGTCGCCACCACGTGCGGACCGAGCAAGCCCAGGTGCAGCCACACGCTGCTCGACCCCGGGCCGCCGTTGAAGGCGAAAGTCAGGGCGCGTGGCTCGTGGGGTGGTGTGCCGGGCGGTGCGTCTTTGCGCGTGTAGGCGATGAAGAAGAACTCGGCGCGGGCCTTGTCCGGCGCTTGAACAGGCGCGCCGGCCGAGCCGTTCGGGCCTTGCGCTTTCGGATCCGGCGTCTCGTTGTACAGGCGCAGCAGCAGCGTGCCGCAAGTGACCGTGTATTCGAGCGTGTGACCACCGAGGGTGACGCTGTGGTCGGTGCTGACGATGTGTTCGCGCGGTGGTGGCGCCGGGCTGGATAGGGTTTTGTCCGTGGGCTCGGGCATGCGTGATTGTGATCTTCGAAGTTGTCGCGGAAACTTGATGATGCAAAGCGAGCATGACTTTAACGCCATCAATGCCAGACACGCCTCGCGATTTTCCCGTGCTCGTCGGCGTCGACTTCACGAGTCGCCCCCGGCCGGCCAAACCCATTGCCCTGGCGCTTGGCCACCCCGTCGCGGGCGGTGTGGCGCTGGATGCGCTGCATCTGCTGCCCGACTTTGCTGCGCTGGCGCGGTGGCTGCGCACGCCCGGCCCATGGCTCGGGGCTTTCGATTTTCCTTTCGGCCTGCCGCGGGAGCTGGTCGTGCACCTGGGGTGGCCGATGACCTGGCCCGCGCTCATCACACACTACGCGGCGCTGCCGCGCGAGCAAATTCGCGCGACCTTTGCCGCCTTTTGCGCGGCACGCCCGCCTGGCGGGAAATTCGCGCATCGCGCCTGCGACCGGCCAGCGGGGTCGTCGCCCTCAATGAAATGGGTGAACCCGCCGGTGGCCTACATGCTGCACGCGGGCGCGCCGCTGTTGCTTGCTTCGGGGTCGCACTTGCCGGGCCTGCATGCGGGTGACCCGCGCCGCGTTGCCCTGGAGGGCTACCCTGGCCTGCTGGCGCGTGAGTTGCTCGGGGCGCGTTCCTACAAGAGCGACGACAAGGCGCGCCAGGATGAACCGCGCCGGGCAGCGCGGGCCGAGCTGATCGATGCGCTGGAACGTGGTGCGACCCGCCTCGAAATGCGCCTGGCCCTGAGCCGAGCGCAGCGTCAGGCCTTGCTTGACGATGCGCGCGCCGACCAGCTCGATGCCGTGCTTTGCATGGTGCAGGCTGCCTGGGCGGCGGTGCAGCCGAACTTCGGGCTTCCGTGCGGCGTTGACCCACTGGAGGGCTGGATCGTCACTGCCCTGCCGGGCGCTACCGCGCAGCCCACCGCGCAATGAACTCGCGCGTCCGCACGGGACGCAGGTTCAGTGTTGAAGGATCTTCGAGAGAAACTCCTTCGCCCGGGCCGACCTTGCATCGGGGTCACCGAAGAACTCTTGCGTCTTGCAGTCTTCGACGATCTTGCCTGCGTCCATGAAGATCACGCGATGGCTGACGCGTTTGGCAAAGCCCATCTCGTGGGTCACGACCATCATCGTCATGCCTTCCTTGGCCAGCAGCACCATCACATCGAGCACCTCGCCCACCATTTCGGGGTCCAGCGCCGATGTGGGTTCGTCAAACAACATCACGATCGGGTCCATCGACAGGGCGCGCGCAATCGCCACACGCTGCTGCTGACCGCCGGAGAGCTGACCGGGAAATTTGTCTTTGTGCACCATCAGGCCGACGCGGTCGAGCATCTTCAGGCCGCGGGTCAAGGCTTCGTCCGCGCTGCGATTGAGCACCTTGATCTGCGCCAGCGTCAGGTTTTCCGTCACGGTGAGGTGCGGGAACAGCTCGAAGTGCTGAAACACCATGCCCACACGCGAGCGCAGCTTGGGCAAGTTGGTCTTGGGGTCGCTGATGCTGATGCCGTCGACGACGATGTCGCCCTTCTGGATCGGCTCCAGCGCGTTGACGGTCTTGATGAGCGTGCTCTTGCCCGAGCCCGAGGGTCCGCAGACGACGACGACTTCGCCTTTCTGAATCGTGGTCGTGCAATCGGTCAGCACCTGGAAACTCCCGTACCACTTGCTCACGTTCTTGATGTCGATCATGGTCTGCTGCCTGGGGTCTAGCGAATGATCTGAATCTTCTGCTGTAGCCGGCGCACGAACATCGACAAGCTGAAGCAGATGATGAAGTAGACAACGGTCGCGATGAGGTAGGTTTCGACCGGGCGGTTGAAGTTCTTGCCGGCGACCTCGAAGCCTTTGAGCAGGTCGTAGGCGCCGATGGCGTAGACCAATGAGGTGTCTTGGAACAGGATGATGGTTTGCGTGAGCAGCACCGGCAGCATGTTGCGAAACGCCTGCGGCAGCACGATCAACTGCATGCACTGCGGATAGGTCATGCCCACCGCGTAGCCAGCGTGGACCTGGCCCTTGGGCACGCTCTGGATGCCCGCGCGCATGATTTCGGAGTAGTAGGCGGCCTCGAACACGGTGAACGTGATCACTGCGCTCAGCTCGGCGCCCATCGGCCGGCCGATCAGAAGCGGAATCAGCAGGAAGAACCACAGGATCACCATCACCAGCGGAATCGAGCGCAGCGTGTTGACGTAGAACGCCGCTGGCAGGACCAGCCACTTCTTGCCCGACAAGCGCATCAGCGCCAGCACGGTGCCCAGTGCGATGCCGCCCACCATTGCCACCATCGTGAGCTGCACCGAGAAGAAGAATCCCTTGGCGATGAAGCTGGAGATCACGCCCCAGTCGAGGAAGGCGAAGTCGAGGTTCAGATTCATCTCACTTGGCGCCAATCATGCCGGGCACCTGCACGCGCTGCTCGATGAACAGCGCCAGCCGGTTGATGGCGAATGCCGACACGAAGTACAGGCCCGTCACGGCAAGGTAGATCTCGATGCCGCGAGAGGTTTCTTCCTGCGCCTGCATCGCGAACATCGTGAGCTCGGCGATGCTCACCGCGAACGCCACCGAGGAGTTCTTGATGATGTTCATCGACTCGCTCGTGAGCGGCGGGATGACGATGCGAAACGCCATTGGCAGCAGCACGTAGCGATAGGTCTGCGGCAGGCTCAATCCCATCGCCAGGCCGGCATAGCGCTGGCCCTGGGGCAGCGCCTGAATGCCCGCCTTGACCTGCTCGGAGATGCGCGCCGACGTGAAGAAACCCAGCGCGAAGACCACGAGCACGAAGCTCGGCACGCCGCGCAGTGAAAGAAAGATCGAGGGGATGACGTGGTACCAGAGGAAGATCTGGACCAACAAGGGAATGTTGCGAAACAGCTCGGTCCAGGCGTTGCCCAGTGCGACCAGCCATTTGTTCGGCGCGGTGCGCAAGATCCCCATCAGTGAGCCGACCGACAGCGCAACCACCAGCGCACACACAGCGACCGACAAGGTCCAGCCCCACGCACTGAACAGCCACTCGAGGTAGGTTTGCCCACCCCCCGTGTCTTGCAGGAAAACCTGCCAATCCCACTTGCCCAAGGCACCCTCCGATCAGCGCGACACCAACGCGGCCAGGATAAGCCCGCGTCCGGCCGCGCGACCCTGGGGCTTACCTCAAGTCAGCTCGAACTATTTCTTGGCGTAGTCTTCCATCGGCTTGTCGTTGGGTGCCGCCCAGGCCGCCTTGGTGGCATCTGACAACGCCAGCCCGACCTTGGTGTTGCTCGGCGGAATCGCCTGGATGAACCATTTGTCGTAAAGCTTGGCAAGGTCACCCGACTGCATCATCGCGCGCACGCTGTCGTCCACGGCTTTCCTGAAGCCGGCGTCGTCCTTGCGGTACATGATGGCAATTGGTTCGACCGACAGCACTTCGCCGACGATCTTGTAGTCCGCAGGGGCCTTGGACTTGGAAATGAGGCCGGCAAGGATCTGGCCGTCCATCACGAAGGCGTCGGCGCGGCCCGACTCAAGCAGCAGAAAGCTGTCGGCGTGGTCCTTGCCGAACACTTCGTCGAAGTTCACGCCTGTGGCGCGCTCGTTCTTGCGCAGGGTCTGCACCGAAGTCGTGCCGGTCGTCGTGGCGACCTTCTTGCCGTTCAACTGGCCGATCGCCGTGATGCCCGAATTGGCCTTGACCGCGATGCGCACTTCCTCGACGTAGGTGGTGGGAGCGAAGGCCACATCCTTCTGCCGCGTGGCGTTGTTCGTGGTCGACCCGCACTCGATGTCGACGGTGCCGTTCTGCACCAGCGGAATGCGGTTCTGCGACGTCACCGCCTGGAACTTGGTTTCCAGCTTCGCCAGACCCAGGGACTTCTGAATGTCGGCCAACACGCGCTGGCAGACCTCGACGTGAAAGCCGACGTATTTGCCGTCGCCCAAGGTGTAGCTCAGCGCGCCTGACGATTCGCGCACGCCCATCGTGACAGCACCGCTGTCCTTGATCTTCTTCAGCGTATCGGTGGCCTGGGCGTGCACGCTCAAGGGCGCCAGCACGCCAGCGAGCACCGCGGCAGTTGCGAGGATTGACTTGTTCATTGGACTCTCCAGCACAGGGTGATGAAAGGGAAACGGGGATTCTATGGAAAGCAGATACTCCTGAACAAATAGGGCTCTGCTTCTTTACTCATACCCGCAGCGCAGGGCTGACGACGCTGCAGCCGGCCCGGGCGCTCTTAGCGAGACCTCGCGCCGCCGCTGCGCTGCAATGAACCCCGACGCAAGTACCATGCCGGCACAGACCCGTTCGAAACTCCGCACCCGCTCCACATGAGCTGGCTATCGCGTTTGGCCAGGCGCGGCGCGGTGGTCCAGTTGCGAGTTCGCCTGCTGGCGCTTTGGAAGCTCATGCGTCACCCGCAAACGCCGCGCGCGGCGAAATGGGTTGCGATCGCCGTGATCGCTTACGCCGTGAGCCCGATCGACCTCATCCCCGACTTCATTCCGGTGCTCGGCCTGCTCGATGACCTCTTGTTGTTGCCGCTGGGTATCGCGCTGGTGGTGCGTTTGACGCCCGCGGCCCTGTGGCAAGCCTGCCTGCGCGAAGCGCAGACCTCAAGCGACCGGCTGCCACGCTTGTGGTGGGGTGCGCTCGTCGTGGTGGTGATCTGGCTGAGTCTGATCGCGCTGTTTGTCGCATGGCTGATCAATTCGACGGCCTTGGCATGATCCGCGCCCGATTCGTCGCCCTGGCGTGGCTGCTGCTCGCCGCGCAGGCTCCCGCGCATGCGCTGAGCGGCACCGTCACGCTCGTCACCGACGGCGACACGCTGTGGATACGCCTGGACGCCGGCTCGGGTGGCGCACCCAAGCCGCGCGCGTTTCGACTCAGCGGAATCGATGCGCCCGAGATCTGCCAGCCCTGGGGACCCCAGGCCCAGGCCGCACTCGAAGCGCGCGTGCTGCAGCGCCGGGTGCGGCTGCAAAGCACCGCAACTGACGACTATCAGCGCGGCGTCGCAACCTTGGCGCTTGATGGTGAAGACATCGGCGCCTGGATGGTTGCCCAGGGCCACGCCTGGAATTTGAAGTTCCGGCACCACCCAGGGGCCTATGCGGCGCAGGAACAGGCGGCGCGAGTGGCGCGGCGCGGCTTGTTTTCCCAGACCGAAGCGCTCGAGCCACGCCGATTTCGCAAAGCACACGGGTCGTGCCACGCGCCTTGATGCGACGCGCGTACTTGCCTGCTCACTTGCCCGCTTACTTTCGCGGTTACTTTCGCGGTTGCTTGCGCGGTTGCTTGCGCGGTTGCTTGCGGGGTTGCTTGCGGGGGTGCTTGCGGGGGTGCTTGCGCGCCTACTTGCGCATCAACGTGCTCTTGCCGAACAGGCTCTCGATCAAGTCCACCGCCAACTCGGCGGTGCGGTTGCGCACATCGAGCGCTGGGTTCAGTTCCATCACGTCAAGCGAGCTCAGGCGCCCGGTGTCGGCGATCATCTCCATGCACAACTGCGCTTCGCGATAGGTCGGCCCGCCGCGCACCGTGGTGCCCACGCCGGGGGCGATGTCGGGGTCGAGAAAGTCGACGTCCAAGCTCACATGCAAGTGCGTTTGCGCGTCGAGTGTCGCCAGCGCCAGCTCCATCGTGTGGCGCATTCCCATCTCGTCGATGTAGCGCATGTCGAATACGTCGAGGTCGGCTTCATGGACGAGGCGCTTTTCATCGTCGTCGACGCTGCGGATGCCGATCTGGTACAGCGCCTTCGGGTGCAGCGCCGGTACGGCGCCGCCGATCTCGATCAATTCTTGCGGCCCCTTGCCGCACAAGCAGGCCACCGGCATGCCGTGCATGTTGCCGCTCGGTGTCAACACGTTGGTGTTGAAATCGGCGTGCGCGTCAAGCCACAGCACGCGCAGGCGCCGGTTAGTTTCGCGGCAATGGCGGGCCACGGCGCCGATGGAGCCGATCGCCAGGCAGTGATCACCGCCCAGCAGAATCGGTAGCCGCGCGTTGCGCAATTCGCCGTGCACGGCGTCGTGCACTGCCTGGTTCCACTGCACCACCTCGGGCAGATGGCGATAGCCATTGAGTGGCTCCTGCCACGGATTGGCCGGGCCCGCCAGGTTGCCGCGGTCCACGACATCGAGACCGCGACGCCGCAGCACCGACACGATGCCCGCCACGCGCAGCGCCTCCGGCCCCATGCTGGCACCGCGCGTTCCCGCGCCGATGTCGGTGGGCGCACCAATCAGGCTGACGTTGCGTGTCATGTGTCGCGCGCTATATGTCGACGGCGAATTCACCCGTCTGCGTCTGCGGCAGGTCGAAACCGTACTCGGCCTCCAAGTGGCTCCACGCCTCCTCGGCGCTTTCGACGAAGTGGAACAAGTTCTTGTCTTCGGGGCTGATCATGCCGGTGTCGATGAGCAAGTCGAAGTTGATCAGGCTCGTCCAGAAGTCGCGGCCAAACAGCAGGATCGGCCGGCGCCGGCACTTGCCGGTCTGGATCAGCGTCATCGTTTCGAACAATTCATCCAGCGTGCCGAAGCCGCCCGGGAAACACACCAGCGCGATGCTGCGCATCAGGAAATGCATCTTGCGCAGCGCGAAGTAGTGGAACTGGAAGCACAGCTCGGGCGTGATGTAGTCGTTGGGCGCCTGCTCGTGCGGCAGCACGATGTTCAAGCCTATGCTTTTGCCGCCCACTTCAAACGCACCGCGATTGCCCGCTTCCATGATGCCCGGGCCGCCGCCGGTGACCACATAGATCGGCGTTTCCAGGTCGCGTGAGCGCGTCGTCACGAGCGCGGCGAAACGCTGCGCTTCTTCGTAGTAGCGCGACATGAGCATCTTCGTTTCAGCCCTGCGCAGCGCCTGGGTGTTGCCGGCCACTTGCGCAGCCGCCAGTTCGCGCGCCGCCACGTCGGGAGGCGCGATGCGCGCGCTGCCGAAGATGACGATCGTCGACTTGATGTCGTGCTCGGCCTGCACCAGCTCCGGCTTGAGCAACTCAAGCTGCATGCGCACCGGGCGCAGCTCTTCGCGCAGCAGGAAGTCGTTGTCGGTGAAGGCCAGCCGGTAGGCGCTTTCCGGCCCGTTGTAGCGCGAAGGTGCCTCGGGGGCCTTTGCGTCTTCCTCGGCGCTCGGGAAGTTGCGCGCGGTCAGTTCGGTGCGTTTGTCCATGTTCGCAGCTTAAACCCTCATGCCGCGGGCGCCGGGCGCCGCGAGGCGCACACGCCACAGGCAAGGTTGCGCTGCATGCGGATTTCGGTCCACTCCATGTTTCGCGCATCGAGCATCTGCAGGCGCCCGGCGAGGGACGTTCCCACACGGGCGAGCATCTTCAGCGCTTCGGCCGCTTGCATCGTGCCAATGATTCCCACCAGCGGCGCGAACACGCCCATCGTCGCGCAGCGGGTTTCTTCGAATGTCGCTTCCGGCGGGAAGATGCAGGCATAACAAGGGTGGGCTTCGCCGCGTGTGTCGTACACCGAGATCTGGCCGTCAAAGCCGATGGCAGCGCCCGACACGAGCGGCTTGCCCTGAGCCACGCACGCCGCGTTCACGGCGTGCCGGGTCGCGAAGTTGTCGCTGCAATCGAGCACGATGTCGACGTCCACCAGCAGCTCGGCCAGGCGCGAGGCGTCGGCGCGTTCTTGCAATGCGATGACGCGCACCTCCGGGTTGATCGCATGAATGGTCTGCGCCGCCGAGGCTGCCTTGGGCTGGCCGACGCGCGACAGGTTGTGCGCGATCTGGCGCTGCAAGTTCGTCACGTCCACCGTGTCGTGGTCGATGATCGTGATGCGGCCCACGCCGGCCGTGCCCAGGTACAGAGCCACGGGCGAGCCCAGGCCGCCAGCCCCGATCACAAGGGCGTGTGCCGCGAGCAGGCGCTGCTGGCCCTCGATACCCAGTTCGTTGAGCAGGATATGGCGCGAATAGCGCAGCAACTGGTCGTCGTTCATGGCCGCAGCATAGCCAGAAACGAAAAACGCCCGCAGGTGCGGGCGCTAGTGGTTGTGCCGCAGGCTCAACCGCGGATTCAGTTCGTGCTGGCCTCGGCCTTGCGTTCCACCGCCGTCTTGCTCACGAGCACCGGCTTGCCTTTGAGCCGATTCAGCGCCTGCGCCAACTGGAAGTCTTCCGCGCTGCCGAACTCGGGCAAGGGTTTCGGCGGTGACGCGGCGCGCTTCGCGTTTTCGTCTTCGAGTTTTTTGCGCGCTTCTTCGCGTGCTTTTTCGCGGGCTTCATCCTTGACTTCCGCGCCTTGCCCGCTTTGCAAGTGTTTTTCCAGGTCGGCTTCGCGCACGCGCAGCGAAGCAAACAAGTTGCCGTCAGGCGTTTCGTCCAGCATCACATCGGGGATGATGCCTTTGGCCTGGATCGACTTGCCGCTGGGCGTGTAGTAGCGCGCGGTGGTGATCTTCAACGCCGTCTCGGGCGACAACTGCCGCACGGTTTGCACCGAGCCCTTGCCGAAGGTCTGCGCGCCCATCAAGACGGCGCGCTTGTGGTCTTGCAGCGCGCCGGCCACGATCTCGCTGGCCGAGGCCGAGCCCTCGTTCACCAACACGATCAGGGGCACGTTCTTCAGCGCTTCGGGCAAGCGCTTCAGAGGATCAGAGCCGCCGCGGCGCATGTAGAACTCTGGCGCGGCCTTGAAGGTCGACTTCGATTCGGCGATCTGCCCATTGGTGGACACCACCACCGCGTCGGCCGGCAAAAACGCCGCCGAGATCGCCACCGACGCTTCGAGCAGGCCGCCCGG
>JANOLJ010000335.1:0-1974 GCA_031419715.1 Burkholderiales bacterium | reverse complement strand
GTACAGCACCGACTCCAACATGTTGGGCGCCACGCACGAGGCGAAAGACCTGGAACACCTCGATTCCGGCATCCGAAGCGTCAATCCGATCATGGGCGTCGCCTTCTGGAAAGACGAGGTCGCCGTGCAGCGCGAGGAAGTTCGCGTTCGTTTCGAAGAAGGTCAACCCGTCGCGCTGAACGGTCGCGAATTCGCCAGCCCCGTCGAGCTGCTGCTCGAAGCGAACCGCATCGGCGGCCGGCACGGCCTGGGCATGAGCGACCAGATCGAGAACCGCATCATTGAGGCGAAGAGCCGCGGCATCTATGAAGCCCCTGGCTTGGCGCTGCTGTTCATCGCCTACGAGCGGCTGATCACCGGCATCCACAACGAAGACACGATCGAGCAGTACCGCGACAGCGGCCGGCGCCTGGGCCGCTTGCTCTACCAGGGCCGCTGGTTCGACCCGCAGGCGTGTCTGTTGCGCGATGCCGCACAGCGCTGGATTGCGCGCGCCGTGACCGGCGAAGTGACGATCGAGCTGCGCCGCGGCAACGACTATTCGCTGCTCGACACCACGTCACCGAACCTCACCTACAAACCCGAACGCCTGACGATGGAAAAAGGCGCGTCGAGTTTCTCGCCGCAAGACCGCATCGGCCAACTCACGATGCGCAACCTCGACATCGTCGACACGCGCGAAAAGCTGATCGTCTACAGCAAGGCCGGGTTGCTGCTGGCGGGCTCGGGCGTGGGTCTGCCGCGCTTGGCGGGCGAGGGCGAGTGACGCGGGTGGCGCAGGCCCCTTGCGGCGATCGTTCCCGGCCTGTTGCTGCCTTCGTTGCTCGCTGCGTGCAGATGTCGAGCAGCGTGGCAGGCGGCCTGGGGTACGTTCTCCGGCCCACGCTCGCGGGGCACCGGAGTCGACCGCCAGCAACGGGCCGAAAGGGAACACTCCCAACTCGTCTGTCTTATCAAGCGCGCTGTTTCGTCCGGCTCGTCGCCCGCTTTTCCACCGTCGCCGCCTTCTGATAGGCGCGCTGCGCCTTGTTGCGCAGATCGATCGCCTTGGCCAGTGCGAGCGCCACGCGCTCTTCGGTGTACGTCGATTCAGTGCCGATGTAGACGCTGCGATTGGTGGGCTTTTGGCCGAAGCGCGGGATCGTTACGCCGAAGCTGTATTCGGCGAAGTTGCGGCCAGCGCGCTGGCGCGCGATCGGGCCGCTCACGCCCACCGGCAGGTCGGTGCTCTTGTTCGCCGACACATCGCGGCGCAGCCGAGACGGCGCGGGCAGGGCGTCGATGCGCTTGAGCAGTTCGGCCTCGGCCAGGGCGAGGGCTGCCTTCGCGCCCTTGCCGTCGGCGCTGAAGTCGGAGAACATCTTCGTGCGCTTGCCATAACGCAATTGCCAACCGTGCGTCGACTCATGGTCGATGCGTTGGATATGCTCAGGCACGCGAAACGTCTTGCCGGAGAAGATTTCAACTTTGCGATATTTCATGGCTGCTCCATGGGCCGCTGCGCCAGCCTGTTAGTCTGGCAGGTGCGAGATGCGAAAAGGCGATGATAGGGCAAGGCCGGGGCGCCATCGTCAAGGCGCTATCGCGGGCCGGCGCGGTTGCCTTGCTGCAACGCAAACGCCCGCCCGGCAGCGGCACGGCGCGGCGCGCCGTGGGGCTACCATAGCCGGCTGGTTCAGGAGGATGCGTCATGCACAACACGGCAAAAGAAGCCGCCACGCTACAGAACTTGCCCGCGCAGACCATCAGCGCCGTGGTGCTGCTGGAGAAATACGCGAAGGGCGACGAGTGCAGCATCGCCGATGTGAACCGGCGCGTCGCCCGCGCGCTCGCGCAAGCCGAAGCACCGGAGCAGCGCGGCGCCTGGGAAGAACGCTACGCGCAGGCGCTGGCGGGCGGTTTCATCCCCGCCGGGCGCATCCAGTCGGCGGCCGGCACGGACCTCGCGGCGACCCTCATCAACTGCTTCGTGCA
>JANOLJ010000334.1:0-29443 GCA_031419715.1 Burkholderiales bacterium | reverse complement strand
CGCATGGCCGCAGCCACTCACTGCGCCACACGCTGGCGTGCCGGCTGGTCAACAGCGGCGGTTCGATCAAGGAGGTGGCCGATGTGCTGCGGCACCGGTCGCTGAACACCTCACTGATCTACGCCAAGCTCGATCAACAGCGCCTGGCCGAGGTGGCCTTGCCCTGGTTCGGGAGCGCAGCATGATCGCGCCGATGGATCTGCGGGCGCGGGTGCAGCAGTACCTGACCGAGCGGCGGCGCCTGGGCTTCCATCTCCGCTCGCCCGGTCACGCCCTGCCGAACTTCGGGCGCTTCGTCGAGGCATCGCAGCACTCCGGGGCGTTGACCGTGGAGCTGATGGCGCAGTGGGCACGACAGGCCCAAGGCGGCGAGGCCAGCGCGGAGACGGCGGCGCGGCGGCTGGCTTGGCTTCGGCCCTTCCTGCGCTGGCTGCGGCAGTTCGAGCCTCAAACCGAAGTACCCGACGATTCGACCTTCGGGCCCATCCCGGGACGGGTGGCGCCACACATCTACCGGCCCGAGGAGATCGAGGCGCTGTTGCTGGCGGCCCGGCAACTGGGGCCTTGCGATGGCCTTCGCGCGGCCATCTACGAGACGCTGTTCGGGCTGATCGCCTCGGCAGGGTTGCGGATCTCGGAAGCCATTGCGTTGGCCGACATCGACGTGGACCTGCAAGCCGGCGTGCTGACGGTGCGACAGACCAAGTTCGGCAAGTCCCGCCTGGTGCCAGTGCACCCGAGTGTGATCGCGCCCCTGGCGGCTTACCGCGCGCTACGCCGCCTGCAAGTGCGCACGACGCCGCTGACGCCGTTCTTCGTCGGCTCGCGCGGGCTGCGCCGGGGCGGGCCGCTTGGTGACCGGCAGGTGCATCGGATGTTCGGGCAACTCCGCCAGCAGCTCGGCTGGGTTGACCGTGGCGGCCATGGCCAGCCGCGGGTGCACGACCTGC
Source organism: Burkholderiales bacterium (assembly GCA_031419715.1). Lineage (GTDB taxonomy): Bacteria > Pseudomonadota > Gammaproteobacteria > Burkholderiales > Burkholderiaceae_C > JAEMQF01. The sequence continues at coordinate 28,493 of JANOLJ010000334.1, read as the reverse complement.
GCCACAGCTTCGCCGTCAGGCGGCTGATCTTGTGGCACGAGCAGGGGGTGGACCTCGATCAGCGGATGCTGGCGCTGTCCACCTACATGGGGCACGTCAAGATCTCCAACACGTACTGGTATCTCACCGGCGTGCCCGAGTTGATGGCCTTGGCCGGCGCTCGGTTCGAGCGCTTCGCCGACGCCCAGCATGCTGGGGAGTTCGACGATGCGTAACCCCGGCGCCCCACCCAGCTTCGCGGCGTTGGTGCAATCGTTCTTCGCCGAGCATCTGACCCAGCAACGCGCGCTGAGCGCGCGCACCGTGGCGGCATACCGCGATGCGTTCATGCTGTTCCTGGAGTTCGCCCAGGCGCGTCTGCACAAGCCGCCAACGTCGATGCTGCTCACCGACATCACGCCGGCGCTGATCCTGGCCTTCCTCGACCACCTGGAGGGTGAGCGTCACAACGCGGTGCGCAGCCGCAATGCCCGGCTGGCGGCGCTGCGCACATTCCTGAAGTTCGCGGCGCGTCGGGATGTCGCAGCGCTGCATGTGGTCGAGCAGGCGCTGGGCGTGCCGATGAAGCGCTTCGAGCGACCAATGCTCGGCTTCCTCTCGCGCGAAGAGGTGCTTGCAGTGATCGGCCAGCCCGGCGTCGGCTGGATCAGCCAGCGTGATTGCCTGCTGCAGGCCCGCATGTACAACACTGGCGCCCGAGTCTCGGAGGTCATCGGCTTGAAGGTAAGCGACGCGGTGCTGGATGTTGCGGACTGCGTTCACTTGCACGGCAAGGGACGCAAGGAGCGCTCGGTGCCGCCGTGGCGCTCGACGGTCAAGGGCGATCCGGGCGTGGCTGCGGCTCAACGCCGATCTCGGGCCAACGTCGGCCTTGCTGCCCAACCGGGGTGGCGAGGCAATGACTCGCTCCAACGTCACGCAACGGCTGGCGTTGGCAGTGAAGGCAGCTACCAGCACGATGCCCGGCCTGGCCAAGCGTTCGATCTCCCCTCACACCTTGCGTCACACCACGGCGATGCACTGTAAGCGTTCCGCGAACCACATCCTTGCGCCATCGATGACGGCGTGGTGAGGGATGTTTACGCTGCAGCGGCGAGCATCGTCGTTGGCGCGGCGGCGTCGCTCGCAGGCCACCAGTTGTGCGGCAGCAGTTGCGCGAGGTCGCGCTGCTTGAGCGTGGGCAAGCGCTCGAACACGTCCTTGAGGTAGGCCCACGGATCGTGCCCGTTGAGTTTGGCCGATTCGATCAGGCTCATCACCACGGCGGCGCGCTCGCCGGCTTGCTGCGAACCCACGAACAGCCAATTCTTGCGTCCCACCACGAGCGGGCGCACCGCGTTCTCCGCCGCGTTGTTGTCGATGGGTACGTTGCCGTCGTCGAGGTAGCGCGTGAGTGCGCGCCAGTTGCTCAGCGAGTAGTCGATTGCCTTGGCGGTCACGTCGGCCTTGGCCAGTGTGTGGCGCTGCGCCGTGAGCCAGGCATGCAAGGCGTCGGCGATGGGTTTGGCACGCTGCTGTCGCAGCAGCCACCGTGCCTGGGGTTCGAGTTCGGCGCCCAAGCGTTCGATCTCGTAGAGCCTGGCGATCTGCGCCACCGCCTGGCCGGCGATTTCGCTGCCGTTGAGTTCGTGCGCCTCGAACAGCTTCCTGCGCGCGTGGGCCCAGCACAGCGCGGCGGTCAGGCCCTGCGAGTGCGAGGCGTGGTAGCCCGAATAATCGTCGGTGACCAGCGTGCCGGCAAAGCCTTGCAGCACACGCCGGGGATGTTCGCCCGCGCGGCTTGGCGTGAAGTCGAACAGCACCGCGCGTCCTTTGCCGTTGATCGTCACGAAGTTCGTCGTGCGGTACACCCAGACATAGGCGCGTTTGGTCTTGCCCTTGCCCGGCGCGAGCAGCGCCACCGGTGTCTCGTCGGCGTGGATCACGCTGTGCTTGAGGATGTACCCGCGCAGCGCCTCGGCCAGCGGCGTCAAACGCACACCGCAGATGCCCACCCACTGCGCCATGCTGGAGCGTGGGATGTGAACGCCCGAACGTGCGTAGATTTCGGTCTGGCGATACAGCGGCAAGTGGTCGTCGTGCTTGGCGACGACCACTTGAGCGAGCAGTCCCGGCGCGGGGATGCCCTTGTCGATGATCTGCGCGGGCATCGGCGCGGCTGCAATCGTCTGGCAGCACGCACAGGCGTACTTGCCGCGGATGTGGCGCAGCACGAAGAACTGAGCCGGCACGCAGTCGAGTTGTTCGCTGACCTCTTCGCCGATGCGCTTGAAGGCTTGGCCGCACGCGCAGTGCGTCGCCTCGATCTCGTGGTGACGCTCGATGCGCGGCAGGCTCGCGGGCAGTGCCTGACGGATCGCCTGGCGCTTCGGGGACGACGGCACCGCGCTCGGCGGCTTGACCTCGTCTTGGGCCGCGCGGTCTTCGAGTGCGGTGTCGAGCACGATGGCGTCGAACAGCACCGCCTGCGTGCTCGTCGCGAGGCTCTCGCTGGACGAGCCGAAGCGCCAGCGCTTCAGGCGCGCGATCTCGAAGTTCAGCGCTTCGATCTTCGTTTGCTGGAACTTGATCTCGGCTTGCATGCGCTCGAGCAAATCGCGCAGCACTTGCACCGAATCGTTTGCAGTGTGCGTATCGAGTGTCTGTGCGTCTGAGTGTGCGTCTGAACCTTCGAGCATGGCCGAAAGTATCTCGCGCGCGTGCGCGAGCGAGAAGAGGGACATTCATCAATAGACAAATGCGCCAATGTCGGGGTCGAATCTTGATCGAACGCGTGCGCATCACACCACCGTGATGGAGTGCGGCTCGCGCGCCCCCAGGCGCTGCCAGGGCAATCCCGCGACGAGCCAGTCGAACTGCTCGCGCGTGAGGCTGATCGAGCCCGAGTGCGCGTCCTCGCGCGGCCAGGCGAAGCTGCCGGCCTGCAAGCGCCGCGTGCACAACCACATTCCCGCGCCGTCGTAGACGAGCACCTTGAGCCGGTCGGCGCGCCGGTTGGCGAACACGTAGGCGTGGTGCGCCTGCGCGCCCAGCGCGAAGCCGTGCACCACCTGGGCCAGCAGCTTGTCGATGCCGCCGCGCAGGTCGCTGACACCAAGGGCCAGCCAGATGGTCTCGATGCGAATCATCGGCCGATCTCCCGCAGCAGCGCGGCAAGCTCGCGGGTGTGCGCCACGGGCCAATGTAATTCGAGCCGCGCAGCCCCTGCGCTCAACTCGACGCGTACCGATGCCGACGCCGCCGCATTCGACGCCACGCGGGCGGCCACGAAGCCGCTGGGCCGGGTTGCCGCGCGGGGAGAGGCGCTGACGCCGTCAAGCCGTGCCTGCCAGCGCGCCGCATGCGCGCACCAACTCGCCAGCTCGCGCATGGGCATGCCGTTGGCCTGCGCCCATACGTTGGCCTTCTGGCCAGAGGCCCGATACGCCGCCACCCGCTCCAGGCAGCGTTGCATCTGCTGTCGATCCATGCTCATCTCGTCTCCTTGGTTGATTGCCGAGACGAGAGGTTCGCAGCTTCAGGGGCGAGATGAAAGATGGGTTCGCGGAACGCTTACGCTCGGGATCGAAGTGTTCCATGATGATCGCCGTGCCCCCGCTGCGCACGCACAGCGACACCGCCGCCTGCGGCGCTGAGTGATACAGCGGCGCGGGCGAGAGGTAGACCATGTCTTCTCGGTAGCGCCACAGCTTCGCCAGGAAGTGGAACAGCGACAGCGGTTCGCGCGGTGGGTTGTCGGGCAGTGGCCGCAACACGCCTTTGGGCCGGCCGGTGGTGCCGGATGAATACAACATCGGCGTGCCCAACCATTCGTCGTTGATCGGCGTGTCGGGGTACGCTTCACACGCTTCATCGAGGTTGATGAACATGCCATCGCTTGGCGCGTCAACGATCAACCCCAGGCGCACTTTCGGGCACAGCGCCATCGCCTGCGCCGCGACATCGCGTTTTGCGCGCGATGTGATCAACACCCGCGAATCGCTGTTGCCCACGATGTAGGCCAGCTCCTGCGCCGTCAGGAACGAGTTAATGCAGGTGTAGTACAGGCCACTGCGCTCGCCTGCGGCGTTGGCGACGATGTAGTGCCCATTGTTCTCCATGAATACGCAGTAGTGGTCGCGCTGTCGCAAACCCTGCGCGCGCAGCAGATGCGCCAACCGATTGCTGCGCATGTCCAGGTCTCGGTATGAGGTGGCCGTGCCAGCGCCAGCCATGATGAAAGCCGGCCGTTCGGGATGTCGTTGCGCTTGAATTGCCGGGTACATCGAGGCCTCCTGCTGAGTCGTTGCGGTGCGCTGCTTCAGGGCATTCCACACGACAATGTAGCGGCCCCGCAGCCCAACATCCCCGCAGGAAATCCCGATGCGCGAACCCAAGCCTCAGCGCGAGCGGCTCGACAAGCCCACGCTGATCTATCCCTTTGAAGCGCCTCCGCAGCCGGGCAAGCTGCTCGAAGTGGCACCCGGCGTGTTGTGGCTGCGCATGCCATTGCCCTATGCCCTCAACCACATCAACCTGTGGGCATTGGATGACGGCGACGGCTGGGCCATCGTCGATACAGGCGTGCGCACGCCCGAGAGCCTGGACGCCTGGAGGGGCTTGTTCGCTGACGCGCCCGACCAGCGGCCGATCACGCGCGTGTTCGTCACCCATATGCACCCCGACCATGTGGGACTGGCAGGTTGGTTGACGCGCAAGTTCGGCTGCAGCCTGTGGATGACGCGCCAGGAGTATCTGAATTGCCGGGTCCTGTGCGCCGACACCGGACGCGAAGCGCCCGACGAGGCGATGTCATTCTTTCGCCGTGCTGGCTGGCCTGAATCGGCGCTGGAAGACTATCGCGTGCGCTTCGGCAATTTCGGCAAGCAGATCCACGCGCTGCCCGAGAGCTACCGGCGCATGATTGACGGCGAGACACTGCAAATCGGCGTGCACGAGTGGCGCGTCATCGTTGGCACCGGCCATTCGCCCGAACACGCCTGCCTGTACTGCCCGGCCTTGAAAGTGTTGATCTCGGGAGACCAGGTGCTTCCGCGAATTTCATCGAACGTGTCGGTCCACCCCACCGAACCGGATGCCGACCCGATGCAAGGCTGGCTGGAATCTTTGGCCAAGATCGAGCGCGAAGTTCCTGATGACGTGCTGGTATTGCCGTCACACAACGAATGCTTTCGCGGCCTGCACGCGCGGCTGCGCTACCTTGCCGACTCGCAACTGCGCATCCTCGACCGATTGCGCGACACCCTGGCTGAACCCAAACGCGCCGTGGACGTATTCGTCGCCCTGTTCGGCCGGGCGATCGACGCCGGCAGCTCCGGCCTGCTGGGGCTGGCCACCGGCGAAAGCATTGCGTGCTTGAACTATCTCGTGCAGCGCGGTGAGGCGATCGCCGAGATCGACGCAGCCGGAGTTGCCTGGTACCGCGGCAGCGGCAATGCCGCCACGGGTTGAAGGTTCAGAGCGTTGGCGGAGCCGGAGGGATTCGAACCCTCGATGCAGGTTTTGCCCACATACTCCCTTAGCAGGGGAGCACCTTCGGCCACTCGGTCACAGCTCCTGACGCCGGGCGCCATTCTAGCGCCCTGCCTGCGCACTCAACCGGGTGACTGTTCGAGATCGAAGGCTTTGTGCAACGCGCGCACCGCCAGCTCCATGTATTTCTCGTCGATGACAACGCTCGTCTTGATCTCGCTGGTTGTGATCATCTGGATGTTGATGCCCTCTTCGCTCAGCACCGCGAACATCTTGCTCGCCACACCGACATGCGAGCGCATGCCGATGCCCACGATGCTGACCTTGCAGATTTTCGGGTCGCCAATCAGGTCAGCCGCGCCCGTCTTGGGCACCACCGAGGACTTGAGCAACTCCATCGTGCGCGCGTAGTCGTTGCGGTGCACGGTGAATGAAAAGTCGGTGCGCCCTTGGTGTGACACGTTCTGAATGATCACGTCCACATCGATATTGGCCTGCGCCACCGGCCCGAGAATTTGATGCGCAATGCCCGGCTTGTCGGTCACGCCCAGCAGACTGATCTTGGCTTCGTCGCGATTGAAGGCGATGCCCGACACGATGGCTTGTTCCATTTTTTCGTCCTCCTCGAATGTGATCAGAGTGCCCGACACGGCTTCTTCGTCGATGGCGATGTCCCAAGGCGTGAAGCTGGACAACACGCGCAACGGAACGCGGTACTTGCCGGCGAATTCGACGGATTGAATCTGCAGCACCTTGGAACCCAGACTGGCCATCTCCAGCATCTCTTCGAAGCTGATCGTCTTCAGGCGGCGCGCTTCGGGAACGACACGCGGATCGGTGGTGTAGACGCCGTCCACATCGGTATAGATCAGGCATTCGGCCGCTTTCAACGCCGCGGCCACGGCCACCGCCGAGGTGTCGGACCCGCCACGGCCGAGCGTCGTGATGTTGCCCAGCGCATCAACTCCCTGGAAGCCGGCGATCACGACGACCTTGCCGGCCGCCAAGTCCACCTTGACACGCTGGTCGTCAATGCTCTGAATGCGCGCCTTGGTGAACGCGCTGTCGGTGGTGATCGGCATTTGCCAGCCGGTGTAGCTCACCGCCTCCAACCCTTCGGCTTGCAATGCGATGGCGAGCAAGCCCACCGACACTTGTTCCCCCGTGGCGGCGATCATGTCGAGCTCGCGCCAATGCGCCGGTGTTGATCCGGCCGGCGAGAGTTCCTTGGCCAAGGCCAGCAGGCGATTCGTCTCGCCGCTCATCGCCGAGGGCACGACAACCAGTTGATGACCGGCGCGCACCCATTTGGCAACGCGCTTGGCGACATTGCGAATGCGCTCGGTCGAGCCCATCGATGTGCCACCGTATTTGTGAACCAAAAGTGCCATGGAGTGAAGTTCGGGCGCAGCCGTAGTGGTTCTTGCCGTGCAGTTCGGCAAAGCGCGATAGTTTAGTCGGGCGGCTGTTTGCGCGGCTGGTGTTTACGCGGCCTGTGTGCGCTGCCACTCCAACGAAACTTGAGGCTGCCCTGGCAGGCACAGGACGCGCGCGTCAATACCCAGCCCTGGCGCGAAGATCAACTGACCCCCGCTGAAGAACAACGGGCCATCACGCAACCACGGGGGAACGGCTGCCGCCTGGTACTGCTTTTTGAGGCCGCGTGGCGGCCGCCCCAGCCCGGCCTGAAATTGCTCGCCTCCGCTTCGCCCGCGAAGCTCCAACTGCCCCAGCCAAGCCAACGGCACGCCGCCGCACGCAACGCGCTGAACCCGCAGTTGCCCCGCCCACCCGGGAAGCTTGTACAGCCCGGCGCGGCGCACGCACAACTGCGATTCGCGCGGCGACGCCAGCGTTTGCTCCAGATGGCGCTGATAGATCAAAGTGCCTCGATACAGCCGCAGGGTGCCGTCGGGGCACGGCCAGTTTGCATCGCGTGTCGCTTGCAGCTCGGTCATCAATCGCATCGCCAGACTGGCCGACGCGGCACGGCCGACCTGACCTTGGAGCCAAGAACGCAGCGCATTTACACGCCGGGCCGGAGTCAATAACTTCCAGGTTCGCAGGTTCAGGCCGCGATCGTTCGCCACGCTCGCCAGATCCATCTGCGCCAACTCGGCCAAGCCCGCTGCAGCCTGCTGCGCCCACTCGGCGCTTTGAGCCAGTGCTGCTTCGGCCTGTGGAAAGGCTAGTGCAAACGCTGGCCATACCTGAAGCCGCAAACGATTGCGGGCATGACGCGTGTCTGTATTGCTGTCGTCGTCAATGTGACGCAACCGATGCCTGCGCACATAGGCTTCAATGGCCTCGCGGGGCTGATCCAGCCAGGGTCGCGCCCAAGCAATACCGTCACGCCGAGCGATGTTCGGCATGGCCGCCAGCCCGGCCACCCCAGCGCCGCGCAACGCTTGCAGTAGAAAGGTCTCCGCCTGGTCAAGCCGGTGGTGGGCGAGCAAGACCAGTGTGGCCCCATGCGCCGCTGCCAATCGGTGCAGCGCAAGATAGCGCTGCTCGCGCGCCCAGGCTTCGACGCTGTCTCCCGAAGCGGGCAGGCCCGCCAGACGCTCCGCGGCAAACCCGAGGGGCTGGCTGCGGCGCGCCCATCTTGCGCATTGGTCGTGGCAATGTGCGAGCCACGCATCGGCGTGGGCACTCAGGCCATGATGCACGTGCAACGCAACGACGTGAACGCCCAGCGGGGTTGCCGCGGCAAGGGTGGCGTGCAGCAAGGCAGTGGAATCCCGGCCCCCGCTGTAGGCGACCCCGACGACACTCGGTGCCTGAGTCTCTTGCATCGGTTTGCGGGCAATCATGCGCGATTCATGCGCGACACCCCGCAGTGTGCCCGGCGATCCGACGACGCGGCGCTCAGTGCTCGGTCGTGTCGCTAAAGCGCCCGTAGGCGCGCAAGCGCTCGTAGCGGCGCTGCACCAATTCCTTGGGCTTGAGATCGCTCAATTGACGCAACGAGTCGTTCAAGGCGCGCTTGAGGAACGCGGCCATCTGCTTCGTGTCGCGATTCGCGCCGCCGACGGGTTCGCTGACGATCTTGTCCACGAGACCGAGCGCCTTGAGCCGGTGCGCCGTGATGCCCAATGCGTCGGCCGCATCAGACGCGCGCTCCGCCGTCTTCCAAAGTATGGAAGCACAACCCTCGGGTGAAATCACGGAGTAGACCGCGTATTGCAACATCAGCACCTGGTCACCGACGCTGATCGCCAGCGCCCCGCCTGACCCGCCTTCGCCGATGATGGTGGCGATGATCGGCACTTCGAGTTGCGCCATCTCGAAGATGTTGCGCCCGATCGCCTCTGACTGACCACGCTCCTCGGCGCCGACGCCGGGGTAGGCCCCGGGCGTGTCAACAAAAGTGAAAACGGGCAGGCCAAATTTCTCGGCCAGCTTCATCAGGCGCAGGGCCTTGCGGTAGCCCTCGGGGCGCGACATTCCGAAATTGCGCAGGCCACGCTCCTTGGTGTCACGCCCTTTTTGATGCCCAAGCACGACGCAGGCCTGACCATTGAATCGCGCCAAGCCACCGACGATCGATTGATCGTCGGCATAGGTGCGGTCCCCATGCAGCTCGAGAAAATCAGTGAAGATTTCGCCGATGTAGTCCAGTGTGTAGGGGCGCTGCGCATGCCGGGCGATCTGCGTGACCTGCCAGGGCGACAAGTTGGAGTACAGATCCTTCGTGAGCTGCAGGCTCTTCTTGCTCAGTCGATCGATCTCTTCCGAAATGTCGACTGCCGACTCGCTTTGCACATACCGCAACTCGTCGATCTTCGATTCGAGTTCGGCGACGGGCTGTTCGAATTCGAGGAAGTGTCGTTTGCTCATCTGTCCACCGCTCATGCGTGCAGGATGTGAAAACTCAAGGATGCAAGCGTGCCCGGTGTGACCACCAGCGCATCAGTACTCGACCGGCAGGGGGTCAAGGCTGCGCCAAATGTACCATGTGGCCACCGAGCGAAAAGGCGCCCAGGCGTCGCCCACCTCGCGGGCTTCGGCGCGTGAAACCGGCTCGCCGCTGAAATAGTTCACGCTGATGCCCTTGAGCAGCCCCACGTCGTCCAGCGGCAAAACATTGGGGCGCATCAGGTGAAAGATGAGGAACATCTCGGCCGTCCAGCGCCCGATGCCGCGGATCGCGACCAGCTCTTCGATGATGGCTTCGTCGTCCATGCGCTGCCACTGATCGACATGCACCGCGCCGGATTGAAAGTGCTGCGCCAGATCGCAAAGGTACTCGACCTTGCGCGCTGACAGGCCCGCGCCGCGAATCTTCGGCACACCGAGCGACAGCACGTTCTCGGGCAACAGGCTCGCGGTCGTGTCCTGTAGCAGCGCGGTGAAGCGGTCCCACACCGTCTGGGCGGCTTTCACCGAAATCTGTTGCCCGACGATGGAACGTGCGAGGGTCGTAAACGCATCGCCTCGACTTTGCAGCCTGCCGTCGCCGAATTTCGGGATCAACTTGCGCATCACGCGGTCGCGCTTGGCCAGGTGCTTGCAGGCTTCGTCCCAGTACGGCGGTTGCGCGAGTGCTACCAAGCTATGCTCCCGACTCAGGCCCCGCGCGCCTCAGCCCTTCACCCAAGTCGTGCCCTGGGGCGAGTCTTTCAGGACTACGCCTTGTGCCGCAAGCTCTTTGCGAATGCGATCGGCGCTGGTGAAGTCCTTGCTTTGCTTGGCGATGCGGCGTTGTTCGATGGCGTGCGCGATCGCGGCTTCGTCCAATCCGCTTCCGCCTTGCAGATAGGTGCGAGGCGCCTGTTGCAGCAACCCCAACGTTCCCGCGAGTGTTCGCAACAGGCCGGCGTCTCGCGGCGAACGTGAACGGTTGATCTCGCTCGCCAAGTCGAACAACAACGCCATGGCCCCGGGGGTGTTGAAGTCGTCGTTCATCGCCTCACGAAACGCCGCGGCACGCGGTTCGCTCCAGTCGAGTTCGACATCACCGATGACCGCACCGTCCAGCGCGGTGTACAGGCGCCGCAATGAGTTGCGCGCGTCGTCGAGGTGGGTGTCGCTGAAGTTGAACGGACTGCGATAGTGCGTGCGAATCATAAAGAAGCGCACCGTCTCGCCGTCATAGCGCTCAAGCACGTCGCGGATCGTGAAGAAGTTGCCCACCGATTTGGACATCTTCTCGTTGTCAACGTTGAGGAAGCCGTTGTGCACCCAGTAGTTGACGAACGGCCCGGGGTAAGCGCCCTCACTCTGCGCGATCTCGTTCTCGTGGTGCGGAAACTGCAAGTCCATGCCGCCGCCATGAATGTCGAAATGCGCGCCCAGCAAGGCACGGCACATTGCCGAGCACTCGATGTGCCAGCCCGGTCGCCCTTTGCCGAAGGTACTGTCCCACTTCGCGTCGTCGGGCTCGGTGTCTTTCGCCGACTTCCAAAGCACGAAGTCCAACGCGTCATCTTTGCCCTCTTGCACCGCCACGCGCTCCCCGGCGCGCAACTGATCGAGCGACTTGCCTGAAAGCTTGCCGTAGCCGGGAAACTTGCGAACCGCGAAATTTACATCGCCGCTGGAGGCTCGGTAAGCCAACCCGTTGCGCTCCAGCGCCGAGATCATTTCCAGCATCTGCGGTACATGCTGGGTCGCACGCGGCTCGAACGTCGGCCGAGCAATTCCCAAAGCGTCGATGTCCTGATGCATTGCCAGCGTCATCTCGTCAGTCAACTGTCGAATCGCAATCCCGCGTTCAAGCGCTCGTCGAATGATCTTGTCGTCGATGTCGGTGATGTTGCGAACGTAGGTCACGTCGTAGCCGAGCACCAGCAGCCATCGGTAGATGACATCGAAGGCCATCAAGAAGCGGGCGTGCCCGACGTGGCACAAATCGTAGATCGTCATGCCGCACACGTACATGCCCACATGGCCGGGGGTGATGGGGCTGAACGTTTCAACCCGCCGCGACAAGGTGTTGTGAATTCGAAGGGCCATGACGGAGCGAAGGTTCAGAGGGCGCGGCACTACAATCGATCCAGTATACCGGCCGCAATTCATCGCAATTTAACGACGCTTTCGCAAATTGTTTGCCCTGCTGCTCGCCGCGTCCACCGGGGCCCAAACCATGCGCAAGCTGCATCGCCTGCTCTTCATCACGTTGCCTGTTGGCGCATTGGTTTGGGCGTGCCCGGCGTTTGCCACGGGAGAAGAGACCAACGAAATTACACGCTTGCATCGCGAGGGAAACAGCGCCCAAGCCGTGCAACTCGCCGACAAGGCGCTTGCGCTGCGCCCCAAAGACGCGCAGCTGCGATTCCTCAAAGGCGTCGTGCTCGCGGAGAGCCAGCGAAGCATGGAGGCGATCGAAGTCTTTCAGGGATTGACAGAAGACTTCCCCGAGCTGGCGGAGCCTTACAACAATCTGGCAACGCTGTATGCGGCGCGGGGCGACTACGACAGGGCCCGCGTCGCACTCGAAGAAGCTTTGCGCAGCAACCCCGGATATGCCATCGCCCATGAAAACCTGGGCGACGTGCACGGCATGCTCGCCAGTCGCGCGTATGCTCGTGCCCTGACGCTTGACCCGGGCAACCGTCGGCTGCCCGCCAAGCTCGCCTTGGCGCGGGAGTTGTTCGCCGCCAAGCGCAGTGCATCGGCGCCTGCGACCCCGCAGTAGCGCGCCATCCAATCGTCCAACCCGAGGAGTGAAAGAACCCATGATTCGAAACGCCGCACGCGCAGTCGCGCGCACCTGTGCCGGTATCGCCCTGATCGCTTGCGCAGCAGCCTCGCTGCCCGCCCTGGCGCAAAAGGTCAAGCTCACCACTTCGATGGGCGATATCGTCATTGAACTCGACGCCACGAAGGCACCCCGTTCCGCGGCGAATTTTCTGCAGTATGCGAAAGACGGTCACTTCAACGGAACGATTTTTCATCGCGTGATCGACAACTTCATGGTCCAAGGCGGTGGCATGCTGCCCGACATGACGCAAAAGCCAACTCGGCCTCCGATTCCGCTGGAGAGCAAGAATGGTCTGCTCAATACGCGCGGCACCGTGGCGATGGCGCGCACGGGCGACCCGAATTCCGCGACCGCGCAGTTCTTCATCAACCTCAAGGACAATGCCTTCCTGAATGCGAGCGAATCGCGAGACGGCAATGGCTACGCTGTGTTCGGCAAGGTGGTTGCGGGCATGGATGTCGTGGACAAGATTCGCGTCGTCGCCACAGCCAGCAAGGGACCGCACCAGAACGTTCCGGTCGAGCCCGTCATCATCAAACAAGCGACTCTGGAGCCGTGACATGAATCAACTGGTCGAACTGGAAACGAGCCTGGGTACCTTGAGAATCGAGCTGGATAACGCCCGCGCCCCGCAGTCCGTGCGCAACTTTCTCGCCTATGTGGACGATGGCCACTACGACGGCACGGTGTTCCACCGCGTCATCAAGGGCTTCATGATTCAAGGCGGCGGGTTTGATGTCGCCATGAAGCAAAAGCCCACACGCGAGGCGCTCACCAACGAAGCCAACAACGGGGTGAAGAACGACAAGTACACGCTGGCCATGGCGCGCACGTCCGCGCCGCACTCCGCGACGGCGCAGTTCTTCATCAACACCACCGAAAACTCCTTCTTGAACTTCAAGTCGGAGAGTCCGCAAGGCTGGGGCTACGCCGTGTTCGCGAAGGTGATCGGCGGGATGGACGTGGTGGATGCGATTGAAAGGGTCGGCACCGCCCGGCGCGGCGGCCACGACGACGTTCCGGTCGAAGATGTCGTGATCCTCAGCGCGAAGCGTGTGACCTGATTTCTGTGTTTCAGTTAGAGCCGGCTCATTTCGACGAATGGGTCGCGCCCGCGACCCTGGCCAGCATCGACATCATCAGCGACTTGCACTTGGCCGCGCAGACGCCTGCGACGCTCGCGGCCTGGGAACGCTATCTGGAACAAACCCGCGTCGGCGCCGTATTCATCTTGGGCGACCTGTTCGAGTCCTGGGTCGGCGACGACTCCCGAGCCTGCGAGTTCGAGGCGCACTGCGTTGATGTGCTGTTGCGTGCGGCCTCCAAGACGAGCCTTGCGTTCATGGTCGGGAATCGTGACTTCCTGGTCGGAGCCGAAATGCTCGCCGCATGCAACATGCAGGGACTGCGCGACCCCACGGTGCTGGTGGCCTTCGGGCAACGCTACTTGTTGACGCACGGCGACGCGCTGTGCCTGGCCGACATCGAGTACCAACAATTCCGCACCATGGTTCGAAACCCGCAGTGGCAGGCTCAGTTATTGGCACGGCCACTCGCGGAGCGCCGCAAGCTGGCCCGCGAGTTGCGCGCCGGTAGCATGGAGCGCCAAGCAGGGCGAGCGAACGACGAAGGTGTCGACATCGATACGCCGATGGCCCTGCACTGGCTCGATCATGCGAACTCGAAGGTGCTCATACATGGTCACACCCATCGCCCCGGCAGCGACGCACTGGCTCCAGGCTATGTTCGGCACGTCTTGAGCGATTGGAGTCTTGACGACCAACACCCACGGCGCGCCGAGGTCCTGCGGCTCGATTCCACCGGGTTGCAGCGCCACCCGCTCGCCTGACATGCGCGGCTTGTGGAACGCCTGGAAGCAGGCCCGACGCAACCATGTCTTGCGCAAGCGAAGCATTCCCGATGCGCTGTGGCGCCTCACGCTGATGCGCTACGGTTTTCTTGCCGACCTCGACGCTGCGGCGCAAACCGAGTTGCGTGAACTGGCGACGTTGTTCCTCGCCGAGAAGGAGTTTTTCGGTGCCGACCGACTGGTGGTCAGCGACGAGATGGCGGTCGCCATTGCGGCGCAGGCTTGCCTGCCCATCCTGCGGCTCGGATTGCATTGGTACGACGGCTTCAAGGGCATCGTGGTGCACGCGGACGCGGTAGTCGCACAGCGCGAGTTCGTCGACGAGATCGGTGTCGTTCACGAGTACGAGGAGGAATTGAGCGGCGAGGCCATGGAGGGCGGGCCGCTGATGCTGTCATGGCGTGATGTGGAAGACAGCGGCGAGTCGGCCGACTGGGGCTACAACGTCGTCATTCACGAGTTCGCCCACATCCTGGACATGCGCGATGGCATCGCCGATGGCGTACCCCCGTTGCCGAACCGGCATGCACGCCAGCGCTGGGTCGAGGTTCTCGATGCCGAGTACCAAAGTTTATGCGCAATGGTCGGTGACGGCCTGGATACCGTCCTTGACCCCTACGGCGCGCAATCGCAGGACGAATTCTTCGCGGTCGCGACGGAGGCGTTCTTTACCGTGCCGTTGCAGGCACGTCAGGCGCACCCGCAGCTCTACGAACTGCTCGCGGAGTTCTATTGCCAGGATCCCGCGGCGCTGGCGGGTGCGTAACGCCCGCGCCTGCTGCGCTCAAGCGCGTACTCAAGCCGTCGCCGGCTCGGCTTTCGGTTTGTCGCTCTTCTTCGTGGGTGTGATGTCGAGCAGCGGCTTGCCATCGGCATCGGCATCGACCGTCAAGCGGCCTCCGTCCACGAGCTGACCGAAAAGCAACTCGTCCGCCAAGGCGCGGCGTATCGTGTCTTGAATCAAGCGCTGCATCGGCCGCGCACCCATCAACGGGTCAAAGCCCTTCTTCGCCAGGTGCTTGCGCAAGTTGTCGGTAAAGGTGACTTCAACCTTTTTCTCGTTCAGCTGGGTTTCGAGCTGGAGCAAGAATTTATCAACCACGCGCAGAATGATCTCTTCGTCCAGCGCCTTGAAGCTCACGATTGCATCAAGGCGATTGCGGAACTCCGGCGTAAAGAGGCGTTTGATGTCGACCATCTCGTCGCCCTGCTCGCGCGCCGTCGTAAAGCCTATCGTCGCCTTGTTCATCGTCTCGGCGCCAGCATTCGTCGTCATGATGATGATGACGTTGCGAAAGTCGGCCTTGCGCCCGTTGTTGTCGGTCAGCGTGCCGTGGTCCATGACTTGGAGCAATACGTTGAAGACGTCCGGATGCGCCTTTTCAATCTCATCCATCAGCAGCACGGCGTGCGGCTTCTTCGCGATCGCCTCGGTCAGCAAGCCTCCCTGGTCGAAGCCCACATACCCCGGGGGCGCCCCGATCAGGCGGCTCACCGCGTGGCGTTCCATGTATTCGCTCATGTCAAAGCGAATCAGATCGATGCCCATGATGTACGCAAGCTGGCGTGCGACTTCCGTCTTGCCCACGCCCGTGGGCCCGCTGAACAGGAACGAGCCGATCGGCTTGTCGGGCCGGCCCAGGCCCGAGCGCGCCATCTTGATCGCCGCCGCGAGCGCATCGATCGCCGGCTCCTGGCCGAACACGACACTGTTCAGATCCCGATCCAGGCTCTTCAGCTTGGAGCGGTCATCGCTCGACACGCTGGCCGGTGGTATGCGCGCAATCTTCGCGACGATGTCTTCCACCTCGGCGCGCGTGATCGTCTTCTTCTGCTTGTTCTTGGGCAGGATGCGCTGCGCGGCACCGGCTTCGTCGATCACGTCGATCGCCTTGTCGGGCAAATGCCTGTCGTTGATGAACTTGGCGGATAGTTCAGCGGCAGCCTGCAACGCACCGAGCGCGTACTTGACGCTGTGGTGGTCTTCGAAACGTGACTTCAGACCCTTGAGGATCTCAATCGTTTGCTCCACCGATGGCTCGACCACGTCGACTTTCTGGAAGCGACGCGACAGCGCTGCGTCCTTTTCGAAGATGCCCCGGTACTCGCTGAAGGTCGTCGCGCCGATGCATTTCATCGCCCCCGAGCTCAGCGCGGGCTTGAGCAAATTGCTCGCGTCGAGCGTTCCGCCGGAAGCCGCACCGGCACCGATGAGGGTGTGGATCTCATCGATGAACAGAATAGCGTTGGGCTGATCTTTGAGCTGCTTGAGCACGCCCTTGAGGCGCTGTTCGAAGTCACCCCGATACTTGGTGCCGGCGAGCAACGCGCCCATGTCCAGCGAGTACACGACACACTTGGCCAGGACTTCAGGAACGTCGTCCTGAGTGATGCGCCAAGCCAAGCCTTCGGCGATCGCCGTCTTGCCCACGCCCGCTTCGCCCACCAATAGCGGATTGTTCTTGCGGCGCCGGCAAAGGATCTGGATCACTCGCTCGACTTCGAGTTCGCGGCCGATCAATGGATCGATCTTGCCCTCGCGCGCAAGCTGATTCAGGTTCTGCGTGAATTGGTCCAGCGGCGAACCCTTGCTGTCAGCTTCTTCTTTTTCGCCCTCGTTGTTCGAGCTGGGCTCGTTCGCTTTCGCCGGCTCGGGCGGTTCGCTCTTCTTGATGCCATGGGCAATGAAGTTGACAACGTCCAGGCGTGTCACGCCCTGCTGGTGCAGGTAGTACACCGCGTGTGAATCCTTTTCGCCGAAGATCGCCACCAGCACGTTCGCGCCGGTCACTTCCTTCTTGCCGCTGCCAGTGGACTGCACATGCATGATCGCGCGCTGGATCACGCGCTGGAAGCCCAGCGTGGGCTGCGTGTCTACTTCGTCGGAGCCCGCCACCGTGGGCGTGTTTTCCTTGATGAACCCGGAGAGACTCTTGCGCAAGTCATCAATGTTGGCGGAACAGGCGCGCAGCACTTCGGCGGCCGACGGGTTGTCGAGCAACGCCATCAGCAAGTGCTCGACCGTGATGAATTCATGCCGCTGCTGGCGCGCCTCGACAAACGCCATGTGCAGACTGACTTCTAATTCTTGCGCAATCATGCGGCCTCCAGGATGCATTGCAACGGGTGGCCCCCACGCCTTGCGGCGGCCAGCACCAACTCAACTTTCGTCGTCGCCACGTCTTTCGAATAAACCCCGCACACACCACGCCCTTCGTGATGGATCTTAAGCATGATGAGTGTGGCCGATTCGAGGTCGCGTTGGAAGTACTCCTGAAGAACCATGACGACGAACTCCATCGGCGTGTAGTCGTCGTTCAGCAACACCACCTGGTACATCCGGGGCGGTTCGGTTCTTTGGGTACGTCGCTCGGCAACAACCGTCCCTTGCCCATCATCTGGCAGCACCGGCGCGGGTGTCGGCGCAGGCGGGTTCGGTTTATCGGTGGGCATGAGACCATTCTATCGAGTTGGCATATCCCCTCAGGGGACGCTGCGACCCCTCGTTTGGCGGACTATTCCACGCTGCGGTGACGGCCTGCCGTCAATGCAGGCTGGCGAATTGGCCTGCCTCAGGTTCGGGATCACATGTGGTCGATCATCACCTGGCCAAAGCCCGAGCATGAGACCTGCGTCGCGCCGTGCATCAACCGCGCGAAGTCGTACGTCACTTTCTTCGACTGAATCGCCTTTTGCATCGAACTGATGATCAGGTCAGCCGCTTCGACCCAACCCATGTGGCGCAACATCATCTCCGCGGAGAGAATCTCCGAGCCCGGGTTGACGTAGTCTTTGCCAGCATACTTGGGTGCGGTGCCATGTGTGGCCTCGAACATCGCGATCGAGTCGCTCATGTTCGCACCCGGCGCGATGCCGATGCCGCCGACCTGGGCCGCCAGCGCATCGGAGATGTAGTCGCCATTGAGATTCAGTGTCGCGATCACGGAATACTCGGCCGGTCGCAGCAAAATCTGCTGCAAGAAGGCGTCGGCGATCGAGTCCTTGACGATGATTTCCCTGCCCGTCTTCGGATTCTTGAATTTGCACCACGGGCCACCGTCGACGAGCTGCGCGCCGAACTCGCGCTGAGCCAGCGCGTAACCCCAGTCGCGAAACCCACCTTCCGTGAATTTCATGATGTTGCCCTTGTGGACCAGGGTGACAGACGACTTGTCGTTGTCGATCGCGTACTGGTAGGCCTTGCGCACCAGCCGTTCGGTCCCTTCGCGCGAGACCGGTTTGATACCGATGCTCGACGTGTTGGGGAAGCGAATCTTCTTCACCCCGAATTCATCTTGCAAGAACTTGATCAGGCGTTTCGCCTTGTCGCTCTCTGCCTCGAATTCGATGCCGGCGTAGATGTCTTCCGAGTTCTCGCGGAAGATGATCATGTTCGTCTTCTCCGGCTCCTTCAGCGGCGAAGGCACGCCCGCGAAGTATTGAATCGGCCGCTGGCACACGTACAGGTCAAGCTCCTGGCGCAGCGCCACGTTGAGCGATCGGATTCCTCCGCCCACGGGCGTCGTCAACGGCCCCTTGATCGAAACGACGTACTCCTTGACGATGGCGAGCGTTTCTTCGGGCAGCCAAACGTCCGGGCCGTAAATCTTCGTCGACTTCTCTCCAGCGTAGATCTCCATCCAGTGAATCTGGCGCTTGCCTGCGTAAGACTTGGCCACCGCTGCGTCAACCACCTTGATCATCACCGGGGTGATGTCCAGGCCGGTGCCATCGCCCTCGATGTACGGGATGATCGGGTTGCTCGGCACGTTGAGCGAGTAGTCCTTGTTGACGGTGATCTTCTTCCCACCGTGGGGGACTTTGACGTGCTTGTACATGGCAATGGCACTCCAGACGATACGATGAGGGGGCTAAAGCCGGGCATTCTACGATTCACCATGCGCACACTTCGCACCCTTTTCCAGACTGCCGGCATCACATTGCTGTTCGCGTTTCCAGCAAGCCATGCCCAGGAAGCGCCGCAGAAGCTTGCCACAGTTGCGCTGACGGCCGGCATGCACATCATTCAAGCCGAACTGGCCCAGACTGCCGAGCAGCGCGCCACCGGCCTGATGCACAGGCCGAAGATGGGCGCCAATGAAGGCATGCTGTTCGTCTTCGAATCCGCGACCCCGCAATGCTTCTGGATGAAGAACACGCTGTTGCCGCTGTCGATCGCCTTTCTCAACGATGACGGCACGATCGTCAACATCGAAGACATGGCGCCCCTCACGCTGAATGGTCACTGCTCGAAGAAGCCCGTTCGGTTCGCGCTGGAGATGAACCAGGGGTGGTTCGCCAAGCGCGCCATCAAGGCCGGCTCACGCGTGCAAGGCGGCCCGCTGGGCAAGTGAGCAGGCCGTTGCGGCAGCGCACGCACGGGGCGGCGCGGGCCCGAAAATCGCTATAGTCGGTTTTGCTTTTCGTCAATCCAAAAGGAGAAATCATGGGCGCGATATTTCAATCGCTAGGGCGCACCGTCGCCGCGGGCGTGGTACTGCTGGTGCTGCTGGTCGTGCTGTTCGGCAACGTTCAATTGAACATGGCTTGGCATGCGTTCTTCATGCGCTGGCTGCATGTGGTGTGCGGCGTGATGTGGATCGGCCTGCTGTGGTACTTCAACTTCGTGCAGATTCCGTCGATGCCCAAGATTCCCGACGAGCAAAAGCCCGCGATCAGCAAAGTGATCGCGCCCACCGCCCTGTTCTGGTTTCGCTGGGCGGCGCTGGCCACTGTCGTCACCGGCGTGTTCCTCGCGTCCCTCAATGGCTATCTGGTTCAGGCCCTGAGCATGCAAAAGCCGTTTACCGCCATCGGCATCGGCATGTGGCTGGCGCTCATCATGGCATTCAACGTCTGGTTCATCATTTGGCCGAACCAGAAGAAGGCCCTGGGAATGGTGACTGTCACGCCCGAGGAAAAAAGCCAAGGCGGGCCGCTTGGCGATGTTGACCTCGCGCGCGAACACGATGCTGTCGATCCCGATGCTTTATTGCATGGTCGCGCAGCAGAACGCCGGGTTCTGAGCCCGCGCGCACTCAGTCAGAGGGCCCGCACCCCGGCGATCTGCACCCGCACTTGGCCGCGTGCCAGGGTCAAGCGCAGATCGTCCCCTTTGTGCAGTTGCGCCGGGTCGACGACGAGTTCGCCGTCCTCCCGTTGCACCAGCGCATAACCCCGCGCCACCACCAGCGTCGGATTGCACGCCTCCAGGCGCGTCGCCAGGTGCGCAAGGGCGTTGTGCCTGCGCACGCGGTCGGTCTGAATGGCGTGGACGAACCGACTGGCGAGTCTGCGCAGGACCTCGCCCGCCCTTTGCGCCGCCAGCGTCGCCGCCGAAGGCAAGCGATGCGCCAGCAAGCGCAGGCGCAGGGTTTCGTTGTCCAGGCGCTGCGCGGGTCGCCCGAGCTGGGCTCGCAACCTGTCCATCTGCTGTCCCGCAAGATTGAGGCGGTTCGCCGCGGCGCGCCGCGCACGGGTGGCGAAGGCGGTCAGTTCCAGCAGGCAATCCTGCCGAGACGGCACGCTGAGTTCCGCGGCTGCTGTCGGCGTCGCGGCACGCAAGTCCGCGGCCAGATCGCACAAGGTGACATCGCTTTCGTGGCCGACCCCGCAGACCACTGGAATCGAACAGGCCACCAGCGCCCGCACCACACGCTCGTCATTGAACGCCCACAGGTCTTCAATCGACCCACCGCCGCGGCAAACGATCAATGTGTCCACCTCTGCCCGTTTGCCTGCCAGAGCGATCGCCTCGGCCAACTCAGCCGGAGCCTGTGCGCCCTGCACCGTGCTCGGATAGATGATCACGCTCACATGCGGGGCACGCCGCGCGAGCATGGTGACAACATCGTGCAGTGCCGCCGCGCCGAGCGACGTCACGATGCCCACAGCCCTCGGGTGCATCGGTATGGCGCGCCGACGCGAAGCATCGAACAATCCTTCGGCCTCAAGCCTTGCCCTGAGCTTGAGGAACTGCTCATACAACGCGCCAACCCCGTCGCGCTGCATCGACTCCACGATCATCTGCAGTTCGCCGCGCGCCGAATACACGTCCAGGCGCCCTCGCACTTCAACCCGTTGCCCATCGGCAGGAGTGAAGTCCAGCAGGCTGGCGGCACGCCGAAACATGGCGCACTTCAACAGTTCGCTCGCACCAGCGTCCTTGATGCTGAAGTAGCAGTGGCCGCTTGACGCCGCCGAGAAGCCCGAGATCTCGCCGCGCAAGGTGCAGGGATTGAAGCGCGCACCGAGGCTGTCTGCCACGGCGCGCAGCAGGCCGGAAACCGTCCACACCATGCGCCCGGGAACCGCGACGAGCGGTTCGATCATCGGCAAACCCAGTGTTGGCGCGGGGCGAGAACTCCACACCCGCGCCATTCAAGGGCTGGCACCGCACTGCGGGCGTCACGAGCTTGCATCTCTAACGCAAGTAACTGATTCATAAGGATAATTTTTTGCTTAACTTTTGGGCATGCTAAGTTGCAGCCTGCATTTACGCCGTCTTGGCGACGCTCAACCGGAGTTATCCACACTGTTGTCCCCAATTGCAGTGGATTGCCTGACGGTGTCAGCGAACACTGCATGAGTCTCGGGAATCCCGGCATGTTGCGCGCCGTCGCGATGATGCGCAGAGCGGCAGAACCTTGGCGCCATAATCGCCGACTTCGAATTCGCCCCCGAAGGCTCAGCGTGAGGACATCCGATTGATTTCGATCATACAGGCCGCTGGTTGGCCGATTTGGCCGCTGATTCTTTGCTCCATCGTGGCGCTGGCCCTCGTTTTCGAGCGCTTTTCCAGCCTGCGCGTGTCGCGCGTCATGCCACCGCGATTACTCGACGAAGTGATGGCGGTCACCCGCGCCCACCTGCCGTCGGCTGACGTGGTGAACAAGCTCTCAAAGAACTCCATCCTCGGTCAGGTGCTCGCCAGCGGCGTGCGCGCCGTCATCGCCGAGCCGCGCATCTCCGAGGAAAGCCTGCGCGGCGCATTCGAATCCGCCGGCCGCGCCGCCGTACACCAGATGGAGCGTTACCTGGCGCCGCTGGGCACCATCGCCTCGGCGGCGCCCTTGCTCGGACTGCTCGGCACGGTGATCGGCATGATCGAAATCTTCGGCTCGCAAGCCCCCACGGGAGGCAACAATCCGGCGACGCTGGCGCATGGCATCTCGGTGGCGCTGTACAACACCGCCTTCGGCCTGATCATCGCGATACCGTCGTTGATGCTGTACCGGCACTTCCGCGGCATGGTTGACGCCTACACGCTCGACATGGAGCAGGCCGCAGACCGCATGGTGCCGCATCTGCTGCGCTTCACGGCGCATCACCGGCAGACGGGTTGAATCGACGATGTCGCTGCGTTTTCGAAAGACCCATCCGGAAGACCCGGAGATCAACCTGATCCCGTTCATCGACGTCTTGTTGGTGATCCTGATCTTTCTGATGCTCTCGACCACGTATTCGAAGTTCACCGAACTGCAGATCACGTTGCCCGCGGCCGACGCCGAGAAGCTGCGCGACCGGCCTCGCGAAATCATCGTCGTCGTCTCCGCCGACGGCCGCTACGCCGTGAATCGGCGCCAGGTCGATGGCCGCAGCATCGAGTTGCTCACCGCTGAGTTGACTGCCGCCGCCAAGGGCAACCCGGACATGGTAGTGATCGTCTCGGCCGACGCATTGAGCCCACACCAAAGCGTGATCAACGTGATGGACGCCGCGCGGCGTGCCGGATTGCCGCGCCTGACCTTCGCCGCGCAGGGCAGTGCGGCGGGCCGGGCGCGCTAAGACGCCGTGCGACTCGCCGACCGGAACACCTGGTCGCAAACGCTGCAACGAGCCTGGCTGACACGCGGGCCGCTGGCCATGTGCCTGTTGCCAGTCACGGCGTTGTATGCGCTGCTCAGCATGATGCGCGCAGGGTTGTACCGCCACGGATGGCGGCAGACCTACAAGTTGAGCGTGCCCGTCATCGTGGTGGGCAACCTGGTCGTGGGTGGCGCGGGCAAGACGCCGAGCGTGATCGCCATCGTCGAGCTGCTGCGCCGCCGCGGGTACGCGCCGGGGATCTTGTCTCGCGGCTACGCAGGTAACGCAGATAACGCAGATAACGCAGGTTCGATACTCGAAGTCCAGGACGATACCCCGCCCTCGGCATGCGGCGATGAGCCCAAGCTCTTGCACCTGCGAACCCGCGCGCCTGTTTTCGTCGGGCGCGACCGGGTCGCCGCTGGCAGGGAACTGCTGCGTCGGCACACCGAGGTGAACGTGCTCGTCAGCGACGACGGCCTGCAACACCATCGCCTGGCGCGCGACGCGCAAGTGATCGTTTTCGACGAGCGCGGCGCCGGCAACGGCTGGCTGCTGCCCTCGGGCCCATTGCGCGAGCCCCTGGCTCGCGCATGCCCGGCGCGCAGCGTAGTGCTCTATAACGCACCCTCACCGACCACGCACTGGCCGGGCAGCACCGCGCAACGCTCTCTGGCCGGAGTCATCGAGATCAAAGCGTGGTGGCAAGGCGCGACCGCCAGCGCGCAGCCACTCCAGGCGCTGCGTGGCCGGCGCCTGCTTGCCGTGGCGGGCATTGCCAATCCGGACCGTTTCTTCAATATGCTGCGCGAGTTGGGCCTGGACTTCGAGCCCATGCCGCTGCCGGACCACTACCCGTTCATCGCGCTTCCCTGGCCGGACAGTGAAGTAGACGTGGTGCTCACCGAGAAAGATGCCGTGAAGATCGACCCACGCCGCGTCGGGACCGCCCGTGTGTGGGTCGCCGCGCTAGACTTCCGCACGAGCCCGGACTTCGAATCAGCCTTGATGCTGCTGCTCCCCACAATCTCCGCGCGAGGTGCCCGCCATGGAAGTGCGTCTGCTTGAGTTGCTGGTCTGCCCCATCTGCAAGGGCCCGCTGGAGTACCTGCGTCCGCCCGCGCAAGAAGCGCATGAACTCGCCTGCCACGGCGACAGGCTCGCGTTTCCGGTGCGCGACGGCATCCCCGTGATGCTCGAAGACCAGGCGCGCACGCTCGAACCCCACCCCTGAACTCGCACCTCGACGCACCTGCAACGCAGCACGATGAGCTTCACTGTACTCATCCCGGCGCGTCTGGCGTCGACCCGCCTGCCGCGCAAACCGCTGGCCGTGATTGCCGGCATTCCCATGGTGGTGCGCGTGGCGCAGCAAGCTGCAAAGTCGCGCGCCGGCCGGGTGGTGGTGGCGGCAGACCACCCGGACATCCTCGCGGCCTGCGCCGCGTTCGGTGTGCAAGCCATTCTGACCCGCGAGAACCACGCCACCGGCAGCGACCGCCTGGCGCAGGCCTGCGAAGTTCTGCGCCTGGATGGCGCTGATGTCGTGCTCAACGTGCAAGGGGACGAGCCGCTCATTGACCCGGCAATGATTGACGCCTGCGCCGCGCTGCTCGAGGAGCGCCACGACTGCGTAATGGGAACCGCCGCGCATGCGATCGACACGCAGGCGGAGCTGGACGACCCCAATGTCGTGAAGGTCGTGCTCGACGCCGCCGGTCGTGCCCTGTATTTCTCGCGCGCGCCCATCCCCTGGTGGCGCGACGCGCGCGCCGCAGCTGCCCTCTGCGACCCCGCCGATGCTGCGTTGCGCGACACCGTCGTACCCTCGCCAGCACCACTGCGCCACATTGGCCTGTACGCCTACCGGGCAGGCTTTTTGCGCCGTTTCACCACGATGAGCCCGAGCCCGCTGGAGGCAATTGAATCGCTTGAGCAACTGCGCGTGCTCTGGCATGGCGAGCGCATTGCGGTGCATGTCAGTCACTCCCGGCCCGGGCCGGGAGTGGACACGCACGCGGACCTGGAACGCGTGCGCGCCATGCTTGGCTGAACGCCGCCCAACGCTCGCTGCACGCCGGCAAAGGGCGGCGCTGCGCCGCAGAATCGCATGGTATTCTCGACCCGAAAATCGCGGCCCACGCGGTCAGGCTCCACTGGCCTGGCGCAAAGGAAAGCACGAGGAGACACATGAAACTGATCCTTCTGGGGGCACCCGGCGCAGGCAAGGGAACCCAGGCCGCGTTCATCTGCGCCAAGTTCGGCATCCCGCAGATCTCCACGGGTGACATGCTGCGCGCCGCCATCAAGGCGGGCACACCTCTGGGACTTTCCGCCAAGAAGGTGATGGGCAGCGGCGCGCTGGTCAACGACGACATCATCATCGGCCTGGTCAAGGAGCGCATCACCCAGCCCGACTGCGCGAGTGGATTCTTGTTCGACGGATTCCCGCGCACATTGCCCCAGGCCGACGCGATGAAGTCCGCCGGTGTGAAGCTCGATGTCGTGCTCGAAATCGACGTGCCTGACGCGGCGATCATCGAGCGCATGAGCGGGCGCCGCGCCCACCTGGCCTCCGGGCGTACCTATCACGTCAAGTTCAATCCGCCGAAGATCGCTGACCGTGACGACGTGACCGGCGAGCCATTGGTCCAGCGCGACGATGATCGCGAAGAAACCGTCAGAAAGCGCCTTCAGGTCTACAAGGATCAGACGCAACCTCTTGTCGAGTATTACGCCAAGTGGGCACGCACCGGCTACGCCGATGCGCCGCGTTACCAGCGTGTCGCCGGCACTGGCACGGTCGATGAAATCACCCAGCGCGTGATGGCGGCGCTGACCTGAACAACCGCATCCCGATCAAGCAAATCCGCACGGAGCAAACGATGGAAATTTCAGGCAAAGTCTTTCTCGTCACCGGCGGTGCTTCCGGCCTTGGTGAAGGCACGGTGCGCATGCTCGCCGCCCACGGCGGCAAGGTTGTGATCGCCGATCTTCAAGCCGACAAGGGTGACGCCCTGGCCAAGGAAGTCGGCGGCGCGTTCGTCAGGTGCGATGTGAGCCAGGAAGGCGACGCCCAAGCTGCCGTGGCGAAAGCCGTCTCGCTGGGCAAGCTGATGGGGTTGGTGAACTGTGCCGGCATCGGGCCGGCATCAAAGACAGTGGGCAAAGAAGGCCCGCACGCGCTGGGCCTGTTCACCAAGGTCATCACGGTCAACCTGATCGGCAGTTTCAACATGATTCGCCTCGCCGCGGAAGCGATGAGCAAGAACGCACCGGAGCCCACGGGCGAGCGCGGCGTGATGATCTCCACCGCCAGCGTGGCCGCTTTTGATGGCCAGATCGGCCAGGCGGCATATTCAGCGTCCAAGGGCGGCATCGTCGGCATGACACTGCCGATCGCGCGCGATCTCGCACGCAACGGCATACGCAACATGACGATTGCACCGGGCATCTTCGGCACGCCGATGCTGTTCACGATGCCCAAGGAAGTGCAAGACTCTCTGGCCGCCAGCGTGCCCTTCCCGAGCCGCCTGGGCACCCCCGCCGACTACGCGAAGCTGGTGCACCAGATCATTACCAACGACATGCTCAACGGCGAGGTGATCCGCCTGGACGGCGCGATTCGCATGGCGCCGAAGTAAACGCGCTGCTCAAGCTCGCGATTCAGGCCTTGCGCTTCGCGTACAGCGCCCACAGGCGCGCCAGGTCGGCGGTACCGTCGGCCCCACCCACGTTCTTCAGCACACCCTGCGCCTTGGCGCTGTCGCCCGCCATCAGGTAGGCGATGGCGAGGTGCAGCTTCGCGTCATCGGGGCGCTTTAGAGTGCCTTTGCTCAGGCCCTGCTGCATCATCGCCAGGCCCTTAGCGGTTTCGCCTGCAAAGACCAAGCTGAAACCGGCGTTCACTAAAGCGCCACCGTCTTTTTCTGCCGTCGCCTGCTTTTCGATCTCGGTGCGCGCGATCTTTTCTTCTTCCAGCCGTTTGTTCACCAGGTCGCGCAAGCGTTTGTGGCGCTCGCCGTCGGCGCCCTTGCCGAGCACACCGGCGGCGAAGCCTTTGTCCACGACCTGCCGTGCCTCATGCGGCAGGCCGGCCTGCAACGCGAGTTGCGCCATCTCCGAATAGTCATTCGCCGCACTCATGCTGCCGATGGCCAGGCTCAGCCGATACGTGTCCAGCGCCAGCCGGTCTGAAAACCCCGGCTTGCGCTGCATGCGGCTGAGCAAGTCGAGCCAATATTCTTTCTTCGGGTAGAAGGTGACGAGCCGCTCCAGCGCATACACCGTCGTATTCGCGTCCTTCATCTGCGTGGCGGCGTTGAGCAGCAGGTTCAGCCGCTCCTGCGGCGGCGCGGTGCCGGCTTTCTCGGCGGCCTGAATCTCGGTGGTCAACTCGCGCGCTGCGCCCGCGAAATCGCCGCTCAGGTACTGGCTTTGGATCAGCAAGGTGCGAATCGTCGGGCTCGTGCCACCTTCCTTGAAATAGCGCTGGCACCAGAGCATCGCCTTCGCGTACTCCTTGGCCCGGTAGTAGGCCACTGCAATTGACTCGACCATGCGCACCTTCTCGGCAGCGGAGAGTTTGCCGGTGGCGTTCAAGGCCTCGAAAGACTTCGCCGCGGTTTCAACGTCGCCCCCGCCCGACGCCGCGGCGATGCGCATGCGCTCGATCAACAGGCTCTCGTTGGCGGTCTTGTTCGACACCGCGTCGGCTTCATTGATTCGGGCCAGCGCGTCCTTGAACTTCTGCGCCTTGATCGCCTCTTGCGCCGCTTGCAGCGGCTTGCCGACCTCCGGCCGAACGGCGTCTTGCGCCAAGCTGCTTTGCAGCGACAGAGCAAGCGCGAGCCTCACAGCCCATCGAAGGGCCCATCTGAGCTGCTTGACCCTCATTTCACAAACTGCTCGTTGCCCACCATGCCGAGCTTCGTCACGCCCAGGCGTTGTGCCGACGCAAGCACCATCGCTACCGCCTTGTACTCCACCAACTTGTTGGGCCGGATGTGCACTTCGGGTTGGTCGGGCGTGGCCGCGGCATTGCTCAGGCGCGCCTCCAGCGCATTGCGATCGGCTAGCGCCTCGCCGTTCCACAGCACCGTGCCATCGAAATCGATGTCGATCGTCACGACCACCGGCTCTCTGGTGGTAGGCGGCGGTGTGCCCTGCGGCATGTTCAGGTTCACGGTGTGGAGCTGGATCGGAATCGTGATGATGAGCATGATGATCAGCACCAGCATCACGTCGATCAACGGCGTGGTGTTGATGTCAATCATGATTTCGGGTTCACCCGAACCGGAGCCCGATCCAACGTTCATTCCCATGGTGTTTCCTCTGTGCGCACGGGCATTCAGCCCTTGGGCGGCGGCTCGGTGACAAAACTGATTTTCGCGATCGCCGCGCGCTGGCAAGCGATCACGACGCGGCCGATCGATTCGTAGCGCGCCTTCTCGTCGCCGCGAATGTGCACATCGGGTTGCGGGTCCATTACGGCGATCTTCTTCAACCGTTGAAACAAGGCTTCGCTGTCGGGAACGAGTTGCGCGTTCCAGAAGATGTCGCCGTCCTTGTTCACCGAGATTTCAATGTTCTCCGGCCGCGTCTGCCGCGCGATGTTGGTCTCTTTCGGCAACGTCA
>JANOLJ010000333.1:0-4071 GCA_031419715.1 Burkholderiales bacterium | reverse complement strand
GGCATGGGCAAGATCTCGGTCGGCCCGCCTTACTTCGACACCGTTTTCGTGCCGCTGATGGCGCCGCTGGTGTTCATGATGGGTGTGGGCCCACTGTCGCGCTGGAAGCGCTCCGAACTGCCCGACCTCGCGCGGCGTCTGCGCTGGGCGCTCGGCGTGGCCATCGTCGGCGCGGTGGCCACCGAGCTGATCGAAGGCAAGATTTCGTGGACGGGTGGCCTGGGCCTGCTGCTCGCGTTCTGGGTTGTCGCTTCGATCGCCACCGACCTGTGGGAGCGCGTGCGGCCGGCCGGCGGCGTGCGAGCGTCGGTGCTCAACCGCCTGTCGCAGATTCCCCGCGCGACGATCGGCATGATGGTCGCGCACCTGGGCATCGCGGTGTTCATCTTCGGCGTCACGATGGTCAGGACCTACGAGGTCGAGCGCGACGTCGACATGGGCCTGGGCGACACCACCGAGGTCAACGGCTGGGTCTTCACCTTCAAGGGCGTGCGCGAGGTGCAGGGCCCCAACTACACCGCCGCGCAAGGCCTGGTGACCCTGAGCCGCAACGGCCAGGAACAGGCGCAACTGTGGCCCGAGAAGCGCGTCTACCGCGTGCAGACCAGCCCGATGACCGAGGCCGCGATCCGCAGCCGCATCAGCGGCGACATTTACGTCTCGCTCGGCCACCCGTCGAAGGGTGACGCCTGGGTGGTGCGCGTGTACTACAAGCCCTTCGTCACCTGGATCTGGGGCGGCTGCGTGCTGATGGCGCTCGGCGGTCTGTTGGCGGCCAGCGACCGGCGCTACCGGCTGGCGCGGCGCGAAGTGACTGTCGGCAGCACTGCGGGAGCAAGCGCTGCATGAAGCATTTGAAGTTCATCGCGCTCACCGCGACACCATGACCGACCCCATCGACGCGCAGGCCGCGCAGGCCGGCGAGATCGTCGTCCGTCTCCCAGTGCGTCTGGTCGCCGGATTGTGGGCGTCCGCCCTCGTGTTTGCCTTGGCGGGTTACACCTGGACCGGCTCGCCCAGCCTGATCACCGACAAGGTGCCGATCGGCCAGGCCGATGGCTCAGCGCACGAGAGCAGCGCCGTCGTCGCGGAGTTCGAAACCGCGGTAGAGCGCTTGGCAGGGCAGCTCAAGGAGCAACCCGATAACGCCCAAGGCTGGGTCGTGCTTGCGCGCTCCTACGTGCAGATGGGCCGGCTGCCCGAAGCGCTGGCGGCGTTCGAGAAGGCGCTGGCGCTGGACGACAACAACGCCCGCCTGCTGGTCGACTATGCCGACGCGCTGGCGATCAAGAACGACCGCAAACTCGAAGGCCAGCCGATGATCCTGATCGAGCGCGCGCTGAAGATCGAACCCGACAACTTGAAGGCGCTGGCGCTGGCCGGCACCGCGGCATTCAATCGCAAGGACTACGCCAGTGCGGTGCGCTACTGGGAAACTCTGGTCGCTGCGGCGCCGCCCGAGAGCCCCTTGCGCGAGCAAGTGAAGGGCGGCATCGTCGAGGCGCGCTCGCTGGGCGGCATGGCGCCGGTGGCACCCGCGGCCACGGCCGCACCAGCGGCCACGGCCATGGCCTCCACCGGCTCCGGCGTCAGCGGCACCGTGCGCCTGGCTGCGTCGGTGGCGGCCCAGACCGCGCCCAATGATATCGTGTTCGTGCTCGCGCGCGCCGCGCAGGGGCCGCGCATGCCGCTGGCGATCGTGCGCACACAGGTCAAGGACTTGCCGCTGACCTTCAAGCTGGACGACGCGATGGCCATGTCGCCGGAGATGCGGCTGTCGCAGTTTCCCAATATCGTGATCGACGCACGCGTGAGCAAGAGCGGCCAGGCCCAGCCCAGCCCGGGCGACCTGGCTGGGCGCAGCGCCCCGATCGCCAACAACGCCAGCGGCGTGGTTGTCGAGATCAACGAGGTCGTGAAGAACTAAGGCAACGCCGCAGACCGCCCGAAGTGAGGATGCGCGACCCGCGTGGGACTTGTTCAGCGGTGCCCTGACTCAACCGGCGATCACGGCTTCGCTGGCGCGGGAGGCGCCGCTGGTGTCGTTCCACACGACACGCAGGCGTTGACCAGCCTTTGCGCCGGCGACACGGAAAGCGATCAGCGGGTCGCGTGAGACAGCGATGCTCAAGCGCGCCGAAAAGACGGTGCGCTCGGCCAAGGTCACGACGACGTCGGTGATGTGATGGGCCGGTACCACCTTGCCGGCTTCATCCACACGCATGCCGGTTTCCATCGGGTGCAGCATCAGGATGCGCACGTCGGCGACGCCGTTGTCCAGGCGCGCCCGAATGCGGATATTGCTCATCGGCCCGTCCATCGTGCACTTAGCCGCAGCCACCGACGGTGACCTTGATTTCGCGGGTGGCGGCATACCAGCGTCCGTCGTCAGTGCGGATCGCCGCATAGACCGTGCCGCTGCCCGCCATGCGGATGCGCGTGGTGACGAACGGCTCGGTGCCGGAAGGAATCGTGAACCGCGCTGCCACCGGCTGCGGGTTGCCGTCGACGAGCAGCAGGATCTCGCACGCGCCTGGCAATGCGCTCGATATCGTGATCGGCACGATGGCGCCGTTTTCCGCGATGGCCGGGGCGTCGAGCGTGATCAGCAAACTCGGCTCAGGAACGCCGCCGAGCGCGCCGATGGCCTCGGCAAAGGTCTTCGCCGCGAAGGCGCCGGCGGGGTCGACCCCCACTGCCTTCGCCGCGCCATGTGCCGCGGGCAGCGCCGCCATGCCCAGCGAGGCGATCGCGCCTGCCCCTTGCAGCAGGCGCCTTCGCTGCGGGCACGGCCGCGCGCAAGGATTGGCTCGCATGGCGCCTCGATTCACGGACCCGTGCGAACCAGCCGCAGGTGAAAGCGCTCGTCCTTGCGGGCGAGCAACACGCCCTCGGCGCCGAAGCTTAGCGCCAGGACACGTTCGCCGGCACCTTCGCCAGGACGAGGCGTGGACGACCAGAACGGCGCCGCGGGCGTGCCAGGAAAGACGGAAGTGTTGGTGCGCGGGTTCTCGCACCCGCGGTCGGTGATCGTCGCCAGTTCGCGCAGCGAGGGCACGCGCCAGTCGTTGAAGAACGCAGCGCCGTCGCGGTTCACCTTGTCGGCATGCCGCTGCACCTCGATCCAGCCGTACACATCAGCAGCGCCGACGCAGCGCTTGCCCAGCCATTGCTGACCGCTGGAGCAACGCATCCACATCAGTTTCGACTCCAGATCCGTGACCGTCCCGTCGCCGTTGTCCTGTAACCGCGCCGCTGGCAACGACGACGTGCCGCTGTTGCACGCCTGTTGCGCGACGACGCCCTGCCAGGCCGACACGCCGGCAAGGAACACCACCCACCACACCACCTTTGGCGTGCGGGCGCGGTATTCCCCGCGCGGCGGAGAAATCACTTGTCGAAGCCGATCCCCGTGCCCTTGACATTCAGGCCGCGCGCGTTCTTCGGCGTCGGGCCGGCGGTCTGGCGAGTTTGGTTACCGGTGTCGATCACCACGCCGCGGTGCATCCAGTAGGAGTAGGCCTCCAGAGCGACCATGTCGGCGCTGTTGGGGTCCAGCGCCTTGCCACCCTGGGGTTGCTCGATGCACCAGTTGACCATGTCGCGGTAGGCCATGATCTTGTCCTCCTGCGGCATGTATTTCGGGAACGTTTGCGGATTGGTGGCGGCACCGTCAGGGTGGCAGTTGGCGCAGGCCAGCCCGTTGTTGGCCATGTCGGCGCGCGCGCCGTACCACATGTCGTAGCCTCGTTTGGCCGACGCCGTCAGCTTCTCGTCCATCATCTTCAGTTCGTCCTTCGTGAACGGCTCGCGCGCCGTCACGACCGTGGCAGTGGCCAGAACTGCGAGGGCTACCAGTGGCCCCGCGACGCGCGTCAAGAATTTGGTTTGCATGCTCATGGTCTTGTCTCCGCTTAGGCTTTGAAGCCGTTTTTGATGCTCGGCCGGAGCGACTCGGCGAACGGATCGTACTTGACGAACGCGTCGCCTCCCGCCTTGAAGGCCACCTGCGCAGTGCCCATGCCATCAGCCGTGTTGGCCGGGTCGGCTCGGTACTGCTGGAACTCCGGA
>JANOLJ010000332.1:0-7711 GCA_031419715.1 Burkholderiales bacterium | reverse complement strand
GCGCCTGGCGCTGATGGACCGCGCGGCGCGGCAGTGGGGCAGCACCGCGACGCCCGGCGAAGACCTGCCCGACATCCTGGCCGAGATCTCGGCGCAGCACGGCGTGGCGATTCCTTGCGACTTGCCGCGAGCCGACATCCTGGTCACGGCGGCGCCGGCCGAGCTGGGCGAACACACCAAGGCGCTGGCCGACGCGGCGAAGATCCTGCAACGCAGCGGCGCCACGTGGACGATGCACCAGGGCGGCTTCGATGCGTCCAACATCGGCTTCAACAATGGCGACGTCGAGTTGCAGGAGCGGCTCACGCGCGCATTGGTCGACACCGCCGTGAAGATCGGCGCGAGCACGGTACTGCTGCCCGAATGCGGCCACGCCTACGGTGCCGCGCGCTGGGAGGCGGCGAAGTGGTACGGCGCGGCGCTGCCGGTGCGTGTGATCCACATGACCGAGTTCCTGGACGAATTGCTCGCGTCCGACCGGATCCGCGTGAAGAAGATCGGCGCGACCGCCACCTTTCACGACCCGTGCCAGATCGTGCGCCGCGGCGGCCTCGAAGCCTCCGCCCGGCGCGTGCTGGCGGCGCTGGGCTTCGATCTGATCGAGCTGCAAGACCACGGCATCACCGGTTTTTGCTGCGGCGGTGGTGGCGGTGTCGTGTCGAACCCGCGCGCCGCGCCGCTGCGCCAGAAGGTCTTCGAGTTGAAGAAGAGCCAGGTCGAAGCCACCGGCGCCGCGCACTTCGTCACCAGTTGCGGCCAGTGCCGCATCACGCTCGAGATGGGCGCGAAGCAGGCGCAATGGGACAAGAAGACCGAGAGCCTGCTGGAACTGGTGGCCGACAACCTGGCCGACTGATCACAGCAGCCCTTCCGGCGCCAGCGCGTCGAACAGGCCGGCGACGAGGTGGCGCCACCAGCTCGCGCCCGGCTCACTGGTGTGGCGTACCGCGTTGCCGCCCTCCTGGCTCAGCCACAGCAGCGGCGCGTCCGCATTGCCCGGTTCCGAGAGTTCCAGGCGATAGGCTTGGTCGAGCGCCGTCGCGTCGTGGAACAGCGCGCCGAGTTGCGCGCCGAGTTCTGCGCTTTCGATGGCGACCGCGATCTCGGTGTTCGACAGGCGCGAGCGCGGGTCCAGGTTCATCGAGCCGACGATGACGAACCTGCGGTCCACCGCGATCGCCTTGGCGTGCAGGCTCGCGCCCGATGAAAGGCCGGGGCTGGCGCGGTCCGAGCGCTTCGCACCCGCTCGCAGTTCGTGCAGGTGCACGCCGCACGCGAGCAACCGACCGCGATAGCGCGCGTAGCCCGCGTGGACCGCGGGAACGTCGGTAGAGGCGAGCGAATTCGTCAGCACCTTCACGCTGACGCCGCGCTGCGTGAGGGCACACAGGATGTCGATGCCGCGTCCGCTCGGCACGAAGTAGGGGGTGACCAGGATCACTTCAGATCGCGCTGCTTCGACGGTCGGGCGCAGCGCCGCGAAAAGCCTCCCGGTGCCGCCGGGAACCGTCTTGTCCAGCTTGCCCGGCGCATCGTAGACGGCCGATGCGGGCGCGGCAATCAACGCGACGCTGCCTTCATGCACCTTGCGGCCCACTTCTGTCGAGCGCAGTGCCTTGCCGTAGTCGGTGTCGCGAAAGCGCGCGGCGCGCACCGCAAAAGCCGTCACGACTTCGTCCCACTGCGCCCGCAGCGGTGCTTCGTCGACGAATGCGGCGATCGGCACGGCCCACTCGCTGTTCCAGTATTCATCGAAGCTCTTTGACGCCTGCGCGACCGCCGGCCCGGCAACGAGCACGTCGAGGTCGGCGAAATCGTTGTCGCCCTGCGCCGCGAAGTACACGTCGCCCAGGTTTCGCCCGCCGATCACCGCCACCGCGTTGTCGGCGATCCACAGCTTGTTGTGCATGCGCCGGTTCAGGCGCTCGCTGTCGCCGATGAATTCAAGCAGCCGCGAGATGCCCAGTGGCCCGCGCCGCAGAAACGGGTTGAACAACCTGACCTGCACGTGGGGGTGTGCGGCCAGCGTGGCGAGGTCGAAGTCGCGCCCCGTCGCGGTGATGTCGTCGAGCAGCAACCGCACGCGCACGCCGCGCTGCGCCGCAAGCAGCGCCCGATACAGCAGCAGCGTGGCTGTCGCGTCCTGCGCCACCGCGTAATACTGCAGGTCGAGCGTGCGCTCGGCCGATTCGGCGAGCGCGGCGCGGGTGACGAAGGCTTCGACGCCGGAGACGAGAAGGCGCACGCCCGATTCGGTGCCGGAGGCCGGAAACCGCGACAGATAAGTGCGTCCGAGAGACGTCTCGTCGCCCGGGGCGATCGCGTACGCATCCGGGCGCGCGACATCCAGCCGCACCGTCGTGCACGCCGCAACAAGAGTGGCGAACACGGCGCCAAGAAGCGCCCAGCCGGCACGCCGAAGCGTCAAAGGCTCAACGCGGCCACGCAGCGCCGTGGCGGAGTTCGGTGATGCTGGCATCGGGTGGACTCTGCACGTTGCCGAATCTTGCCGCTTGACACAGGTCAAATCGCCGGTCCTTCGCCACGACCAAAGCGATGCTGCCGCTGGGCGCGCGGTGGCGTGATCCGCATTGCGCAACGTCAAGCTGGGCGTGGGCCGCGCACCTAAACTGCTTCGCAAGAGGCGCGGGCGCGTCGAACCGAAGGGGTTGAACATGAAGAACTGGCTGGTGGTGGCAAACGCGTCGAAGGCTAGAGTGCTCGAAGAATCCGACAAGCGCGGCGAGTACGTTCACCTGGCCGATCTGGTGCATCCGCAAAGCCGACAGAAGGGCACGGCGCTCGCTGACGACCGACCGGGGCATGCACACGCGCTCGGTCAGGGCTCGGGCGGTACATCGTTTCCCAGCCGCACCGACGCGCGCGAGCGTGAACACGACCGCTTCGCCCGCGAAGTGGCCACCACGCTGAACGATGGTGTCGCCGCAGGCCAATGCGCCGGCGTGGTGCTGGTGGCGTCGAACCCGTTTCTCGGCCAGGTGAAGTCTCACCTGAGCGAGCAGGCGAACAAGGCCCTGGTGCGCTGCGTTCCCAGCGACTACACCGCGCTGCGCGACGCGGAACTCGCGCAGCGGCTGGGCGGGGTCGAACCAGGCGATTCGGTTTGACATCGCTGCAAACCTTGAGCGGTCTCAATCGAAGGCGGTGAAAAGCGAGTAGTGTGAATGCAGGCGATTGAAGGAGTAGCTCATGCACACTCAGCGCCAGCCCGCTGCCGCGTCCCACCGCGTGCGTATCGCAAGCACGTTGGCCAAGCTGCTCGTGCTCGCCCTCGCCGCCGCCGTGTGGACGTCAACGGCGAACGCGCAGCGGCGTGAGCGTACCGACAAAGAGGTTGTCACCGCCGTCTGCGCCTCGTGCCATGAACAGGGTGTGAACGGTGCGCCACGCATCGGCGATCGTGCCGCGTGGACACCACGCATGGGAAAAGGGCTCGACGCATTGGTGAATTCCGCCTTGCGTGGCCATGGCCAGATGCCGGCGCGCGGTGGCATGGCCGATCTCAGCGATCTCGAGATCAAGAGCGCCGTCGTCTACATGTTCAACTACGACATCGCGGCGTTGCCGACACCCGCGGCGCAGGCGCCGACGCGCGCCGACCCGTATCGCCAGACGATCGCCGGCACCGACATTCATCTCGGTGTCGTCCCGGCCGACGCACTGCCGGCGCAGTTGCGCCAGGCAGGGGCGCCCACGGGCAAAGGCTACTACCACCTGAACATCTCGCTGTTCGACAGCACCACGAAAGCCGCGATCAGCGACGCGCAGGTCAAGGTGAGGGTGGCCGACCCGATGGGTGCGCAAACAAAGAACCTGGAAGCCATCTCGGCGAACGACAGGGTGAGCTTCGGCGGCTATTTCCGCATGCCCGGCCCCGAGCCCTACACGATCACGGCGCAGATTCAACGACCGGGTGTGGCCGGGGTGACCGAGGCGAAGTTCCAGTACAAGGTGCGGTAGTGCGGCGCTCGCGAGGCTTGCACCGATGGCCGGCATCCTCATCGTCTACTCGAGCATCGACGGCCACACGCGCACCATCTGCGAGCGACTGCGGCAGTTGACTGAAGGGAGCGGCCGCAGCGTCACGCTGGTGTCGATCGACGATGCCGATGCCGTGGACCTGGCGGCGTTCGACAAGATCGTCGTCGGCGCCAGCATCCGCTACGGCAAACACCGGCAGCGCGTGCTTGATTTCGTCAACGCGAACGCGAACGTTCTCGACGCCAGGCCGAACGCATTCTTCTCGGTGAATATCGTCGCCCGAAAGCCGCAGAAGAACCGGCCCGAGACGAACCCGTACGTGCGCAAGTTCCTTCAGCAGGTTCGCTGGCGGCCGAAGCACCTGGAGGTGTTTGCCGGCAGGCTCGACTACCCGCGCTACGGGCTCGTTGACCGCCTCATGATCCGCTTCATCATGTGGGTCACCCGAGGGCCGACCGATCCCGCGACGGTGGTCGAATTCACCGACTGGAGCCGGGTCGAGGCCTTCGGCAAGCGCATCGGCACGATGTGATCGGCAATGATCCCGAGCGCATACGTGCAGTCCGGCAGGAGGCTTCTCGAACCCTGGGATGCGTTCAGCACGACGTTCAAGTCCTGCCGCTCGCGCCTGCGAACGCTCACGTCGAGCAGGTGCCCGGGCCCCAAGCCTTCAGCCCAGCCACGGGTTGATCACCGCCGCGCCGGCGGCTTCAAAGGGGGCCGTGTCCCGAGTGGCCACCGTGAACCCGTTGGAGGCGGCGATGGCGGCGATGTAGCCATCGGCGGTGGCGATGGCCAGGCCCGCAGCCCGAGCGCGGGCCATCAGCTCGGCATAGGCTTGCGTGCAGGCCAGATCGAAGGGCAGCACGCGGCCTGCGAACAGCGGCAGCACACGCTTCTCAAGACTCTGGCGCAGCCCCGTGCGGCGCTTGCCGGCGGGCAGAAGCGCCACGCCGGCACGCAGTTCGGCGACCGTGATGGCCGACAGGAACAGCGTTTCCAGCGGCTGCGCGTCGATCCAGTTGATCACGCGAGTGTCGGGCGTCGGGCGCAGAGGCTCCGACACCACGTTGGTGTCCAGCAGGATCACTCGAATCTCACCGGGCGTGCTGGGGTCTTGTCGCGCACCTGCTCGAAAACAGCAAACTCTTGATCAGTGAGCTTGGCCTGCCGGCCCATGTCGGCCAACAACGAGCCCAGCTTCACGCTGCCGGCCGGGCTGATGGCGGACTCGAGGATCTCGCGCACCTCGGCCTCCATGCTGTGGCCGTGATGGGCGGCGCGCATGCGCAGGGCGCGGTGCACCTCGTCGGAAATGTTGCGGACCGTCAGCATCGCCATCTTCATCGCCCCATTGCGCATTCAATGCATGCAGTGTACCGCTCTGCCTGCATCGCGGCTGACGCGATTGATGTTCAACCGCACGGGAGTTCCGAGAGGAACTGGCGCCGAACGCAGCTGCGAGTGCACCCGCCGCCATCTGCCTGCGGAAACTCCAACCCACCCGCACGAACGGCATCGTGTCCAATGCGCTCTGCCGCAGCGTTCACCCGGGAGTGCCACGATGAAGTTGAAGAAAATCGCCCTCGGCCTGCTCGCTGCCCTCGTGGTGGCCGGCACGGCCGGTTGGTTCAGCCTCGACAAGGAAACGCGTGGCCTGCTGGCCACACTGCCGACCAACCGCGACCTGCTGTTCTGGAGCCAGGCACAGCGGGATGCGGCGTTTCGCGCGCTCGACCGCCTGCCCGTGCTGGCAAAGTGGCGCGTCGTGCCGGTGGGCGGCACGCCGCTGCCGCTGCCGCCGGGGCCGCCGCTGAAGTTGCCGATGGACGTTGACGCCTACATGGCCGGCCAGCGCAGCGCCGCGCTGCTGCTCGTGCATGACGGCAAACTGCGCCTGGAGCGCTACGGCCTGGGCTTCGACACCAACGGGCGCTGGACGAGCTTCTCGGTGGCCAAGTCCTTGACCTCCACGCTCGTCGGTGCCGCGATCCGCGATGGTCACATCCGCGGCCTGGACGACAAGGTCAGCGACTACATCCCGGGGATGAAAGGCTCGGCCTACGACGACGTCAGCATTCGTCAGCTCCTGACGATGACCTCGGGCGTGCGCTGGAACGAGGACTATGCCGACCCGAATTCCGACGTGGCGCGATTCCACAAGCACCAGCCAGAGCAAGGTGTCGATGCGCTCGTGAGTTACCTGCGCCGCCTGCCGCGCGACGTGCCGGCCGGCACGCGCTGGCACTACAGCACCGGCGAGACCAACCTGGTGGGCATCCTCGTCAGCCAGGCCACGAAGCAGTCCTTGTCGGCCTATCTGTCGGAAAAGATCTGGGTGCCCGCCGGCATGGAGCAACAGGCCACATGGATCCTCAGTCGCACCGGCAATGAGATCAGCGGTTGCTGCATCCAGGCCGCGACGCGCGACTTCGCGCGCTTCGGGCTTTTCATCCTCGGCGGCGCCCGCGCCCAGGGCCAAAGCATCGTTCCCGAAGGCTGGTTGGCCGAGGCCACGACCGAGCGCACCGGCATCGGCCAGCCCGGCCGCGGCTACGGCTACCAGTGGTGGACCTACGCCGACGGCAGCTTCGCGGCACGCGGCATCTTCGGCCAAGGCATCTTCATCGACCCGAAGCGCAAACTCGTGATCGCCTCCAACGCCAACTGGGCCGCGGGAGCAAACGACTCTGCCACCAGCGCGGCGCGAGAGGCCTTCTACCGCGCGGTGCAGAAGGCAGTCGATGACGAAGCCGCGGGCGTGACCGGCGCCAGCCCGCCGCGTTGAAGGGTGTGCGGCGATGTCTCCCGGCTCACTGGGCGACCTCGCCTGCGCATCGGTAGGGCGCATCGGTATGCGGCGTCTGAGCTGCATCAATCCAGCGCGAGTACAACGCAAGCCGCTCCTTGCCGCAGCGCGGCCCTTGCGGGACACTCGCAGCGCCCGGAACACACTGGCGAGGCCGCGCTGGATGAGCGGCCCGCGCCGATGGAGAACTACGCGCATGAGCGAAGGCCTGCTGCGTCTGCACATTCCCGAGCCGAGCGCGCGCCCGGGGCAGGAGACCGACTTTGCCTACCTGCGCCTGGCGAGCGCCGGAGCTGTGCGCCTGCCGCCGATCGACGTGGCGCCGGCCGACACCGGCGACCTGGCGAACACCCTGGTGCGCGTGCTCGACGACGACGGCCGCGCCGTCGGCCCCTGGGCGCCGCGGCTTGGGGCCGAGCAGCTCGTGCGCGGCCTGCGCGCGATGCTCAAGACACGCGCCTACGACGCACGCATGCTGATCGCGCAGCGCCAGAAGAAGATCTCGTTTTACATCCAGTGCCTGGGCGAAGAGGCGATCGCCACCGCGCATTCGCTCGCGCTGCGAGACGGCGACATGTGCTTCCCGACGTACCGCCAGCAGGGGCTGCTGCTGGCGCGCGACGACATCGACATGGTCGAGATGATGTGCCAGGCGATGTCGAACCAGCGCGACCCGCTGAAGGGCCGCCAGTTGCCGGTGCTGCATTCGTACAAGCGGGCAGGGTTCTTCACGGTGTCGGGCAATCTGGCGACGCAGTTCATCCAGGCGGTGGGCTGGGCGATGGCCTCGGCCTCGAAGGGCGACAGCAAAATCGCGTCGGCGTGGATCGGCGACGGCGCGACCGCCGAGGCCGACTTTCACACCGCGCTCACTTTCGCCCATGTGTACCGGGCGCCGGT
>JANOLJ010000331.1:0-50739 GCA_031419715.1 Burkholderiales bacterium | reverse complement strand
CGTCCCTGCTGCCCATCGTGCAGGCCTTCGCCAAGCCGGCCGGTATCGAGGTCGCGACCAGCGACATCTCGGTGGCGGCGCGGGTGCTCGGCGAATTCCCCGAGCGCCTGACCGATGCGCAGAAGGTGCCGGACAACCTGGCCGCGCTCGGCAAGCTCACGCTGACGCCCGAGGCCAACATCATCAAGCTGCCCAACATCAGCGCCTCGGTGGCGCAGCTGATGGACTGCATCGAGGAGCTTCAGGCCAAGGGCTACGCCATCCCCGACTACCCGGAAAACCCCAAGACCGACGAAGAAAAGGCGATCCGTGCGCGCTACTCGCGATGCACCGGCAGCGCCGTGAACCCGGTGCTGCGCGAGGGCAACTCCGACCGCCGCGCACCGCAGGCGGTGAAGAACTACGCCCGCAAGAACCCGCACAGCATGGCCGAGTGGAGCCAGGCCAGCCGCTCGCACGTGTCGCACATGCACGGCGGCGACTTCTACCACGGCGAAAAGTCGATCACGCTCGACAAGGCGCGCGACGTAAAAATGGAGCTCGTCACCGAAGGCGGCAAGACCACCGTGCTCAAGCCAAAGGTCGCGCTGCAAGACGGCGAGATCATCGACTCGATGTTCATGAGCAAGAAGGCGCTGTGCGAGTTCTACGAGCGCGAAATCGAAGACGCGCGCAAGTACGGCGTGATGTTCTCGCTGCACGTGAAGGCGACGATGATGAAGGTGTCGCACCCCATCGTCTTCGGCCACTGCGTCAGGATCTTCTACAAGGACGCCTTTGCCAAGCACGGCAAGCTGTTCGATGCGCTGGGCGTCAATGTCAACCACGGCATGGTGAACCTGTATGACAAGATCGAGACGCTGCCCACGTCGCAGCGCGACGAAATCATGCGCGACCTGCACGCCTGCCTCGAGCACCGCCCCGAGCTGGCGATGGTCGATTCGGCGAAGGGCATCACCAACTTCCACTCGCCCAACGACGTGATCGTCGACGCCTCGATGCCCGCCATGATCCGCTCGGGCGGCACGATGTGGGGCGCCGACGGCCGCCCGAAGGAGGTGAAGGCCGTGATGCCGGAGTCGACGTTCGCCCGCATCTACCAGGAGATGATCAACTTCTGCAAATGGCACGGCAACTTCGACCCCAAGACGATGGGCACCGTGCCCAACGTCGGCCTGATGGCGCAGCAGGCCGAGGAATACGGTTCGCACGACAAGACATTCGAGGTGCCCGAGGGCGGCGAGACCCGCATCACCGACCTGGCCACGGGAGAGGTGCTGCTGACGCAGAACGTCGAGGCTGGCGACATCTGGCGCATGTGCCAGGTGAAGGATGCACCGGTGCGCGATTGGGTCAAGCTCGCCGTCACGCGTGCGCGCAACTCGGGCATGCCGGCAGTGTTCTGGCTCGACCCGTACCGCCCGCACGAGAGCGAGCTGATCAAGAAGGTCACGACCTACCTGAAGGACCACGACACGACCGGCCTGGACATCCAGATCATGTCGCAGGTGCGCGCCATGCGCTACACGCTGGAGCGCCTGGTGCGCGGCATGGACACGATCTCGGTCACCGGCAACATCTTGCGCGACTACCTCACCGACCTGTTCCCGATCATGGAGCTGGGCACCTCGGCCAAGATGCTGTCCATCGTGCCGCTGATGGCCGGTGGCGGCCTGTACGAAACCGGTGCCGGCGGCTCGGCGCCGAAGCACGTCAAACAATTGGTCGAGGAAAACCACCTGCGCTGGGACTCGCTGGGTGAATTCCTGGCGCTCGCCGTGTCGCTGGAAGATCTGGGCATCAAGACCGGCAATGGGCGCGCCAAGCTGCTCGCGAAAACGCTGGACGTGGCCACCGGCCTGCTGCTGGACAACGACAAGAACCCCTCGCCGAAGACGGGCCGGCTCGACAACCGCGGCAGCCAGTTCTACCTGGCGCTGTACTGGGCC
This sequence comes from Burkholderiales bacterium, assembly GCA_031419715.1. GTDB lineage: Bacteria > Pseudomonadota > Gammaproteobacteria > Burkholderiales > Burkholderiaceae_C > JAEMQF01. The sequence continues at coordinate 48,790 of JANOLJ010000331.1, read as the reverse complement.
CGGGAACTCGCCGCGCAGACCGAGGACCGCGAACTCGCCGTCCACTTCGCCCCGCTGGCCAAAACGCTAGGCGACAACGAACAGAAAATCGTCGATGAGCTCAATGCCGTGCAGGGCCGGCCGGTGGACATCGGCGGCTACTACCTGCCCGACCCGGTGAAAGCGCAGGCCGTGATGCGACCCAGCGCCACACTCAACGCGGCGTTGGCGGCGGCGCGGGGCTGATCCCAGCCCGCAAAGATGGCGTCCAAATTGTCCAGTACGCAGGCCGCCTAGGAAGCCTAGGAAGCCTAGGAAGCCTAGGAAGAGGCGCCTCGAGTCCGTCGAGTCAAACTTTCAGAGCCCGTCAATGATGCGACGGCGGCGCTCGCTGAACTCTTCATGCTTTGGGCTTCTTGGCGGACTTGCTCGACGTGGCCGCAGCTTTCGCTCCGACCGGCTTTGGCGCGGCGACGCGAGTTGGCGCTTTGGGTTTGGCGGCGGGCGTCTTGCGCGAGGCAGCCGGAGGCTTCACCGGTGCTTTGGGCACCTTCGGCGTTGCGGCCTTGGTCGGCGCTGCAGACTTCGCAGTGCGCACGACTTTTGCCGGCGCGGTGGCCTTTGCCGCTAGCGCAGGCTTCGAACCTGCCGCCACCTTTATCGGGCTCGCGCTTGGCGCGCGTGGCACCGCCTTTCGTGACGCACCCGCCTTGCGCGGCGGTGGCGCCGCGTCCACCATCTCGATGCCGAACACGTCGCCAAGCTGCGCTGTGTCGAGCACCTTGGCCGCGGCCGGGCCCTTGCCTGGTTTGGGAAGCGCGGCGCCCGCCTGGGCGACGAGGTCTTTCGCGTCGACGCGGCGCAGTTGGAACAGCAACTCCGGCTGCTGGTCCAGCCGCGCCCCCACGCCGTACAGAACCGCGGCGACGTGCTTGCACATCTCGGCCCAGTCGGGGCAACTGCAATCGAGCTTGATTTCGCGCGGCGCCGGGAACAAGCCGGTGCCGGGCCTGCAAATGCGCTCCATCACCGGTTCCGACAGCCGCCCCTGCAACAGCTCGACGAGCGAGTCGATCGACGCCGCGCACTCGGCGCCGATGGCCTGCCACTGCGCGGCGGGCACTGCGGCGACAGTGATCGCCACCTTGTACAGGCTCGAGCCGACGACCTGGGCGCGCACTTCGCCCGCGCCGATTTGCAGGTCGATCACGGAACCGTTGCGCACATAGGTGCGCCCGCGCGGCAGGCGGTTCGAGTAGTCGCTGTAACGCTCCAGGTTGTCGCACCAGGCGCGGCCCCAGAAGCTCTTGGCGATGGCGCCGCGCGAGGCCAGCACAGGCGCCAGCGCACCGCCTTTTTTCGCCGCCTTGGCCGCCACCTTCTCCGCCTTGCGGCGGCGCTCGGCGACGCTGACATAGGGCTTCCAATCGCCATAGCCGTAGTAACTCATCGCTCTTGCCTCCAATAGTCGTCACCCCGACGAAAGTGTTGCCCACTGCGCGACACGGGGTCGGGGTCCAGGGGTTTTGCAACCGTCTCAGCCCTCGTGTTGCCGGTCCTCACGTTTCCTGCGCCGCATGGATATCGAGTTTCACCAGGTCCAGCAATTCACGGTCGCTCATCTCGGTGAGTTGAATTTCGGCGCTGCCCTCAAGCACGTCTTTCACCAGCGCCTGTTTGGCTTCGATCAGCGCGTCGATGCGCTCTTCGATCGTGCCGCGGCAGACGAACTTGTGCACCAGCACGTTGCGCTGCTGGCCGATGCGAAACGCCCGGTCCGTCGCCTGATTCTCCACCGCCGGGTTCCACCAGCGGTCGAAGTGAATCACATGCGAGGCGGCGGTGAGGTTCAGGCCGGCGCCCCCGGCCTTGAGCGAGAGCACGAAGAACGGCGTCAGCTCGTCGTTCTGGAAGGTGTTCACCAACTCGCGGCGCTTTGCCACCGGTGTGCCGCCGTGCAACACCAGCCCAGCGCGGCCGAACACGCTGCCGAGAAACGCCGCGAGTGGCTGCGTCGTTTCGCGGAACTGGGTGAACACCAGCACCTTCTCCTGCTTCGCGGCGATGACCTCGGCGAGCTCGCGCAGGCGCGCGAACTTGCCGCTGTCGTCGGCGCCCCAGGCCGCGTCGCCCAGCCACTGCGAGGGGTGGTTGCAGATCTGCTTGAAGCGCATCAGCGCCGCGAGCACGAGGCCCTTGCGGGCGATGCCTTCGGTGTCTTGCAGCGCGGCGCCAAGTTCGCGCACCGCTTGTTCGTAGAGCGCGGCCTGGGCCGGGCGCAGGTGGCACCAGGCCTTGAGTTCCGTCTTGTCGGGCAGGTCGGCGATGATGCGCTTGTCGGTCTTCATGCGGCGCAGGATGTAGGGCCGCACCAGCTCGCGCAAGGGGCCGAAACGCCCGCTCTGGGCGAGGCGCCGCGAGAAGGCCGCGAACACCTTGGCCGAGCCCAACAGGCCGGGATGGGTGAAGTCGAAAATCGACCACAGGTCCGACAAGCGGTTTTCCACCGGCGTGCCGGTCAGCGCGATGCGCGTGTCGGCCTTCAACGCCTTCACCTGGCGCGTCTGTTGCGCACCCGGGTTCTTGATCGCCTGGGCTTCGTCGAGCACGGCGAGCTGCCAGCGCGTCGCCGCCAGCGCCGGCACGCGGCCGAGCGTGGCGTAGCTCGTGACCACCAGGTCGGCGCGGTTCAGGTGCGCGGCGTCCAGGCCGCGCAGCTCGGCTGCCGCCATGTACGCCGGGTGCACGATCAACAGGCGCAAACTCGGCGCGAAGCGCTCGGCCTCCGCGGCCCAGTTGGCGAGCAGCGACGCGGGGGCGACGAGCAGGCTCGGGCCGGCCTGCGGTGCTTCGCGTTTGAGCACCAGCAGCAGCGCCAGCACCTGGATCGTTTTACCCAAGCCCATGTCGTCGGCTAGGCACGCGCCCAGCCGCAGGCGGCACAGCAGATAGAGCCAGCGCAGGCCGGCTTCCTGGTACGGCCGCAGCGTGCCCTTCAATGCCAGCCCGGCACTCACCGCGGCCAGGCCTTCTGGTTGGCGCAGCCCGCGCAGCGTCTCGGCGAGCCAGGGGCCGGCGACGAGCTGCGACCAGTCGGCGTCCAGAGCATCTTCGGCGCCAACAGCTTCGTCGAGCGTAGCTCCGGCGACGAGCCGCAGCGCCTCGGCAAACCCCAGGCCGCTCTTCGCCGCCGCCTGTTCGATGGCCTGAAAGCGCTCCAGCAGGCGCGCGAGTTTGTCGCGATCCACCTCGACCCAGCGGCCACGCAGCAGTTGCAGGCCATCGCCTCCCGCCAGCAATGCCTCGACCTCAGTGGGATCGAGCGACTCGCCGTCGAGGCTGACGCGCATGTTGAAGTCGAGCAGCGCGTCCTGGCCGAGCAGCGACGGCGGCCGGTCACCCACGCTGGCCGTGATCCGCGGCCGCGCCGGCCGCCCGCCCGGCCACGAGAGCGGCGCGCGCACCACGATGCCTGCCGCTTGCAGCTTGTGCGTATCGGCGAGCAAGCGCAGCGCATCGGCCGGGGTCCAGCGCAGCGGGTGATAAATCTCGCCCTGCGTCACCATCTCTTGCAGCCAGGCGCATTGCTCGGCGGCACGCTGCACCGGCATCAGCAGCGACAGCAGTCGCATCCGGCTCTTGCCGTCGGAAAACTCGACCAGTGCCCTGGACAGCGGCAAGTGCTGGGCCGCGCCGCGTGCTGACAGGCGCGACGTGTAGGTGGCGAGAAAGGCGAACGGTGCAGCCGCATCCTTGCGGTTTTCGGCGAGGTTGAAGTGCACCCGGCCTACCAGGTTCCACGCCGCATGGCGCGCTTTGAGAAATTCCTGCAAGTTGAGTTTGGAGGCCGCGAGTTCGGCGTGCATCGCGCCATCGAGTTCGACCCAGAGCGCGCCGAGTACCGGCGCGCTGAGGTACTCCACGCCCATCATCGGCGGGGCGTCTTCGACCAGCGCGAGGAGAACTTCGTTGTCGGGCGCGGCATTGGCGATCTCGCTCGCCTCGGGAAGGGCGCACACGCCGCTGACATAGCGCGCCGCGAAGTCGCGCCACCAGCCCCAGGCCGGCGGCAGTATCGTGCCGACCTGCTCCGCGCCGAGCAGCAACAGGCCCTGCCCAGCGCCGCGCGCGAACGCGCCTGCAAGGCGCTGCTCAAGCTCGGCCGGCAAGGCAGGCGCATCGGCCTGCGGCGCGGCAAGCAAGTGGCCGTGCGGTGTCAGCAGGGGCGCGAGGCCGGGCGGGCTCATCGGCGCTGGCGGCAGGGCGGAAGACTGTCGAATCGACAGTGGTCAGCGCGGATTGCCGGTATCGGCCACCAGGCCCGCTGATTCAACCGCATCGACGGCGCAGACTTCATCGTTGTCGGAGGTGTCGCCACTGACGCCGATGGCGCCGACGATCGCACCGCTGGCGTCGCGGATCAACACGCCACCGGCAACGGGCACCATGCGCCCGTTGGACATGGCGTTGAGCGCGGTGAAGAACGTCGGCACTTTTTCGGCGCGGCGTGCGAGTTCGCGCCCGCCGAAGCCCATGCCGAGCACGCCCCAGGCCTTGCCGGTGGCGATGTCGGGGCGCAGCAGGCTGGAGCCGTCGGCGCACTTCAGCACCTTGAGCAGGCCGCCGCTGTCGAGCACGGCGGCGGTGAGCGGCGCGAATTTCAGTTCGCGGCCTCGTTGCAGCGCGCGTTCGGCGATTGCGTCGGCCTGGGTGAGTGTGATGGAGCTCATCGTGTCGGGTTCGTGTTGGGTTGTGGATTGTGCTTTGCGTTGCGCGTCACTGACGCACCAGGCGCGCCATGTCGGACAGCACGGCGCACACCGCGGCCGTGTCTTGAGCGCCGCGGCCCTGCGCCATCGCGGCGCTGTAGATCGGCGCGCAGGCGCTGAGCATCGGTGTCGGGCAGTTCAGGCTGGCGGCGAACTCGGCGATGATCGCCATGTCTTTTTGCCAGACCTCCACTTTCATCGTCGCCGGTTCATAAACGTCTTTCACCATCTGCGGCCCGCGCACGCTGAACATGCGCGAACCGCCCGCACCGTCGCCGACGACACGATAGATATCTTGCGGGGCGAGGCCCGCCTTCATGCCGAGCACAAATGCCTCGGCAGCGGCAACGTTGTGGATCGCGACGAGCAGGTTCGCCACGAACTTCATCTTGCTGCCGTTGCCGAACTCCCCCAAGTTGTGGTGCGCGCGTGCAAAGCCTTCGAACACCGGTTTGCAACGTTCGATCGACGCGCTGTCGCCGCTCGCATAGACCAGCAAATCTTTGATCACGGCTTGCGCACCGGTGCCGCTCAACGGGCAGTCGAGCACGGTGAGCCTCGGCGCTGCGAGGTCGCGCACGCGCTGTTTGTCGGCCAGGGCGAAGGTGCTGGCCTCCACCAAGATCTGGCCCGCGCGCCCGGCCGCGAGCATGCCATCCGCGGCGCTGACCACCGCGTCGAGCGCGGCCACGCTGGGCAATACGCTGACGATGATGTCGGCCTGCTCAGCCACCGCTCGCGGGCAGGATGCCGGCACGCCACCGGCGCTCGCGAACTCCGCCATGCGTTGCGGCGCCACGTCGAAGCCGATCACCGTGAAGCCCGCCGCCGCGAGATTGCGCGACATGGCGCCGCCCATGATGCCCAGACCGAGCATGCCGACGCGAGGCGCGGTCATCTTCGGCGCCGCTCAGGTCGGTGGCTCGGCGGCCTCGACGACGACGATTTCAACCTCGCCCGCGCCATTGCGTTTGCGAAACGCCGAAGCTTCCTGGTAGGCGGGTGATTCGTAGCAAGCGACCGCCTGCGCCATCGACGCAAACTCGATGACGACGAAGCGCGCGAAGCGGTCCGTGCCTTCCATCACTTTGAACTTGCCACCGCGGGCGAGAATCTTGCCGCCGTGGTCTTTGAGGATCCTCGGCACCTGGTCGGTGTACTTCTTGTATTCCACCGGATCGTTGATCCGGCCGCGGGCGATCCAATAGGCGGGCATGGGCTAGTCTCCTCAAGTGACAAGTTTGTTGCCGAGATTGGGCAACCAGGTGGCGAGTTGCGGAAAGATGGCGATCACGATGATCGCGGTGAGCAGGGCGATCCAGTAGGCCACGGAGCCGGAAAAGATCTCACTCGCGGACAAGTTCTTCTCGTCCGTCACCGCCGCCTTGACGGTGAACACCAGGATGCCAAAGGGCGGCGTCAGCAAGCCGGTTTCGATGGCGAGGATGCCCAGGATCGCGAACGCGATCGGGTCGAAACCGAGCGCCGTCGCCACCGGCGCGAACACGGGAACCGTGAGCAGGATGATCGAAATCGAATCGATGATGCAGCCGAGAATGAACCACACCAGCACCATCAGCGCCAGGATCACATAGGGCGACAAGCCCGAGCCGAGAAAGAATTCCTTCGCCGCGCCGGTGATTCCCGTCATCGCCAGAATGCGCGAGTACAACTGGGCGGTCACGAGCAACAGCAGCAGCGGCGCCGAGGTCTTGCCGACAGACAGGATGACCTCGACCATCTCCTTGCCACGCATGCCGCGCAGCAGCGCCAGGATCAGCGCGAGTGTTGCGCCCACACCCGCGCCCTCGGTGGGCGTGAACGCGCCGAGCCAGATGCCACCCAACACCAGAACCACGAGCACGATGATGCCCACCGTGCTCCACAGGATGGTCGTCAATGATTCCTGCGGTTGCGCCTCGTTCAGGCGGCGCGCCTCGGCTTGCGCGGCGGGCAGGTTCGGGCCTTCGCCGACGCGGTGCGGCTGCGTCTTCGCCACCCAGATGATGTGGCCGATGTAAAGCGTGACGACCAGAAATCCCGGGATGATGCCAGCGATGAAGAGTTTGCCGATCGCCAGCTCAGTGAGCACGCCCCAGACGATCATCAGCACCGACGGCGGGATCAGCATGCCCAGGCAGGCGCTGCCGGCGATGCAGCCGAGCGAAAACTTGCGCTCATAGCCGTGGCGGCGCATTTCCGGATGCGCGATTTTCGAGAACGCCGCCGCCGCGGCGATCGACACGCCGGTGACAAACGCGAACACCGCGTTGGCGAGCACGGTGGCCACGCCCAGCCTGCCCGGCACCCATTGCGTCAAGCGGTTGATGAGTGTGAACAGGTCGCGCGCGGCACCGCACTTGGCGAGAAACTCGCCCATCAGCATGAACAGCGGAATCACCGCGAACACATATTCGCGCAGCGCTTCATAGGCCGTGCTGGCGCTGAAGCGGCGCACCGTTTCCCAGTCGCCGTTGATGAGGTAGATGCCCAGCAAGCTCGTGACGCCCAGCGACACGGCGATGTGAAAGCCGCAGAACACGAGGGTGAGCAGCACGCTCACCAGGATGATCATGTCGATTGCGTTGAACATGGGTGAGATCGCGCGCGTGTCAGTGCGTGGCGGCGACGCCGGCCGGCGGCCTGCCGCTGAGCGCGCGCTGCAGGTGCTCCAGCGCCATCAGCAGGTAGCTCGTCGCGGCCAGGGCGGTGCCGAGCACGAGTACGAAGCGCGTCGGCCAAGCCGGCACGCGCAGCGCGCCTTCACCTTCGAATTCGTTCGACACCCAGGCGTGCACCGCGGGCTCCACGCTTCCCCAGCAGAGGAAGGCGAAGAAGCCCGCACCGAGCAACGCGCCTGCAAACGTCATCCAGGATTGCGCATGCGCGGGCAGGCGCTTGATGAACGCGTCCACATGCAGCATGCCGCCCGAGCGCACCGCGTAACCCGCTTGCAGGAAGCAGATGATGACGATCGACGTCGACACGATTTCCGGCGTGCCCTTCACCGGCGAGTTGAAGAGCACACGGCCAAGCACGTCGGCGACGACGAGGAAGCACAGGCCGAATGCGAGGAACGCCGCCAGGTAGAGGAAGGCGCGCGTCACGGCGTCGTTCAGGCGGGTCAGCATGGGTGCGGCCTCGGTTGCGCGGTGCCCGTCGTCCCGGCTTGCACCAGGACGAAGGAGAGCTGAATCACTTGATCGGGTAACGCACCGGCCACTTGTAGCCCAGCTTCTCCGCCTCTTCGAGCGTCAGCTTGAGCACCTGGGTCGCGGGCAGGCCGGCTTTGTCGAGTTCCGTGGCGCGCTCTTGCGGCCAGTTCGTCAATGACTTCGCCCAGTCCAGGCGCACCGAGTCAGGCACCGTCTTGACCACGGCGCCAACGCGCTTGAGTTCCGCCATCTGCTTCGGGTAGTTTTCTTCGTTCACCGTGCCGGTCAAGGTTTCATACTCACGCCCGACCTCGACGAGGATGTCTTGCACCTCTTTGGGCAGCTTGGCGAAGCGCGCCTTGTTCATCGTCAGGCCATGCCAGCTGATCGAGCCGAAGCCGACCTCGGTGTAGTACTTCGCTACTTCCGTCAGTTTGAAGTTCACCCAGCCCGAGGGGAACATGATCCAGCCGTTGTACACGCCTGTCTGCATCGACGTATACGCTTCAGGCAGCGCCGATTGCACCGGTGTGGCGCCGGCGAATTCAAGCCACTTCAGGTTCAGCCCGGCACCGGCGATCTTGCGGCCTTTCAGGTCGGCGACCTGGTTCCATTCGAAGGTGGTGCCGATGTTGTAGCCGGTGTCGGAAATCAGACCCAGCAGCTTCTGATTGAACTTGTCTTCCAGCACGCTGCTCATGTAGGGCACTTTGTCGTACACGGCGCGCGCGATCTTCACGCTTTGCACGGGGCTCATCGTGCCGAACGGCAGCATCACCTGGAACGCGTGCAGTGGCAGGTTGCTTGGCTCGAAGCCGAAGTTGTAGCCGCCGATGTCGATGATGCCCGACTGCACGCCTTCCAGCGTGTCAGCCACCTTGACCATCGAGCCACCATAACCTTCGATGAAGTCGACCTTGTGGCTCGTCTTCGCGGCGACGCGCTTCGTGACTTCAGGAACGAAGAAGTTCTGCATCAGGTTCACATAGGTGTTCGCCGGGGCGTGGCCCGAGGCGATGCGCAGCTTGATGTCTTCGGCGCTGGCCGTGCCGGCAGCGCCGCCGAGCAGGGCGGTGGCCAGTGCAAGAAGCGTCTTCATGGGTTTGAACATGGTTGTCTCCGTGAGTAGTGAGTTATGGAACGATGATGGACGAGCCCGTGGTGCGGGCTCCTTCGAGATCTCGATGCGCGGTGGCGATGTCGTCAAGCTTGTAGCGCTGGCGGATATCGACCTTGAGCACGCCGCGCTGCAACAGGTCGAACACGGCTCCCGCCGAGGCTTGCAGTTCTTCCGCCATGGCGGTGTAGGTCACGAGGGTGGGGCGGGTAAAGAACAACGAGCCCATCTTTTGCAAAGTGGCCGCCTCAATGGGCGGTGGCGCGCCCGTCGTCGTACCGAACGAGACGAAGTAACCCCGCGGCGCGAGTGCGTTCAGGCTCTGCTCGAAGCTCGCCTTGCCCACCGAGTCATAGACGACGGGAAAGCCCGCGCCGCCGCTGAGTTCCTTCAAGCGTGCGGGAACATCTTCGCTGCCGCGGTCAATGCACGCCGCATAGCCGTTGGCCAGCGCGAGTTCCACCTTGGCGCGGCCCGAGGCGATGCCGATCATTCGTGCGCCGAGGTGTTTGCCCCATTGCCCGGCGAGCAGGCCCACACCGCCCGCCGCCGCGTGGAACAGCACCAGCTCGCCGCGTGCCACCGGCCGGCAGCGCATCAACAGGTATTCAACCGTCATGCCTTTCAACAACACGGCCGCGGCGACTTCGTCGCTGATGGCCTCGGGTGTCGCGATCAACCGCGCCGCGGGAACAATGCGGTGCGTGGCACACGCACCCGGGGCGCCACCGGCGTAACACACGCGACTCCCCACCTTGAACGCCGTGACGCCGCTGCCCACCTGCTCCACAACACCCGCCGCTTCCGTGCCCAGGCCGCTGGGCATGGGCAGGGGGTAGAGGCCCGAGCGGTGATAGATGTCCTGGTAGTTCAGCCCGATCGCGGTGTTGCGCACCAGCACCTCGCCCGCGCCGGGTGGCGCGATGTCGAGCGCCTCGACCTTCAGCACTTCGGGCCCGCCTTGGGAGTGAATTCTTACGGATTGGATGTGCATTGATGTGTCAACTTCTTGGGTAGGCGTGGCGCGTGGGGCGTGGCGCGTGGCGCTCAGCGCGTGGTGTCGGTCTTGCCAGCGTCCGTCCAGCTGGCGACGCGCCCGGCGCGGATCGCCTCTTCGGCGGTGAAATTCAACTCGACCTTGATGCCGTTCACCGGCTCGCGCATGAAGAGCTGGTAGAGGTTCGAGTCGTGCGCCTTGCGCTCGCTGAACTCGACGCCGTTGCGTGTGAGCCGGTCGATGAACTCTTGAATGCCGTCGCAGTTGAAGCACATGTGGTCGATGCGCCCCGAGCCCGGCGCGCCGGCCGCGGAATAGTCAACGCCGGCCTTGTCTCCTGGAGTACCGAGGTAGGTGTCTTGATGCGTCGAGTGGCGCGCCTGGCCGATGTGCAGCACGTCCTGGTCGCCGATGTAGAGCCAGTGCACGGGAAAGCCGAAGGTCGGGTGATGGCCTTCGCGCATGCCGAGGTTGGCGCAGAACCAGTCGCGCGTCGCGTCGGGGTCGTGCGTCAGGATCAGCAGGTGTTCTAGAAATCGCAGTCCCATGTTTGCTCCGTTTGCGCCGCCCTCACCCCTACCCTCTCGCGCTTGCGGGAGAGGGCAGGGGTGAGGGTTCGGTTCATGCTGAATCCAACGGCGCGATGCCGAGTTCCGTGGCGACGCCGTCCAACGCCTTGAGCAACGCCGCGCTCAGTGCAATACCGTCGCGCGCATTCGCAATCCGCTTCGCATGGCTTTGCTCGCCGGGCAACCAGATGCGCTCCACGCCCGGCATGCGCTCGCTCTCGCGCAAGTCGCGCACCAGCGCATCGACGCTGCACTTGAACGCCACCACGTCGCCAAACGCCTTGATGTCGATCATCGCGATCGCCTGGCCGGTGTTGGTGGTGCCAGTGAAGTCTTTGTTGAAGTCGAGCACGTCGCGGCCCATCGCGGCGCCGTTCAGCGTGCCGGCGAGCAGGCCGACGATGAGCGCCAGACCGTAGCCCTTGTAGCCGCCGATCGGCAGCAGAAAGCCCTCTTCGGCGCGCTTCGGGTCGAGCAGGGGTTTGCCGGCGCGGTCGATCATCCAGCCCTCGGGCATCATTTCGCCGCGCTGCGCCTTGGCTTTGACCTTGCCGTAGGCGGCGACGGTCGTCGCCATGTCGAGCACAACGGGCGCTTCGCTGCCCGACGGAACCGCGACCGCGATCGGGTTCGTCGACAACAACATTTCCAACCCACCCCACGCCGGCAAGTGATTCGCGTTGCCGACCGCGAAGTACAACCCGATCATGTCGTGCGGCAGCGCCATGCGCGCGTAAAGTGACGCTGGCCCGGCGTGGTTGCTGAAGCGCGAGCCGACCCAGGCGATGCCGGCGCTGCGCGCTTTCTCGGCGGCGATCAACGCGGCGCGGCTCATCACCAGATGGCCCATCGCGTTGTCGCCATCGAGCAGCGCGGTCGCGGCGCGTTCTTCGATGATGCGGATGTTGGGACGCAAATTGATGCCACCGCCCTTGATGCGCTTGATGTAAGGCGCGAGGCGAATCGCGCCATGGCCGTCGGAGCCTTGCGCTTCAGCCTGCGTCATCAACTCGGCGACGCTTGCCGCGTCGTCGGCCGGCATGTCCACGGCACGGAAGGCGCGCGATGAACTCGCGCAGCGCGTGCGCGGATACCAGCGAGGGCGTGGCTGCGCTCATGGCTCTCGGCTCAGTGCCTCAGGCGACTCGGGTCCACGCCGACGCGCCGCCGGCATAGCGCGCCACTGCCGCTTCGTCGAAGTTGAAGCCCAGGCCCGGGCTCTGGCGCAGCATCAGGTGGCCGCCTCTATGTTCGAGCTGGTTGTCGATGAGGCGCCGGAAGTTGAGCACCTGGTCGTCGGGGAAGAACTCCACGTAGCGCGCGTTCGGCGTTGCCGCCACCAGCGGGGCGTGCAGGTCGTGAAACCAATGCGGGCTCACCGTCACGCCACAACTCGCGGCGTGCGCGGCGATGCGGCGCCACTCGGAAATGCCGCCGCAGACGGCGGCGTCGGCCTGCAGAATCTCGGCGCCGCCAGCATCGATGAGTTCGCGAAAGCGCCAGCGCCCGACTTCGATCTCGCCGGTGGCGATGGTGATCGACGTGAGCTGCGCCAGCCGAGCGTGCAGGTCTATCGCGTCGGGCAGGAACGGCTCTTCCAGCCAGTAGGGGCTGTGCGGCTCGAAGCGGCGCGCGTACTCAAGCGCGGTGGGCAGGTCGGACCAGCCGTTGTTCACGTCGAGCATCAACACCACGTTCGGGCCGATCGCGGCGCGCGCCGCGGCGACGCGTTTTTCTTCTTCGGCGGGAGACAGGCGCCCGGTTTTCATCTTCACCGCGGTGAAGCCCATGTCAACATAACCGGCCATTTCGCGGCCGAGATCGGCGGGCGTCTTGCCGTCGAGGTAGTAGCCGCCGCTGCAATAGGCAATGACCTTTTCGCGGTTCAGACAACCCAGGTAGTCGTGCAGCGGCAACCTGGCGCTGCGCGCGTTCAGATCCCACAGCGCCGTGTCGATGATGGAGATGCCGCGCATCACGGCGCCGGATCGCCCTTGCAGCAACGCCTCGGCGTACATGTCGTTCCACAGGCCCTCGCTGCGGTGGCTGTCCTGGCCGATCAGCACGGGCGCGAGCAACTGCTGCACGGCGACCTTCGCCACGTCACCGCCCTTCGCTCCCACATAACAAAAGCCGATGCCTTCAACGCCATCGCCGCTGCGGACCTTGACGAGGCAGAAATGGCGCTCGGTGACGGTGCGCGTGGAGAACGACGTGGGCCGATCCAGCGGCACGCGGGCCATGGCGACGTGAACGGATTCGATTCTGGGCACGGTGCGATCCTGACCTGGGATGCGGTGGTTTGGGTGGATTGACAAACCGCCTAAATATACGGATATTAGCGCTGCGCAACGCCGGGCTGTCAAGTGAGGGTTGTCCCGAGGCGGGTTCGGTTTGCAGGCACGCAGCGCCAGGAGCCGCGCCACAGTCAGCACGATGAATTGACTCAATATATGGACAAAGCGCAACTCCGGGTCGCGGTGGTCGGCGCCGGCACGATGGGCTGCGGCATCGCCGCGGGCTTCGTCGCGAACGACTGCGACGTGGTGCTGTTGGTGCGCGATGCTGGCCGCGCGCAAGTCGGCCAGACGACGACGCTGGCGTTGGCCGAGAGTCTGCATTGCGCGCAAACGCCAGGCGCGCTGCGCGTGCACGCACTCGACGCCTTCGACGGCTGGGCCGAGGTGACGTTGGTCATCGAAACCATCCCGGAAGACCTGGCGTTGAAGCAACAGCTCTTCGCCTGGCTGGAAGCGCGGGTTCCCGCCGTGGTGGCGATCGGCAGCAACAGTTCGGGGTTCGCGATTTCGCGAATTGCCCAAGGCCTGGCAACGCGCTCCCGCATGTTCGGCATGCATTACTTCATGCCGGCGCATCAGGTGCCGCTGGTCGAAGTGGTGCTCGGTGCCGACTCCGACGCAGCGCTCGCCCAGCAGGTGTGCGCCTTCTTTGCCGCCGCCGGCAAGAAACCGGTGCTGGTGAAGCGCGACATTCCCGGGTTTCTGGCGAACCGCATCCAGCACGCCTTGATGCGCGAGGTGCTGTCGCTCATCGACAGCGGCATCGCCTCGGCCGAAGACATCGACATCGCCGTGCGCTACAGCTTCGGTTTTCGTTATGCCGCGTGCGGCCCGGTCATGCAGAAAGAGATCTCGGGCTGGGAGTCGATGGCCATCGCCGCGCGGGAGATCTATCCGAGCTTGTCGAACAGCGCCGTGCTTCCGGCTGGCATGGAGCAGCGCCTGGCCGAGGGCAAGTTCGGCATGAAAACCGGCGAGGGTTTTCTGAAGTGGACGCCCGAGTCGGCGCGGGCGGCGCGCGCCGACTACCACGAACGCTTAAGCGCGGCATTGCGCTTGCTCGAATGAACAGTGCTCGCGCTTCCAGATCGCAGGCGCAGGGCAAGGGCAAGGGCGAGGCCAAGGCCCGCACCGCGCCGCCGACGGCCCCGCCGCGCCAGCGCGGCAGGCGGCCCGGCGGCGCGCTGTACAAGAGCATCGCCGAGCAGATCGAACGCGACATCGCCGCGGGTGTGTTCCCGGTCGGTAGCCTGCTGCCCACCGAAGCCGAATTCAGCGAGCGCCTGGATGTCGGCCGGCACACGGTGCGCGAGGCCTTGCGTGTGTTGTCGCAAGGTGGCCTGATCGTGCGCCGGGCGGGCAGCGGCTCAACGGTGGTGAGCAACGGCCGGCGCAATGTGTTCGCGCACGCCGTGGCCAACTTCGACCAGTGGTTCAACTATCCGGAAAGCGTGAAGCGCCATCACCTCGACCATGAACAAGTGGTCGCCGACGCCGCGCTGGCCGAAAGCCTGGGCTGCACGCCCGGCACCGCGTGGCTGCGCATCAGCGCCTTGCGCACGCGCGACGAAGCGGCGGCGCCGCTGTGCTGGGTTGACATCTACATCCAGCCGCGCTTCGCGCGCGTGATGAAGTCAAAGCGCTTCGACAGCTCGCCGGTGCATGAGCAGATCGAGGCGATGTTCGGCGTCGTCATTGCCGATGTCGAAGTGCGCATCTCGGCCTGCGGCGTGCCGCGGCGCGTGGCCGCCACGCTGGGTGTTGCCGCCGACAGCCCGGCGCTGCTGCTGCAACGCCGCTACCTCGCCGCCGACGGCCAGGTGCTGCAAGCCACGCGCACCATTCACCCCGAGAACCGCTACGTCTACGCGATGAAGTTTCACCGCGAGCAAACGAGCAAGTACGCGCAAAGTTAGCGCTTGAGCCCAATGCGGGCCAGAGCGAGTTCTCGCGTTCGCAAGGCGCTCGCCTGCGGGCTCCTAGAATGCCGCCCATGGCGCAACCGCTGCGGGCCCCGATCCACTTGTTCAACTATCTCGCGATGGACGATGCCAGTTCGGTGCGTCATGAATACGTGAGCGGCCAGTTCTATGCAATGACGGGAGGCACGATGCGACACAACCGCATCACCGGTAACGTGTTCCGCCTTCTCGCGGAGCGGCTTGACGGCACGCCGCGCCAGGTTTTCGTGAACGACATGAAGTTGCATGTGCAGGCGGCCGACAGCGTGTACTACCCTGACGTGTTCGTGCATTGCGGATCGGCCATTGCGAGTGCCGCCAAGGTAGTACACGACGCGGCCCTGATTGTCGAAGTATTGAGCGAGTCGACGGCTGAGATTGACCGCCGTGAGAAGCTTGTCGCCTACCAGAAGCTCGCAGGTCTGCGTGCCTACTGGATCGTCAGCCAGGATGAGCAACGCATCGAAGTCCACGAACGCGACACCTCCGGCCGCCAACAGGCCGTGGCGTACACCCAGGGCGACACCATGCCCGCGGGCTGGCTCGGTGGCGATGGCATCACGCTGGAGCGGGTCTACGCCGGTACCGACGTCGCCTGATCGCGACGGCGCCCCTGGTCTGCAAGCGCCCGCGGGTGATGGCCCCCGCTACCTGCGCATCAACAGCAACGAGCCCGCGACGATGAGCGCGGCCGATGCCAGGCTGTACGCGGTGGGCACTTCGCCGAACAGCGCATAACCCAGGCCCGCGGCCCAGACCAGACCGGTGTATTCCATCGGCGCGGCGCGGCTGGCTTCGATGTGCGTGAAGGCCCAGGTGATGGACATCAGGCCGCCGGTGGCGAGCAGGCCGATCAGCAACACCGGGCCGATGTCGGCCGCGCTCATCGGCGCCCAGCGCAGCGCCGTCGGCGCGGCGAGCAGCAGCACCGGCAGGGTGTTCTGCACCACCAGGATGGACCACAAGGCATCGCGCTGCGCCTGGTGGCGTGCCAGCACCACGACGCCCGAGTAGCACACGGCCGACAGCCCCGCGGCGAGCATGCCCTGAACGCGCGCTGCGCTGCCGGGGTCGCTGCTGGCGCGCAGCTCGGGCCACAGGCCGATGCCCACGCCCACGGCACCGAACAGCAGCGCGGCCCAGATCCAGCGCGACGGGCGCTCGCGCAGCGACACCATCGCCAGCAGGGAGATGAACAACGGCGCCGTGTAGCCCACGGCCACCGCCTGCACCAGCGGCAACAGCGTCAGGCTGTGAAACCAGCCGAGCAGAGCGAGCAGCAGCAACACGCTGCGCAGGCCGTGCAGGCGCCAGCTCGGCCGCGCCGGCAGTGGAGTGCGAAACCACAGCCAGAGGGGCAGCGCAAAGGCGCTGCCGGCGGCAAAGCGCAGAAAGGTGAGCTGCAGTGCATCGAAGCGGTTCGCCAAGGTCTTTACGGTGGCGTCCATGCCGATGAACAGCGCCGCCGCCAGCGCCGCGGCAGCCAATGCGGCGGCTGCGCGCACCGGCGGGGTGGCTGGTGCGTGCGCGCGCAACAACGATCCGGCGGGCGGGCGCGGGCCGGTCATCGTGGCCGGTTCAGGCCGGCGCGGCGGCGGGCAGCAGCGCCTCGTGCAAGCGCCGCGCCTGCGGGCCAAACGCATACGCATCCATGCCCAGGCAACCAAGCGTGGCGCTGTCGTGCACGCGCAGCGGCGGCGCGTCGCGCCCGCCCGCGCCGGCGGCCACGTACCAGGGCAGCAGGTGCTCGTCGGTGGGGTGCATGTCCGCCGCGTGCGGCGCGCGCTTGCGATAGTCGAGCAGCGCGTCCCAGTTGCGCTCCTCGCTGCGCGCGTGCATCCAGTTTCGGAAGGCGCGGCTCTCGGCGATTTCGGGTTGGTTCGGGTCGGGGTGCAGGCTGCCGCCGGAAAACACGCGGCGCAGGTTGTGCGTGATGCTGCCGGTGCCGAACACGAGAATGCCTTCCTCCGCAAGCGGCGCGAGCGCGGCGCCGAGCGCGAATTGCGCGGCGGGGCTTTGGCTGGGAACGAAGGCGAGCGGCAGCACGGGTATGTCTGCTTGAGGATAGAGGTAGCGCAGCGCGGTCCAGTTGCCGTGGTCCAGGCCGCCTTGATCCACCGTCTGGGCGCTCAAGCCCGCGGCTTCAAGCAATGCGGCCACTTTGGGCGCGAGGGCCGGGGCGCCGGGAGCGTCATACCGAAGCGTGTAAAGCTCGGCGTCGAAGCCGCCGAAGTCGTACACCGCTTCGTGCTCCGCTGCGGCCAGCAGCACCAGGCCCCGCGCGACGCTGTGCGCCGAGATCGCGACGATGGCCTTCGGCCGGCCGAACGCGGCATCGATCGCCGGGCCCAGGCGCATCATGAATTCGCCCGCCGCGCCGGGCTCCAGCGCGATCATCGGCGAGCCGTGGGAGACGAAGATGGGGGGCAGGGCGGTGTTCATTTCGCGATTAGATCACCGCGATGCCGCGCCTGCACACGAACCGAATTCAGCCCGCCAGCGCCTCGGCGATCGACTGAGTGAGCGCCGGTGCCGCTTTGCGGAGCCGCGAATCCTGCGTCACGAGCCTCGTTCCCGCGGCCTGGGCAGCGGCCAGGAAGCGGGCATCGTAGGCTGACACGCCAAAGCTCGCCGCGATGTGCAAGGCCTGCACGTGCGACAGCTCGGGCGTTGCCGTCACCATGGCTTGGGCACGATCGAGCAGGGCTGTGGCCTGGGTCAGCGACAACGCTTTCGCGCGAACCTGCGTGGCCAGCAGATTGCTGAATTCGATGCGCAAGAACGAGTCGCTGCGCCAGTCCGGGTCGGCCTGCCACAAGGCTTGCGCCTGCGGTGTGGCGTCGCCCGCGATCAGCAGATAGGCCACGACATTCGTGTCGACGATGCGCATCGCGCGTCCCGAGTTTCAGTCGCGCCCTCGGGCGATGGCCCGTTCGATGTCGGTCGCGCTCAACGGGCCGCGCCCGCGCAGCTTCACCGGCTGGGGCGGCGCCGCCGAGGGTGGCGGGCCCGCCGCGGCGCGCAGGCCGGTCTCGAGCAGTTCGGCCACCGTGTCTTTCAGCTTGCGGTCGGATTGGACGGCGCGCATCTTGACGCGGCGTACCAGCTCGTCGGGCAAGTCCAGTGTCGTCTTCATGCCGGCATTTTGCTGGAAACCCAGTTTCCTGGCAAACGGGGCAGGCCACAGCGCAGGCAAGGGCAAGTTCATGACGCAAGCCCCGCGCCGCCTCGCCGCAGCGGCATACGTCGCGCCGCGATGCGGCCATCTTCGGGTGGCTTGGATTCAGGTGACGAGGTGCTGCGGCGACCCCGCGGCCCACTTGTCGATGTTGTCGATCAACTGATCCGCCAGGAACTGCATCGCGTTGTCGGAGGCCCAGGCCACATGCGGGGTGAGGATGAAGTTCGGCCGGCGCACGTTCAGCAGCGGGTGCCCGTTCGTCGGTGGCTCGGTGGTGAGCACGTCGAAGCCGGCGCCGGCGATCAGGCCCTCATCGAGCGCACGAATCAGCGCCGCTTCATCGACCAGGCCGCCGCGCGAGGTGTTGATCAGCAGCGCGTTGCGTTTCATCGCTTTCATCTGCGCGTAGCCGATGAGGTTGCGCGTACTCGGCGTCAGCGGGCAGTGCAGCGAGATCACGTCGCTTGTCGAGAGCACCTGCGCCAGCGGCGTGAACTCGACGCCGGGCATCTGCGGCGGCTCGTGGTCGGCGAACAGCACCTTCATGCCGAAGCCACGCGCGATTGCCGCCGTGCCCTGGCCGATCGCGCCTTCGCCGACGATGCCCAAGGTGGCGCCATGCAGGTCGCCGATCGGATGCGTGAAGAAGCAGAACTGGTCGCTCTTCTGCCACACGCCCGCCTCCACGTCTTGCCGGTAGGCCAGGATGTTGCGGCGCAGGTTCAGGATCAGCGCGAACGCATGCTCGGGTACCGTGTGCACCGCGTAGTTGCGGATGTTCGCCACGGCGATGCCGTGCTGCTTGCAGTAGGGCACGTCGATCACGTCGTAGCCTGTGGCGGCCACGGCGATCATTTTCAGATCGGGCAGCTGCGCGAGCGTGCTCGCGCGCAGCGGCACTTTGTTGGTGATGCACACGGTGGCGCCCGCGAGCTTGGTGAGGAGTTCGTCGACCGAGGTCTTCTCGTGCTCGACATAACTTTGCGCCTGCGCGGGTTTGCGCACCTTCGCTTTGAGTGAAGCGCGGTCGAGAAAGACGATGCGGTGTGAACCCGCCATGGGCATGTCTCCGGTAGTGGCGCTGGTGCGCTTGCGTTCTTGTGCCAGGATTTTGGCCCGGCGCTGGCGCCGAGTCTGGCTCGATCTTAAGGCCGCACGCTGAGCGAGCCCTTAGAGGCAGGGAGAGTCCGGGTCGAAGCGCGCCGAGCCCGTGCTACCCTCGATTCATGAACACCGCAACGCTGATTCACTGCCCCAGCTGCGGCTCGGACAACGCCGCGACGGCGCGCTTCTGCAACCAGTGCGCCAAGCCGCTCGCGGCGGTCCAAGCGGCGGCACCGGCAGGCGCCGAACGCAAACAGGTCACGGTGCTGTTCTCCGATCTGACCGGCTTCACGGCCCTCACCGAAAAGCTCGACCCGGAAGAAACCCGCCAGATCATGGCGCGCATCTTCAGCGCGGCGGCGGAGATTGTTGGCCGCTACGAGGGCCGCATCGAGAAGTTCGTCGGCGACGCCATCATGGCGATTTTCGGCGTGCCGCTCGCCCATGAAGACGACCCGCAGCGTGCGGTGCGCGCCGCGCTCGAACTGCACGACGCGGTGGCCAAGCTCAGCCCTGAGATTCAAGCGCGCACCGGCGCAGCGATCGGCCTGCACAGCGGCGTGAACACCGGCGTCGTCGTGACGGGCGAGTTGAAGATCGACCACGGCACCGCCGGGCCGTTGGGCGACACGATCAACGTCGCGGCCCGGTTGATGAACGCGGCGCCGAGCGGCGAAGTCTGGGTCGGTCCCGAAACCCGGCGCCTGATCGCGCGCGATTTCGAGCTGATCGACTTGGGGCTGCACGATTTCAAAGGCAAGGCGCAGGCGCTTCACGTGGCGCGCGTGCGCGGCTTGCGCCGCACTGGCCACACCACGGGCGACAGCGGTGGTGCGGGTGGCGCAGGCGGTGCAGGGGGCGCAGGAGCCGCAGGCGAGCTCGACTCCAGCACGCAAACGCGCCAGTTCCGCGCCGCCTTCGTCGGCCGCCACGCCGAACTCGGCGTGCTGCTCGGTGCCGCCGAGAAAATGCGCGACGGCCAGCCGCAGGCGATGGGCGTGTGCGGCGACGCCGGCACCGGCAAGACGCGCCTGGTGAATGAATTCCGCGCGCGCCTGGGGACCGACGTGCAGTGGCTCGAAGGCCGCGCCTACCCCTACGCCAAGGACATTCCTTACGCGCCGCTGGTCGACTTGCTGAACCGCGTCTGGCGCATTGACGAGGCCGACACGACCGCGCAACTGCGCGCCAAGGTGGAGGGCGGCATCGCGAACCTGCTCGGCGCGAACGACGCCGCGCTGCCGCTCGTGCTGCACCTGTACCACCTGGAACAGGCAGCCGGCGTGGTGATCGAGCGCGAAGCCTTCCAGGCACGTCTGTTAGACGCCATGCAGCGCGTGCTGGCGGCACTCGCACAGCGCGCGCCTACCGTGGTGTGCCTGCAAGACCTGCACTGGGCCGACCCGTCCACCGTGACGCTGCTGGCCGAGTTGGTGGCGGGCCAACGCAGCGCCATCGTGCTGCTCGTCAACTACCGCCCCGGCTACACGCCGCCGCCCGGCACGCAGGCGCTGGCCTTAAGCGAGCTCTCGCCGCGCCAGAGCGCGGAGTTGCTTGCCTCGCTGCTGAAGGGCGAGCCGCCCGCGCCGCTGGTGGGGTTTGTGGCCGAGCGCTGCGACGGCAACCCGTTCTATGTAGAGGAAGTGGTCAACTCGCTGGTGGAGACGGGCGTGTTGCTGCGCACTGAGCAAGGCTGGTCGCTGACCCGGCCGCTGGGTGACGCCGGCGTGCCGGCCACGATCCGCGGCGTGATCGCGGCGCGCATCGACCGGCTCGATGAGACGCGGCGCCGCCTGCTGCGCCACGCATCGGTGGTGGGGCGCGAGTTCATGGTGACGATCGTCGCGCTGGTCAGCGAAGACGCGGGCGACATCGCACCGAGCCTGAAGCAATTGCAGGCGGCCGACCTGATTCGGGCGCACCGCCTCGAGCCCGAGCTCGAGTACATGTTCAAGCACGCGCTGACGCAAGACGTGGCCTACGACGGCCTGCTCAAGACGGAGCGCCAGGCGCTGCACGCGCGCACCGCGCGCGCCATGGAAGGCGTGTTCGCGGACCGCATCCCCGAGTTCGTGGAAACGCTGGCGTACCACTTCCAGCGCGGCGGTGTGGCCGACAAGGCGATTCACTACCTCGTGCTGGCCGGCAGCAAGTGCGTCGAGCGCTATGCCCTCGCCGAGGCCGAGGGCCACTACCGCGCGGCCTATGCTTTGCTGCCCGACGGCGAGCGCACGCAAGAGCAGAGCTTGATCGTTGCCCGGCTGCTCAATGCGTGGTCGCAGCTCCACTACTACGAAGGCACCATCAATCCGTCGCTCGTGCTGCTGGAGAAGCACCTTGCCGATGCCCAGCGCTGCGGCGACGCCGCGACGCTCGTGCTGTACCTGGGCTGGCTCGGCAACGCCCGCTCCTTTCAGGGCAATTTTCCGGGGGCGCTGGAAAGCCTGGATCGCGCTTTCGAGTTGGGGCAATCGGCGCAGGCGCGTGCCGCCCTGGGCTATGTGCTGGGCCGGCGTGCCTTCGTGCTGTTTGAACAGGCGCGCGCGGCCGAGGCCATCGCGTGCGCCGAAATGCTGGAGCAAAGCGACGAAGAACGGCTCGTCGCGCCTTACCCCTTCATCAAAACCGAGGCTGGCCTGGCCTTTGCTTCGATGTTTGCCGGCGACCTGCGACGCGCCAGCCATGTCGCGCAACGACTGATCGAATTCGGCCGCTCGAGTGGCAGCGCGCGCGGCGAGGCCTTGGGGCAGGAAGTCCTTTCGGTGCACTGGGTATTTGCCCTGGACTTCGAACGCGCCGCGGCATGCGGGCAAGCCGGCATCGACTGTTCGAAAGACCCACTGTTTCGCGCCTTTGGCAGTCTGACGAAGGGGATAGCCTTGATGGCTGACCTGCGCGCCGGTGCCGCGCTCGACCTTTGCGCCGAGACACTTCCCTACCTGGAGCGAAACGGAAATCGGTATTGGGCTTCGCTCATGCGCCTGACGCAGGCGGTCGCCAGGATGGTGAGCGGGGAGCTTTCCGATGGTCTGCGTGACTATCTGATCAAGCTGCGCGGCGCCCGAGACATGGGCATGTTGGCGAGCGCCGAGTTCGGCAACGCCTTGCTTGCGCTGACGTATGCCGGCATCGCACGCATGGACGTCAAGCCCACGCTCGGCGCGCTGCTGCGCAACCCCTGGTTCGTCTTCACCCAGGCGCCATTCGCCGCGCGCAGGGCGCGCGCACTGATCGAGCGCTTGCGCGTGGACTTGCCGGCGCAAAACCTGGGCGGCCTGCTGGGCCTGGTGGATCTGGCCGACGCGCGGCTGCTGGTGCATCAAGGCAAGACGGCGCTGGCTCGCGAGTGCCTGGCGCGCATCGAGCAGCGCTTGCGCGAAGCGGGTATCGAACACAGGAGCGCACCGCTGCAGGCGCTGGCGGCGGAGATCGACAAGCGCGGCTGACGCAGCGAACTCGAGCGTCGATGAACGCTGCTGCTGGCGCTCAAGCCTGCAAAGCCCAGTTCTCCACCTCGAGGCCATCAACGCGCGCGAAGTGACGCGTGTTGTTCGTGACCAGAACAGCGCCTACCGCGTTTGCGTGCCCGGCGATCATCGCGTCCAGGCTGCCGATCTTGGTGCCTGCCTTGTGCAGCTCGGCGGCGACGCTGGCGAAGTGCGTGGCTGCGGCGGCGTCCCATGGCAGGCACTGGACGCGCTGCAGGAACGCTTCGACCACCAGGGTCAGGCGTTGCGCACCCTCTTTCAACTTCAGACCGTAGAGCAACTCGCCACGCGTCACGGCCGAGATGCAGATTTGCTTCGGCGCGGTCGCGGCCACTCTTGCGTCGAGTGCGGGCGTCTTGCCGCGGATCAGGTAGCTCGCGGTGTCGGTGTCGAGCATGAACTGCCGCATCAACGGTCCTCGAAGGTCCTCGGCGGCTTCAGCGCTTCATTCAGCGGCCGGCGCTTCATGAAGTCCGCGGGTACGGGCTCCATGTCGCGCAGTGCGAAAAAGCTTGCCCAACCCTTGGCGGCGCGCCGCGAAGAGAGAATCACATCGCCGGTGACGGTGTCACGCCGGATGTACACCTGGTCCGTGCCGTCGAACCTGAACTCCGCGGGCAGGCGCACGGCCTGGCTGCCGCCGTTGACGAACAATTTGGCTGTCGATGGGGGCATCATCGTCTCCCGGTGTATCTACGGGAAAAGTATATACAAACACCCCAGACTCGCATGGGGGTCTTCGAAGTGCGGTAAGTTCGCGCCATGAACCTCTCCACACCTGCCGTGCCGCCCACGCCGCGCCGCCGGCCCTCGATCCTGCGCCTCGCCTGGCGCCAGACCGCGCGCGACTTCCGTGCCGGCGAACTGCGCCTGCTGATCGTCGCCGTCATGCTCGCCGTGGCCGCGCTCACGGCAGTGGGTTTCTTCGCCGACCGCATCAACAACGGCCTCGCGCGTGACGCACGGCAGATGCTCGGTGGCGACGCCATCGTCGCGAGTGACCAACCCGCGCCGCCCACG
Organism: Burkholderiales bacterium; assembly: GCA_031419715.1. Lineage (GTDB taxonomy): Bacteria > Pseudomonadota > Gammaproteobacteria > Burkholderiales > Burkholderiaceae_C > JAEMQF01. The sequence goes on along the minus strand of JANOLJ010000331.1, from coordinate 25,150 downwards.
TTCACCGCGAAGGCGCGCGAACTCGGCTTGGCAACGGCCACGACGACGTCGTTCCCGAGCATGGGCCGCGCGACAGATGCGCAGGGTGGCGCGACACGGCTGGTCGCCGTGAAAGCGGTCAGCGACGCCTACCCGCTGCGCGGGCGCCTGAGCGTGAATGCCGGCGCGGGAACGCCTCAAGAAAGCCTGGCGCGCGCACCGCAGGCCGGCAGCGTGTGGGTCGATCCGGCGTTGCTCGACTCGCTGAGCCTGAAGATCGGCGATGCGCTGCTGCTCGGCGACGCGAGCCTGAAGATCACCAAGGTGATCGTGATCGAACCGGATCGCGGCGCGGGCTTCATGAGCTTCGCGCCGCGCGTGATGCTCAATGTGGCGGACCTCGAAGCCACCGGCCTGGTGCAACCGGCGAGCCGCATCACGTATCGGCTGGCGGTGGCGGCAAAGGGCAATGACGACGCGCCGGTGCGTGCCTTCGTTGCGTGGGCCGAAGAGCAGGTGAAGAGCGCGACGCTGCGCGGTTTGCGGATCGAGTCGCTGGCCAACGGCCGGCCCGAAATGCGCCAGACGCTGGATCGCGCCGAGAAGTTTCTCAACCTCGTCGCGCTGCTTGCCGCATTGCTGGCGGCAGTCGCGGTGGGCATCGCGGCGCGTGATTTCGCTGGCCGGCACCTCGACGATTGCGCGATGCAACGCGTGCTCGGCGCGTCACAGCGCAGCATCGCGTTGCAGTACCTCGTGCAGTTCGCGGCGATCGGTGTCGCGGCGAGCGTCGGCGGCGTGCTGATCGGCTTTGGCGTGCACTACGTGTTCGTCTGGTTGCTCGCGGGACTGGTCAATTCGCAGTTGCCGGCGGCCAGTGCCTGGCCCGCGTTGTTCGGCCTGGGCGTGGGCATGACGCTGCTGATGGGCTTTGGTCTGCCACCCGTGCTGCAACTCGCGCGCGTGCCGCCGCTGCGCGTGATCCGGCGTGACGTGGGTGGCTTGAAACCGGCGTCCGTCGCCGTGCTCGGTGCGGGTGTGGTCGGCTTCATCGCGCTGCTCATGGCGGTGTCGAGCGATCTCAAGCTCGGCTTGATCGCGGTGGGCGGCTTTGCCGGGGCTGTGGCGCTGTTTGCATTGCTGAGCTGGGGGGCGGTGCTGCTGCTGCGTCGGGTGGTTCCGGAGGCGCGCGCACCGCGCTGGCTGGTGCTGGCGACGCGCCAGATCGCCGCGCGGCCGGCGTTTGCCGTGGTGCAGGTGTCTGCGCTGAGCGTGGGCCTGCTGGCGCTGGTGCTGCTCGTGCTGCTGCGCACCGATCTGATCGCGAGCTGGCGATCGGCCACGCCGGCCGATGCGCCGAACCGTTTCGTCATCAACATCCAGCCCGAGCAGGGCGATGCGTTTCAGCAGCAGTTGCGCGACGCCGGGGTGGCCAAGTTCGACTGGTTCCCGATGATCCGGGGGCGCCTGATCGCGATCAACGGCAAGACGGTGCTGCCCGACGACATGAGCGATGCGCGCGCCAAGCGCCTGTTGGATCGCGAGTTCAACCTCAGCCATGGCGCCACCTTGCCAACGCACAACGAAGTCAGTGCCGGGCGCTGGACGGCGGACGAAGCCGACGCGCTGAGCGTGGAAGAAGGTCTGGCGCAGAGCTTTGGGATCAAGCTGGGCGACACACTCAGGTTCGACATCGCCGGCACGACCACGCAAGGGCGCGTCACGAACCTGCGCAAAGTCGATTGGGGTTCGATGCGCGTGAATTTCTTCGTCATCATCCCGCGGGCCAAGCTGCCCGAACTGCCGGCCACTTACATCGCCGCGTTTCGTGCGCCGGACACGGCAGGCTTTGACAACGCGCTGTCGCGCAACTTCCCGAACATCACGAACGTTGACGTGTCAGCGTCGATCGCCCAGGTGCAGCGTGTGCTCGACCAGGTGGTGCGCGCGGTCGAGTTCCTGTTCGGCTTCACGCTGGCTGCCGGCCTGGTGGTGCTGTTCGCCGCCGTGACGGCGACACGCGAAGCGCGTGCGCGCGAATTCGCGGTGATGCGCGCCTTGGGCGCGAGCAGCAAGTTGCTCGCGCAGGTACAGCGCGCCGAGCTGCTGGGCGTGGGCGCGCTGGCCGGTGTGCTGGCGTCGCTCGCGGCCATCGCGGTCGGCTGGGCGCTCGCGCGCTTCGTCTTCGAGTTCAGTTGGAATGCCTCGCCCTGGGTGCCGCTGGCCGGCGGGGTGACGGGCGCTTTGCTCGCGCTGGCGGCAGGCTGGTGGGGCCTGCGCGAAGTGCTGCGCCGGCCGGTGATCGAGACGCTGCGGCGTGCGGCGCAGGAGTGATTCAACCCCGGGTCGCGCGGCGCCGCACGCACTCGATGTAGCGCTCGCCGTCGGGTGGCAAGCCGCTCCTTTGCGACTGCCACATCATCTCGCCCAGGCACTCCATCACTTCGTGCTGAGCGTCGTGCGCTGAACCCCGCTTTGCCTTGAGCAGATCGAACGCCTGCTTGATGCCGCGCGGCTGGTCGATGCCGAGTTGTTCGCTGATCGACAAATGCATTGACAGATGCAAGAACGGATTCGTGCGACCCGCGTCCACGTCGAAGCGCGCGGCCAGCGCGGCATCGACGTTCTCCAGCTCGGCGTGGTATTCGGGGTGCAGCGCAATCCAGTCCGACGCCAGCACTTCCATCGGCGTCAGCGGCGCGCCTTCGCGCTGCTTGCGGTAGGCCTCGCAAAAGAAGCGTCGCACATCGGATTGGGACGGGGCAAACATCGCACAATTGTCGCCGCGTGGACATCCCCCTTATCGCCGAACCGGCCTTCTACTTCGTCGCTGTTCCCGCAGTGCTGTTGATGGGGCTGTCCAAGAGTGGTTTCCTCAGCGGCTTCGGCGCCGTGGCCACGCCCTTGCTCGCGCTCGCGGTCCCGGTGCCGCAGGCCGCGGCGATCATGCTGCCGCTGTTGCTGGTGATGGACGCGACAGGCTTGCAGCAGCTCTGGCGCGAACGCGACCGGGTGCTGCTACGCCGGCTGCTGCCGGCGGGCTTGCTCGGCACGCTGCTCGGCACTGTGCTGTTCGGCGTGTTGTCGGCCAAGACAGTGGCGGCGGTGGTGGGTGCGATGACCTTGCTGTTCCTCGCGCAACGCCTGCTGTTCCCGCCGCGCCGAGACGCGGGTCCGCCGCCGCATTGGTTGGGGCGCGTGCTCGCCGTGGCCTCGGGCTTCACGAGCTTCGTGGCACACGCCGGAAGCCCGCCGATCAATGCCTACGTGCTGCCGCTGCACATGAACGCCATGGCCTATGCCGGAACGATGTCGGTGTTCTTCGCCGCCATCAACTTGTCGAAATGGATTCCCTACGCCTGGCTGGGCCTGCTCGACCTGCGCAACATGAGCACGGCGCTGGTGCTGCTGCCGCTCGCGCCGCTGGGCGTGTGGCTTGGGTTGTGGCTGGCGCGGCGCATCGCGGCGCGCTGGTTCTACGCCATCGCCTATGCGGGCATGTTTTGCACGGGTGTGAAGTTGCTCTGGGATGGGTTTGCATAGCGACACGCGCTGCGTCGCGGCGCCACCGGGCAGGCAGCCGGTGTGTGCCTCAGGCGGTGGCGCGATTAGCGTCGTGCCTGCTCGATGAATGTTTTCAAGTCGTCCAAGCGATGCCCCCAGAAGATCAACATCGGTGTGTCCTGCGCCTCGGCGACGTAGCTGGCCTTGAAAACTCCTTGCAGCGCGACCGCCGGCACGACTTGTTCCGAGCCGAATTTCTCGACCCAGGCGCGCGCGTTCTGGGCGGCCTCTTTGTTCAGGCGCTTGCGGCTGTTGAGTTCGCTGTTCGAGCCTTTGCATTCGATGGCCAGCAGCCGCGCATCGTCAAGGCGCACGATCACATCGGCGTTGTCGCTGCCCAGGTTGGCCTGGGTCAGGAACGTGCGTGGTGGGGGCGAATCGGTGGACAGTCTTTGAATTCCCTGCCGTGACCGGGCGCTCGCGGCCTGCCACCCCATGCCCACGAGCAGCCCCTTGACGGCGCCCTCGATGGCGGCTTTCTCGTCGCCGCGGCGCAGCGTCTGCACGCGTTGGCTGGCCACGAGCACGCTGCTGGCGAGTTTGGCCGCCTGCAATTCTTCCTGCCGCGCGGGCCGGGTCTGCGCCAGCCACGGGAAGCGCCGCGGATCGACGATGACGCGCATCACATCGAGCAGACGCAGCGCGCCGGAGGCGTCACCGTCCAGGGCCCGGGGCCCCAGCGTGGCGCCAGCCAAGGTTTGCAGATCGTCTTGCGAGATGGGCGGCGCGGCAAGGTAGCGAAACGCCGTCTTCCCCGCGTCGGTGCTCCAGATCTCACGCAGCATTTCCTGCGGAGGCGAGCCGCTGGCGATGGCGCTTTCGAGGCCATCAATCAACGGTCCGAGCACCGGGTGCGCAGCGTCATAGGCGTCGAGGTAACGTTGAAGCGGTTCACCGAGCCTGCGTTCGCGGAACTCGGCCTTGCCGGTGGCCACGTCGGAGTCGATTTCGGGCAACGACCATCGGCGCGCACCAGTGGGCCACTTTGCGCTCAAGTCACGGCCTCCCACACCGAGGCAGGCAGGCGCAAGCGCGCGATGTCGCTGGGTTCGAACTTGGCCAGTCCGCCGCCATACACCCGGCCGGAGTACAGGCCGGTGTGTCGATTGAGGTGATCCAGCACACGCAACAAATCGGCCTGCGTGACGGGCTCACGCGGATACAGGCCGTGCGCGATGTTGAGAAAACTGACGCGCTGTGGATTGGGCGCGAACACCGGGGGGCGCCGCCCCATGTAGCTGACAAACGCCTGCGGCGGCTCGCGCATGCTCACCGCGAACCAGGGCGTGCGCTGGCGCGCGATGTAGGTTTCGTGAGCGCCAACGTGGCGCGCACGTTCGATGAGTTGATCTGCGGCGCTGCGCTGCGCCTCATCGAGCGCGGCGAGTTCGCGCGGCAGGTCCACCACGCGCCGCAGACGCTGCCGCGCGTCGGCGGCCTGCACCGTGCCGTCAATGATTTCGCGCGCCTTCGTCACAGCAGGCACGGCAAGCGCGCGCCATGCGTCGGGTGCGTCGTCGGGCAGCACCCATGCGGCATTCATGCCGGTCACCTGGCCGCGCGTGACGCGAAACAAGGCGCCAAGTTCGATGCCGGCAAGGCTCGGCATCGGCGCGGGCTGACACAAGGGCGACCAACGCCCGCTGTGCGCGACCGTACCGGAGTCGAGCTGGCGCGTCGGCTCGAAGCGCCGCGCGACGATGCGCCCGAGCGTCACCAGTGCGGGTTCCGAGCCGGCCACACCTTCAACCACCACCGCCGAGACCAGCGCATCGGGGAAGACGGGTTCATCGGCGGGGGCCAGCCACACGCCTTGCAAGCCGGCGCGTCCGGGCGCACCGAGCAACTGGCGCAGCGCGCAACCATAGCCGTTGTCGAGCCACTCAGCGGCGGTGACGAAGCACCACGCATCACCCGGTCGCATGACCTGCGTGGCGCGAAGCAGAAAGTGCGCGTGCAACCCGGCCAGTTGAGAAGCGGCAATGCCCTGCTGGGCCATGCCGGCGCGATACCAGTCCTTCCACGCCACGGCGATGTCGTGGTGCCGCACGTACGGCGGATTGCCGATGAACAGCGTGCGGCCAGCCAGGGGCAGGAGCGCGTCGCGGAAATCGCCTTCGATGACATGCAGCCGCTTGTGCAGACCTTCACGCGCGGCGCGTTCGCGCAATACGCTGGCGAGTTCGGCGTTGCGTTCGACGGCGATCACTCGTGCTTGCGGGAAGCGCTCGAGCGCGGCGAACGCGAAGCGCCCCGAGCCCGCGCCGGCGTCGACAATCGTATCGAAATTGCCCAGGGTGCCTGCGCGCTCGCACATGCGATCGACAAGCCAACTCGGCGTGAACGTGATGCCCTCGGCGCGTCGCGCGGCGGGCGAAACGGCCGCGGAATAGGCTTCGCCTTCGGTATCACTTTCAGTGGCGCCTCCCGCATCGCCGGTCGGGCGCACCAACGCCTTGGCGCTCAGCTGCGGCTCGGCGTGAAAGAGATCGGCCTGGAGCATGTGCTACTTCGGTTTCTCGACATAAGCCTCGACCACCACCGCATCGAGCCGATAGCCACTCGCCCCCATCGCGGTATCGGACTTCGCCGCTTTCAGCGTGCCGCTCACCCACACCGTGTCCATCGAACGAAACTTCGCGGCGTTGCGTGGCACGACGTGCACGATCTGATTCGCCGGCGGCGGCGGGGTGTGGATGCAGGCGCCGAAGTAGGGCACGAGCAGGAACTCTTTCAGTCCCGTCGTGCTGTCGTCCAGCGGCACCACATAGCCTGGAATGCGCACCGACTGATCTTCCAGTTGTGGGTTCACGGGGGCGTTGTCCCACAGCTCGCGCATGCGCTTGAGCGCGGCGCTGGCGCGCGGGTCGCTGTCGGACAGGCCGGCGAGGTTGAGGTCCTTCATCTCCTTGAATGGATCCCAGTCTTTGGGCGCGAGCTCGTCCCAGGTGAGGTCACGAAACGCCGCCTTGGGTGTGGCCTTGCCCGGGGTCGCGGTGGCCTTGGCCGGCGCTGCCGGATTGGCCTGGGCGACAGCGGCCACTGTGTGGACGAGTAGCAGGGTGGCGAGCAACAGCGGGAGGATCAGTTTCAGCATGTCATTTCGGTGAGAGTCCGTCGGCAAGCGACAAGCGGTACGCGCGCCAGCCGGGGACGAGGCTGGCGAGCAGGCCGCAGGCCGTGATGGCGATGAGCAGCAGCCATTGCGAGAGCGTCGGGGCAGTGAGCTGCAGCGCGATGCCAAAGCGCGACTGTACCCAAGGCCCGGCGGCGACGATGAAACCGATGGTCAGCACCAGCCCGAGCGCCACACCCACCAGCGTGATCAGGCTGCCCTCCACCGCCAGCAGACCGGCCACGTGGCGCGGCCCGGCACCCACGGCGCGCAACACGGCGAGTTCACGGCGCCGCTCGTTCAGGCCGGCGAGCACGACGGCGATCAACCCGGCCAGGCTGACCACGGCCACCAACATCGACATGCCGAGCAGCGCTTTCTCGCCCACGCCCACCACGTCCCACAGCTCGTCGAGCGCGACGCCGGGCAGCACGGCCAGCAGCGGCTCGTCGGTGAATTCGGCGATGTGGCGCTGCACGGCGAACACGGCGGCGCGGGTCTTCAGGCCGATCAGTGCAGCGGTGACTTGTTTGGGCGCGAGGTCGAACTTGCGCGCCTGCTCGGCGGGAATCTTCAGGCCCGGGATCGGCGCGCCGCCGCCCCATTCCAGGTGCAGCGCTTCGATCGCCTCCAGGCTCACATGCACGGTGCGGTCCACTGGTGTTCCGGTGCGCGCAACGATGCCCACCACCTGGAAAGGCTTGTCGGCGTGTTCCGTCGACAGGCCCGGGCCGGCGCCACCTGAGCCGTGGCTCAGGGTCAGCGTTGTGCCCAACGTGTAGCCCAGGCGTGCCGCGACCTCGGCGCCGAGCACGGCTTCATACACGCCCTCCAGCGTGCCGGCGAACGCGCGGCCTTGCGCCAGCACGAGGGGCGCACGGTCGCCGTAGCGAAACCGCGTGAAGTACTCCGGCGTCGTGCCGAGCACGGGCATCCCACGGTGCGAGTCGCCGAGCGAAATCGGCACGACCCAATCGACGGCGCGGTGCGTGGCGACTTTGCGCACGCTGTCCATGCGGATGTTGTTCGTCGCCCCGCCGATGCGAAACACGGCGTAGAGCATCAATTGCACGGAGCCGGTGCGCGCGCCGAGCACCAGGTCGGTGCCGCTGACGGATTGCGAGAAGCTGCTGCGCACGTCGGTGCGCATGCGCTCCAGGCTGAGCAGCAGCATCGTCGCCAACGCCATCGACAGCACGACGAGCGCGAGCGTCGTGCGCCGGTTCCAGGCGCTGTGCGCGGCCAGGTGCAGCAGCGCTCTCACGCGCTGCCCGCCAGCGCCGGCGCGTGGTTGATCGCGGCGAGCGAGACCGTCATGTCGAATCGCGCCGCAAGCTGCCGGTCGTGGCTGACGAAAACGAGCGTGCTGCCGGTGGCGCGGCATTCGTTCAACAACAGGTCGAGAAACGAGTCGCGCAGTTCGGTGTCGAGCGCGGACGTGGGCTCGTCGGCGATCACGACTTCGGGCGCGCCGATCAGCGCGCGCGCCGCGGCCACGCGCTGCTGCTGGCCCACCGACAACTGAGCCGCCGGTCTGGCCCAGGTGTTCGCTCCCAGGCCGACGCGCTGCAACAGCGCCTGGGCACTGGCGCGCGCCGAGCCCGCCTGCGCCGCCGCGCGCGCACTGCGCAGCGCCGAGAAGCGGCAGGGCAGCAGCACGTTGTCCAGCGCGTTCAGGTAGGGCAGCAAGTTGAACTGCTGGAAGATGTAGCCCACATGGTCGGCACGGCGCGCGTCGCGCGCGCTCGCCGGCAGCGCCGCCCAATCCTGGCCCAACATTTCTACCTTGCCTTGGCGCGCCAGCAATACGCCGGCCAGCAGACCGAGCAGCGTGCTCTTGCCCGAGCCGCTGGGGCCGTGCAGGAAGAGCAGCTGGCCGGCAGGCACGTCAAGGTGATCCAGCGCCAGACAGTCCGCGTCGTCGTTCGGCCAGGCGAAGCGAAGTTGGTCGATGCGGATCATGGACGTTGGTTGGGCAACGAGATCCTGTTCTCCGGGCGCTTCAGGCTGCGCTTGGATTGGCCCATCGCGGTGACCGCCTGAACGTGAATGCGCTGCATCTTCGGGAAGGCATCGAACAGGCCGACTTCAATGGAACGCAGCTTCGCCGCGTCCTTGCAGTCGAATTCGACCAGGGCATCGAGATCGGCGTGGCCGCCGCCCGCGGGTGCGGCGGTGGCGTCGCCGAGCTTGAGCACGGGTGAGGTGAGCTCGACGCGTTTGAGCGCGCAAGCGCCGTCCGCATCGGGCTTGAACAAGAGATCAGCGGCCTTGAATCGGGCGATGGCCGCGTCGACCCGCTTGCGCTCGGCATCATTTCGCGGTGCGCGCTCGAACCCGACCAAGGCGTCGAGCGGCACTTCGAGCTGCAAGCTGAGCAAGCCGCCCTCGAGCGCGAGGTCCAGCCGTGCCGTGCCGTGTTCATGCGTCTGCGCCTGGGCCTGGGCCAGCCCGGCGGCTGCAAGCCAGACGGCAGCAACGAGGGAAGCGTATTTCATGCGCGCTATTGTGGCGTGTGCCTTGGCGACGGGCGGGCTGCGAAGGCGGGTGTGGTATTAGCCCGCGGGCGCCTCACCGCTCCAGCCGGCGCGCGCCCCGTGGCGCTGCGCGGCATCGCGTTCCTGGGCGAACAGTTCCTCCAGTTGTTGCCGGCCCTGCTTGGCCGAAGCGATGAGCTTGGCCTGGTCTTTCCAGTGCGGCAGCGTGGCTTCCAACTGCTCGATGTTGTGGCGCCGAAAGCGCAGCGCGAGGTTGCGTGCTTCATGCGGCTGCCAGCCCAGCAGTTCAAGTGCCGCGCGCGCGCTCATCAGTGCCGAATCGAGCGTTTCGCGCTCAATCAGCGTGACGCCCAATTCGCGCAGGCGAAAGTAGTGCTGCACATTGCGCGCCCGGGCGACGATTTTCAGTTGCGGAAAGTGTTCGCGCACCATCTGCGCCACGGCCACGCTCTGGTCCACGTCGTCGATCGCGAGCACGAGCACGCGCGCCTGCGCCGCGCCGGCCACGCGCAGCAGGTCCAGGCGCGACGCATCGCCGTAGTGCGCGGTCCAGCCGAAGCGGCGCAGCGCTTCGATCTGCTCGGCGTCGTGGTTCAGCACCGTCGGCGTGATGCCGTTCGCATAGAGCAGCCGCCCGACGATTTGCCCATAGCGCCCGAGGCCCGCGATGATGACGGGCGTGCGCTGCGGTTCACTCAACTCGGCCTGCGTGGCCTTGTCGGCGCGCAGGTGTGATGCCCACCAGCGGTCGGCGAGCACCAGCAGCAGCGGCGTCAACAGCATCGAGATCGCCACCGCGGCGACGAGCAGTGACGCCGCGGCCGCATCGATCGCGCCCGCACCCGCGGCACCCTGGAACACGACGAAGCCGAACTCGCCGCCCTGGGCGAGCAGGATCACGAAGACCGGGCGTTCGGCCAGTGGAATCGGCATCGCGCGGCACATCGCCCACAGCACCAGCGCCTTGAGCACCAGGAAGCCCAACACCACGGCGGCGACGAGTGCGGGTTGCTGCATGATCACCGCGAAATCGATGCTCATGCCTACCGCGATGAAGAACAGGCCGAGCAGCAGGCCCTTGAACGGCTCCAGATCGGTTTCAAGTTCGCGCCGGTATTCGCTCTCCGCCAGCAGCACACCGGCGAGAAATGCACCGAGCGCCATCGACAGCCCCACCGCCTGCATCAGCGCCGCAGTGGCGACGACGAGCAGCAGCGCCGCGGCAGTGAAAATCTCCGGCGTCTTGCTGCGCGCGATCCAGCGCAGCATCGGGCGCAGCAGGAGGCGCCCGCCGAGGATGATGGCGCCGATCACCGCAATTGCCTTGGCGGCGGCGAGCCAGCCGCCACCGCTGGCGTGCACGCCACTCGCGGCGAGCAAGGGCACGAGGGCGAGGATGGGAATTGCCGCCACGTCTTGCAGCAAGGCCACGCTGAGCACCGCCTGACCCGACGTGGTGGGCATCAGGTTGCGATCCGCGAGCACGCCCAGGCCGATCGCGGTGGACGACATCGCCAGGCCAAGCGCGGCGACGATGGCGAGATTCGCCGGCACGCCGAACAGCCACGCCACACTGCTGAGCAGCAACGCCGAGCCGAACAACTGCGCGCTACCCCAGCCGAAGATGGGTTTACGCAGTGCCCACAGGCGCCGCGGTTCCAGCTCCAGGCCGACGAGAAACAGCATCAGCACAACGCCGAACTCGGCGAAGTGCAGCATGTCTTGCGCTTCGGTGACGAGCCGCAACCCCCAGGGGCCGATGGCGATGCCCGCCGCCAGGTAACCGATGATCGAACCCAGACCCAGCGCACGCGCGATCGGCACGGCAAGCACCGCCGCACCCAGGTAGATCAGGCTGCCGGTCAACCATGAGCTGTGTTCCATCAGGCCTCCTGCGTGGGGCGCGCATTGACCGGCACGGCGCACGCCGGGCAGGGGTCGAGATCGGCGAGTTCGGGCCAGTCGGGGTAGCTGCGCAGGCGTTGCACGTACGTCTGGGCATGTTCCTCGATCTGCGTGTCTGATGCCCTGTGCGCGCCATGCAGCAGCAGCGGCGGCAGGAAGCGCATGCCGCAAAGCGCGGCGGTTTGTTCGTAGGGTGGCAGAAAAGCGTCGAAGAAGTAGCGGTTGTAGCTGTCGGGGCGGTAGGAGTCTTCGGGCCCGCCGGTGCTGGCCACCAACCACAAGTCTTTGCCGCGCAATGCCGTGCCGCCCGGGCCGTAAGCCCAGCCGAAGGCCAGCACTTCGTCGATCCACAGCTTCATCAGCGGCGGCGCGCTGTACCAGTGGATCGGATGCTGCCAGACGATCAACTGGGCTTGTGCGAGTGCGGCCTGCTCGGATTGAGCGTCGATCAGGTAATCTGGGTAGAGCGCGTACAGGTCGCGCACGCGCACCGGTGCCTGCGCCGCGGCGCGCATCGCCACCCGATTCACACGCGACTGTTGCAACCGCGGATGCGCGGCGATGACGAGCACGGCGGATGCGGCAGGGACGGGCGATTCAGCCATGGTCGGGCCTCCGAAGATGAAGCGTTCTGTGAGCGTTTGCACCACAGGGCGGTGTTTTCACTGGGTATCCGCCATGTGTCGGGCATGCCAGTCGCCGCTAACATAACCCGAATCGCAAAAGCGGAGGTGGGAGGACGTTATGCCGGTGATCGTGGTGGCGAATCCGAAGGGTGGCGTGGGCAAGTCCACGATTGCCACCAATCTCGCCGGCTACCTGGCGGCGCGCGGCCACGCGGTGATGCTGGGCGATGTGGACACGCAACAGTCATCGCGCACCTGGCTCAGCCTGCGCGCGGCCGGGCTGCCGTTGATCCAGAGCTGGGACGCCGCGCAAGGCCACCTGGTGCGCCCGCCACGAGGCACCACGCATGTGGTGCTAGACACCCCCGCCGGGCTGCAAGGCAAGCGCCTGGACGAAGTGCTGAAGATCGCCGACAAGATGCTGATCCCGTTGCAGCCGAGCATCTTCGACATCCACGCGACGCACCATTTCATTCAGCGGCTGCGCGCGCACAAACGCGCGCCTTCGATCGACTTTGCATTGGTGGGAATGCGCACCCGCGAGGGCCTGATCTCGACCGAGCAGTTGCGCACTTTTTTGGCCAGCGTCGAGATGCCGCTGCTCGGCTTCCTGCGCGAAACGCAGAACTATGTGCACTTGAGCGCGCACGGCCTGACGCTGTGGGACATGGCGTCGAGCCGCTTCGAGCGCGACCTGGAGCAGTGGAAGCCGATCACCGCGTGGATCAACGATGAAGTATTTGACGAGGAGTTTGTCGTGGAGAACGGTGAATGAAGACTTATCTGAAGCTGAGCGAGCTGCAAGGCCTGGTGGGCCAGGACCTGGGCCTGAGCGATTGGTTCATGGTGAGCCAGGCGCAGATCGATGCCTTCGCTCACGCCACGGGCGACCATCAATGGATTCATATCGACCCTCAGCGCGCCGCGGGAGGTCCGTTCGGCGCGACCGTGGCGCACGGCTTCCTGACGCTGTCGCTGTTGCCCTTGATGGGCGCATCGGCCTTCGAAGTGCTGGACACACGCATGGGCGTGAACTACGGGCTGAACCGGGTGCGCTTTCCGGCGCCGGTGCCGGTGGGCAGCCGCCTGCGCGGGTTGTTCAAGCTGCTCAGTTATGAGGTTCTCGAAGGCGGGGCGCAGTTGACAACGCAGGTGACGATGGAGCGTGAGGGCTCCACCAAGCCGGTTTGTGTGGCCGAGTCGGTGGCGCGCCGCTACATTTGAGCTGCGCGGCTGATCAACAACAAAGATGCCGCGCTGGAGACCGAGCTGATGAAGGTGTTGCTGATCGATGACCACCCGCTGATCCTGTCCGCGCTGCAAGTGGTGATTCAGGAGTTGGGTGATGACGTGACCGTGGTCGGTGCGGCCACGGCGCGCATTGGCCGCGAGAAGCTCAAGATGGAGCAGGGTTTCGACCTGATCCTGCTCGATCTGAACCTGGGCGATACCGATGGCATCGACGTGCTGATGGAGTTTCGTGCCACCTACCCGGAGCTGCCTGTCGTGGTGGTGTCGGCGTCGGACCGCTACAGCGATGTGATCCGCGCCATCGACGCGGGGGCGATGGGTTTCGTGCCCAAGCGCTCCAGCACGCCGGAATTGCACGAGGCACTGCGCCTGGTGATGTCGGGCGGCATTTTCATTCCCACCGGCGCGCGCGCGCTGATGACGAACCTGCCACCGATGACGGGCCCGATGGCGCACCCGACCACGTTCGCCGAAACGACACCGATGATCCACCACATCGGTCGACCGAACGCGCAAGAGACGGGGTTTCATGGCCTGCCGGAGTTGCCTGCCGCGCCGCCGCTGGCCACGCTGGGGCTCACGCCGCGCCAGAATGAAGTGCTTGCTTTGCTGTTGCAGGGCAAGCCGAACAAGCTGATTGCACGCGAGTTGAACATCTCGGTGGACACCGTGAAGGACCATGTCGCCGCGGTGCTGCGCGCGCTGAACGTGACGACGCGAACCCAAGCTGTGCTCGCGGTGGGCGAGATGAGCCAGCACGGCGGCTTGTCGGAATGGCGCGCGACGGGGCGTTAGTCTCGGAGGTCGAACTCTCGGCCGTGCCCGACGAGGTGCAGGCCGCTTACGACTATCTGCCCGCCACATTGGCCGGCAACGCCGCGGGCGCGGGCGTCGTGGCGTGGTTGTTCTGGGGCTCGGCGCTGCAGGGGTGGCTCTGGCTGTGGCTGGTGTGTTTTGGCGCGGTCTGGTTGTTGCGCGTCGCGCTCGGTGTGCAGTTTCGGCGTTCGCTGCGCAGCAGCTTGGCCGACTGGCATGTTTGGCGGCGCCGTGCCCACGTTGCCACATTGGCCTCGGGCGCGAACTGGGGGCTGGCGGGTGGGCTGTTCTATGCCCAGGGGCAGTCGATCCAGCAGACCGGGCTGATACTGATCGTCTATACCTTCTGCGTCGCGGCGATGCCCATCCTCGCGACGCAGCCACGCGTCTACTTCGCCTACCTGGCACTCGCCGCGGCGCCGCTGATCGTGCGCATCGCCGCGGTGGGTGATGCCTACAGCGTGCAACTCGCCGGCCTGTTGACGCTGATCATCGTGCTCACGGCGGTGCTGGGCGGCAACTACCGGCAGGCGATGGCGCGCGTGATCGCGTTGAAGCTGCAATTGAGCGAATTGCTCGTGCAACTGCGCCGGGAGAAGCAGATTGCCGAGGACGCGCGGCGCGCGGCGGAAACCGCGAACCGCGCGAAGACGCAGTTCTTCGCTGCCGCCAGCCACGACCTGCGCCAGCCGCTGCACGCGATGGGCCTGTTCGCCCAGGCGCTGCGCGAACGCACCCGCGCGAGTGACGTGGCGCCGCTCGTGGACAGCATCAATGAATCGGTGGATGCGCTCGAAGGCCTGTTCTCCGAGTTGCTCGACATCACCCGCATCGACAGCGGCGCGGTCGAGGTGAACCCGCGCCACTTCGCGGTGGGCGATGTGCTGCGCCGGCTGCGCCTGCATTTCGAGCCCAGCGCGTTCGAGAAGGGCCTGGCGCTGCGCCTGCGCGGGGCGTCGAAGATCGTGTTCGCCGACCCGGTGTTGGTGGAGCGCATCGTGCGCAACCTCGTCGCCAATGCGATTCGCTACACCGAAGACGGCACCGTGCTCGTGGGTTGCCGCCAGCGCGGCAACAAGATTGCGTTGCAGGTGTGGGACACCGGCTGCGGCATCGCGCTCGACCAACAGCAGCGCGTCTTCGACGAGTTCTATCAGGTGCGCGGCCCGGCAGGCATCAGCCCCGGGCAGCGCAAAGGCCTCGGCCTGGGGCTGGCGATCGTGAAGCGACTCGCGGCATTGATCGAAGCGCCACTGCGGCTGCGTTCATGGCCCGGGCGCGGCACGGTGTTCACGCTCGAGCTTCCGGCCGGGCAGGCACCGCCTGTCGTGGTCGCGGCGCGGCCCGGCGCAGCGGCGCCGCAGTTGACGCTCGAGGGCCGGCGCATCGTCGTCGTGGAAGACGATCCCGGCGTGCTGGCCGGCCTTGAGGCGCTGCTCACCGGCTGGGGCGCGCAATTGCGATGCTTCGACAACGTGGCCGCCTGCGAGAGCTGGGTGCGCGACGCCGCGCCCACCGAGCCTGTGCCCGACTTAGCGATCGTCGACTACCGGCTCGAAGACGGCCGCGACGGCGTGGCGGCGCTGCACGCACTGCGCAATCGATTCGGCCCTTCACTACCGGCCATCATGATCAGCGGCAGCACGATGAGCCGGGTTGACGAGCTGGCGCAGGAACACAACTTTCACCTGCTCACCAAACCCGTGCTGCCGAACAAGTTGCGCGCGATGATTTCCTTCAAGCTCCATGCGCCGCCTTGAGATGAACATCATGCCGAGTCACGTCCAATCGCATAGGACATACGAGTTGAGTGGGCTCGCTCTCGGCCCTTTGCTGACTGTTGATGTCGTAGTGGCCTGCCGTCGTAGCGGCGGCAGGGCGACGGCGGTGCCCCCGTTCTCCGGCCCACGCTCGCGGGGCACCGTCGCGGCCCGCAGCCCCCAGTCGCGTCAACACGGTTTCGCCCTGGATGCGTCGAGGACACCGCGAATGGTGCCTGCGCCCGGGGGCACCATCGCCGCCCTGTTTCATCCTTGGGTGGCATGCCACGCCGTGCCAAGCCGCCTGCCACGCTGCTCGACATCCGCACACAGCGAGCAACGAAGGTCAGCAAAGAGCGGAGGACAGACCGCCATTCTTATGCCATCGAATGCGAATTGGTCTCAGAAGTAGAAGCTGCCCAGCAAGCCGACGTGGTTGCCGCTGAAGCGCGTGCGGGTCACGGTTTCGGTGTACTTCTGCGAGACACCGCGCAGTTTC
Organism: Burkholderiales bacterium; assembly: GCA_031419715.1. Classification (GTDB taxonomy): domain Bacteria; phylum Pseudomonadota; class Gammaproteobacteria; order Burkholderiales; family Burkholderiaceae_C; genus JAEMQF01. The sequence continues at coordinate 9,137 of JANOLJ010000331.1, read as the reverse complement.
AGGCCGAACCACGACGTGAAGCGGTACTCGCCTTCGGCGACCAGGCCGACGCTTGCGTCGAATTTTTGATCGATGTAACCGACGGGCCCGGTGCCCTTGAGTGACGCACTGTTGACGAAATGCGCGCCGAGGCCGAAGCGCAAGTTGTCATTCACCGGGACATACGCAATCACGTCGATGGGCGTGCGCGTGAATTCCAGGTCGCCATTGGAGGCGTAGCTGCCATCGACGTGATAGCCGATCGTCGTCTGCAGCGTGACCAAGGTGCCGAGGCGAAATTCGCCCCCGGCGAAGAACATCACCAGGCCGCCGCCCTTGATTGTCTGTGTCGTGCCGTCCGTATAAGTGACGCTGGCCACTTTATCGCCACCGCCTGTCACGCCGACGCCAGCGACAAACTTGAACGGCCGGTCGCCCACCTGGGCGTGCGCGGCGGAACCGAGGACCAACGCAACGATAGCCAGCAGTCTTTTCATGACGCTCCCTGAGGTTGATTGAATCGAAGTTGAATCTTATCGCTCTATGCCTGCCAGCGTCTCAGCTCGATGCATAGGCCAGCCTCACATAGATCGGCGCGAAGGCCTCGGCTTGCGTCACTTCCACCAGGTGCTCGCGCGCCAGCTCGAGCATCGCGATGAAGGTGACGACCATCACCTGCGGTCCCTTGGCGGTGTCGAATAGGTCTTCGAACATGGCAAAACGCCGACCCTGCAGGCGCCGCAGCACGATGCTCATGTGCTCGCGCACGCTCAATTGCTCGCGCGTGATCGTGTGGTGCTCGACGAGCCTGGCGCGGCGCATGATGTCGGCCCAGGCGGCGCGCAACTCATCGGCGTGCACTTCCGGCAGGCGTGGCGCGAGCGCCTGCTCGATCGTGACCTGTGCGCGCAGGAAGTCGCGCCCCAGCAACGGCAATGCGTCCAGGCCCGCCGCGGCGAGCTTCATCTGCTCGTACTCGATCAGGCGGCGCACCAGCTCGGCGCGCGGGTCTTCGGCTTCCTCGCCGTCGCGCGCTTTCTTCGGCGGCAGCAGCATGCGCGACTTGATCTCGATCAGCATCGCCGCCATCAACAGGTATTCGCTGGCGAGCTCCAAGTTGTGTTTGCGAATCTGCTCGACGTAAGCCAGGTACTGGCGCGTCACGTCGGCCAACGGAATGTCGAGAATGTTGAAGTTCTGACGCCGGATCAGGTACAGCAGCAGGTCGAGTGGCCCTTCGAAGGCTTCGAGAAACACCTCCAGCGCATCGGGCGGGATGTACAGGTCGGTGGGCAGCGTGAACAGCGGCTCGCCGTACAGGCGCGCCACCGCCACGCCATCGACGACCGCTGGCAACGCCTGCTCCGCGGCGCTGGGCTCTGCGCCCGCCATCACAACACCGCTCACAGGAGGCCTCGCGCTTGCCGCGCTACTTGGTCTGGTAGACGTAGGGCTGCTGCGCCACCTTGGCGTCGCCATAGTCTGCCTCGGCGGCGCGGTCGAGGCGCCGGTCCCACAGCAGGGCTCGGCCCTGGCGCTGCTCTTCCTCCAGCGTGGGCTTGCGCGCCTTCAGGTGTTCGATGAACGCCGTGGTGTCGGACTTGTAGTGTTTCCAGAACAGGGGCATGATGGGCAGGCAGAATCGGGTGGCGGTGATTCTAGGCGCCGCCATTCGGCTAGAAGCGCTTGGCACAGGCACGCTCCTGCATGGCGCGCATCCCCAGCACGTTGGCCTTGGCTGATGTACCCGTGCGCGCCGGTTCCCGCGCAATGCCGCCCTCTCGCGCGATACTCGCGCGAACCGCATTGCATTCCCCTTCGGAGCCTGCCTTGACCAAAACCTTCGCCTCCCAAGCCGACCTCGAAGAAAAAAAGGTCACGTTCACTAAGCTGAGCGCCAACGCCTACGCCTACACCGCCGAGGGCGACCCGAACACCGGCGTGATCATTGGCGACGACGCCGTGATGGTGGTCGACACGCAAGCCACACCGGTGATGGCGCAAGACGTGATCCGCCACATCCGCACCGTCACCGACAAGCCCATCAAGTACGTCGTGCTCAGCCACTACCACGCGGTGCGTGTGCTTGGCGCCAGCGCTTACCAGCCGCAGCACATCATTGCGAGCCGCGACACGTATGACTTGATCGCCGAGCGCGGCGAGGCCGACAAGGCAAGCGAAATCGGGCGCTTTCCGCGGCTGTTTCAGGCGGTGGAATCGGTGCCGCCGGGGATGACGTGGCCGACGATCACGTTCGCTGGAAGCATGAGCATCTGGCTCGGCAAGCTCGAGGTGCAACTGCTGCAGCTCGGCCGCGGCCACACCAAGGGCGACACGATCGCCTGGCTGCCCGAGCAGAAGATTTTGTTCTCCGGTGATCTGGTGGAGTTCGACGCCACACCCTATGCCGGTGACGCCTACTTTCAGGACTGGCCGAAGACGCTGGACAGGCTGGCCGCGCTGCAACCGCGCGCCCTGGTGCCGGGCCGCGGCGCGGCGCTGGCCACGCCCGCAGCGGTGGCGCAAGGTTTGGCGAGCACACGCGGCTTCATCGCAGACGTGTGGGCGAGCGTCCAGGTGGGAGTGGCCGCGGGCAAGGACCTGAACGCGGTCTACAAGGAGACGTTCGCCAAGCTGCAGCCGAAATACGGGCACTGGGTGATCTTCAACCATTGCATGCCGTTCGACGTGACACGCTGCTACGACGAAGCCACGAAATACGCCGACCCGCGAATCTGGACCGCGCAGCGCGACATCGAGATGTGGGCGGCGCTGGAAAACTGAACCCGCGGCAGTGAGGGTGGCATGAGCATCGAGGCGGGTGCGCGCCGGGACTACGAGGCGCTGCAATTCCCCTACCGCAAAGCGCCTGACCATGCGGCGCCGACTCCGCTGCGCTATCCCGTCGTGGTGGTGGGCGCGGGCCCGGTGGGGCTGGCGCTGGCGATCGATCTGGCGCACCAGGGCGTCAGCGTGCTCTTGCTGGATGACGACGATCGGCTGTCGAGCGGTTCGCGCGCGATTTGTTTTGCAAAGCGCACGTTGGAGATATTCGATCGTCTCGGTTGCGCCGACCCGATGGTGGGCAAAGGCGTGTCGTGGAGCGTGGGCCGCGTCTACTTCCGCGACACGCAGCTCTATTCGTTCAACCTGCTTCCCGAAGCCGGCCATGAGCGGCCAGCGTTCATCAACTTGCAGCAGTATTACGTCGAAGGCTATCTCGCGGAGCGCGCCGCGGAGTTGCCCGACATCGAGATGCGCTGGAAAAGCAAGGTGGTGGGGATTGAACCTCGCGCCGACCATGTGCGGCTCAGTGTCGATACACCCGACGGAACCTACGTTGTCGAGGCCGCCTACGTGGCAGCGTGCGACGGCTCGAAGTCGCCGCTGCGCGTTCTGCTAGGCCTGGAAGCGCAAGGCCGAACCTTCCGCGATCGGTTTCTGATTGCGGACATCAAGATGGACGCGCCCGACTTTCCCGCCGAGCGGCGCTTCTGGTTCGACCCGTCGTTTCACCCTGGACAGAGCGTCTTGTTGCACAAGCAGGCCGACGGCCTGTGGCGCACCGATTTTCAGCTCGGCTGGGAGGCAGACCCGCAGCAGGAGCGTCGCGAGGAGAACATCCGCCCGCGCGTGCGCGCCTTGCTCGACAGCATCGGCGCGGCCCACGTTGAGTTTGAGATCGGCTGGGCGAGCGTGTACACCTTCGCCTGCCAGCGGCTGGAGAAGTTCCGCCACGGCCGCGTCATCTTCGCTGGCGACTCGGCGCACGGCGTGTCGCCGTTCGGCGCGCGTGGCGCCAACTCTGGCGTGCAAGACGCCGAGAACCTGGCGTGGAAACTTGCCGCCGTGCTGCAGGGGCGAGCGGGCGATGCGCTGCTGGACAGTTATGGTGCCGAGCGCGAATACGCCGCCGACGAAAACATCACCCATTCGACGCATGCCACCGACTTCATCACGCCAAAAAGCGAAGTCAGCCGGCTGTTCCGCGACGCCACGCTCGACCTGGCGAAGACCCACCTGTTCGCGCGCTCGCTCGTGAACAGCGGGCGCTTGTCGGTGCCGGCCACGCTGCAAGATTCGCCGCTGAACACGCCCGACGACGCGGAATTCGCAGGCGCAATGCGACCGGGTGCCGCGGCGGCCGATGCACCGGTTCAGGCCGATGGCCAGCCCGGATGGCTGCTGCGACACTTGCACGCGGGCTACTTCACGGCGCTGCTGTTCGGCGGCGACGAGCTTGCCACGACGGTTCGCGAATTGCGCGCTGCCGCGCAGGGCCTGGCCTCGTTGCAAGTGTTGATCGTCGTGCCTGCCGGGTCGAGCGCCAGGGTGGACGGCGCCCGCACCCTGGTTGACGCGCAGGGCCTGCTCTCGCAACGCTACGATGGGAAACACGGTACGTTGTATCTGCTGCGCCCCGACCAGCATGTGTGCGCGCGCTGGCGCCGCACGCAGCGCGAACCACTGCGCCAAGCGTTGCGCCGCGCGCTGGCCTTGACCCCCTTGGAGTGAAGGAGTCGCTCGTGCCCCTGATGACGCAGCCGAACATTACCGCGCCGGATGACTTCTATGAAGCCCTGATCGACGCGCACCGCGAACTGGGCACCGCGCAAAGCCATGAACTCAACGCCAAGCTCGTGCTGCTGCTGGCCAATCACGTCGGTGACTTCGGCGTGCTGCGCGAGGCACTGAAGGCCGCGCGCGCGAGCGTGCTCGACAAGGCGCCTCACGGGCAGACGACAATCGACAGCCACGAGACCCGCGACCGAAATCCATCGTGACTCACACCGAACTGCAATACCTGTCGGGCTTCGGCAATCAATTTGCGACCGAGGCGATACCGGGCGCGCTGCCCCAAGGCCGCAACAGCCCGCAGCGCGCGCCGCTGGGCCTTTACGCCGAGCAGATCTCGGGCAGCGCCTTCACCGCGCCGCGCGCCGAGAACCGCCGGACCTGGATGTACCGGCGCCAGCCGGCGGTAGTGACGGGGCGCTACGAGCCCTATGTACAGGCGCTCTGGACCAGCGGCGCGGCGGGTGGCCGGGCCGTGCCGCCCGATCCGATGCGCTGGAGTCCGTTTCCATTTCCAGCCGAGGAGCTGGACTTCATCGACGGCCTGCGCACCGTCGTCGCGAACGGCGATGTTGATGCGCAGACGGGTGTGGCGGCACTTGTTTATGTCGCCAAGCGCTCGATGGGCAAGCGCGCGCTAGTCAACGCCGATGCCGAAATGCTGATCGTGCCGCAACAGGGGCGCCTGGTCGTGCACACCGAACTCGGTGTGCTGCACGCCGCGCCCGGTGAGGTGCTGCTGCTGCCGCGCGGCTTGGCGTTTCGCGTTGACCTTCCCGACGGTGCCTCGCGCGGTTATGTGGCCGAGAACTATGGCGCGCAGTTTCGCTTGCCCGAACTCGGGCCGATCGGCGCCAACGGCCTGGCGAATGCGCGGGACTTCTTGTGCCCGGTGGCGGCATATGAAGAAGGCTCGACGGGCCCGTACCAGATCGTCAAGAAATTCGGCGGCCGGCTCTGGCGCACGACCCAGGCCACCAGCCCGTTCGATGTGGTCGCTTGGCACGGCAATCTTGCGCCGTGCAAGTACGACACGGCGAATTTCATGACGATAGGCTCGATCAGTTTCGACCACCCCGATCCTTCAATCTTCACCGTGCTCACATCGCCGTCGGACACACCCGGCATGGCGAATTGCGATTTCGTGATCTTCCCGCCACGCTGGATGGTCGCCGAGAACACGTTCCGCCCACCCTGGTACCACCGCAACCTGATGAGCGAATTCATGGGCCTCGTGCAGGGCCAGTACGACGCCAAGCCCGAGGGCTTCAAGCCCGGCGGCGCGAGTTTGCACAACTGCATGGTTCCGCATGGGCCGGATGCCGAGGTCTTTGACAAGGCGAGCCACGCGAGCCTCGCGCCGCACAAGCTCGACAACACCCTGGCCTTCATGTTTGAGAGCCGCTGGCGCTTTGTTCCGACCGACTACGCCATGAGTTGCGGCGCGCTCGACGCGTCGTACAGCGACTGCTGGGCCGGCCTGGCGGATCGCTCATTCATGCGAGCGCCCGGCGCATGAGGCAGGCGCTGCCCTACCAATGCGCGGGAACGGTCTACGGCACCTTGCTGAACCACCGCGCCGCGCTCGCGGCCGTGGGCGACGCAGTGCAGCAGGCGCCTTACAAGACGGCGCCGCGCGCGCCGGTGCTGTACATCAAGCCGCGCAATACGTTCGCCGCACAGGGCGCCAGCGTCGCGATTCCATTTGACGCGGACGAGCTGGAAGTCGGCGCCAGCCTGGGCCTGGTGTTCGCGCGCACGGCGTGCCGCGTCAATGCCGCATCGGCGCTCGAATTCCTCGCGGGCTACGTCATCGTGGCCGACATCAGCGTGCCGCACACGGTGTTCTATCGTCCCTCGGTGCGGCTCAAGGCACGCGATGGTTTCTGCCCGATGGGGCCGAGCCTCACGCCACGCGAGCGAATCGCGAACCTCGACGCTTTGAACGTGCGGGTGATGATCGACGGCAAGACTGTGCATCGCGCAAGCACGAGCGACATGCTGCGCCCTGCGGCGCAACTGATCGCCGAGGTCAGCGACTTCATGACGTTTTGTTCAGGCGACGTGCTGCTGCTCGGCGCCGCACACGGCGCGCCGCGCGCGCGCGCCGGGCAGAGCGCGGCGATCGAGATCGACGGCCTCGGCCGGCTGGAGATGAACTTCACCGCAGCCACGGAGAATCTGCGATGAGAACGGCGCGCGTCGCCTTCAGCGGGGCCCTGTTCGAAGCCAAGCCGCACGGCGACAAGTTGCGCCTGCACGACGGGCGCATCGTGCGTGAAGATCAAGTCGTGTGGCTGCCGCCGTTTGAGGTGGGCACGATCATCGCGCTGGGTTTGAACTACGCTGATCATGTGAAGGAGCTGGCCAAGGAATTGACCGTGACGGCGCAGGACGAGCCACTCGTCTTCCTGAAAGGCCCGAACAGCGTGCTGGGCCATCGCGGTGTCACGCGGCGCCCGGCCGATGTAACGTTCATGCACTACGAATGCGAACTCGCGGTGATCATCGGCAAAGCGGCGAAGCGGGTGAAGCGCGCCGACGCGCTCGACTTCATCGGCGGTTACTGCGTGTGCAACGACTATGCGTTTCGCGACTACCTAGAGAACTGGTATCGGCCGAACCTGCGCGTGAAAAATCGCGACGGCGCCACGGTGCTCGGCCCCTGGTACGTTCCGGCGAGCGAGGTTCCCGACCCACATGCTTTGGAATTGCGCACGCGGGTCAACGGCAAGCTTACCCAACAGGGCCACACCGGCCATATGGTGAATCGCATTCCCGAACTCATCGAGTACCTCAGTGAATTCATGACCTTGCAACGCGGCGACGTGATCCTCACCGGCACGCCCGACGGCGTGGTCAACGTGAATCCCGGCGACGAAGTGGTGACCGAAATCGACGGCATCGGCACCTTGCTCAACACGATCGGCGACGACGCGTCGTTCAACCGCTGAGCCTCTAGACATCCATGCGCATCGATCACCTGATTGCCGGCAGACCCGTCGCGGGTAGCGACTACTTCACGACGCTCAATCCGGCCACGCAAGAGGTGCTCGCCGAGGTCGCGCGCGGCGGGGCGGTAGAGGTGCACGCCGCCGTGGCGGCGGCCAAGGCGGCGTTTCCCGCCTGGGCGGCGCTCGCGCCCGCGCAGCGCGCGGCGATCATGCGGCGCCTGGGGGACTTGATCGCACGCGATGTCGATGCGATCGCCCTGACGGAAACACGCGACACCGGTCAAGTGATCGCGCAAACGGGCAAACAACTCATTCCACGCGCGGCAGACAACTTCTACTACTTCGCCGAGATGTGCACGCGCGTCGACGGCCACACCTACCCGACGCCGACACACCTGAACTACACGCTGTTCCACCCGGTGGGTGTGTGCGCCCTCATCAGCCCGTGGAACGTGCCGTTCATGACGGCAACGTGGAAAGTGGCGCCAGCGCTCGCCTTCGGCAATACGGCGGTGCTGAAGATGAGCGAACTTTCGCCGATGAGCGCGGCCCGCCTGGGCGAGTTGGCGCTAGAAGCGGGCGTGCCGACGGGGGTACTCAACATCGTGCACGGTTATGGCGCCGAGGCGGGTGAGCCGCTCGTGTCGCACGCCGACGTGCGCGTTATCTCGTTCACCGGTTCCACGGCAACGGGCAACCGCATCGTCCGGTCCGCCGGGCTGAAGAGGTTCAGCATGGAACTCGGCGGCAAGAGCCCGTTTGTCGTGTTCGACGACGCGCACTTCGAGCGTGCATTGGATGCCGCCGTCTTCATGATCTTCAGCAACAACGGCGAGCGCTGCACCGCGGGCTCGCGCATCCTGGTGCAGCGCGGCACCTATGTGAAGTTCGTCGAGCGTTTCGTCGAGCGCGCGAAGCGCATCACGGTCGGTGACCCGCTCGATGAGAAAACCACGATCGGCCCGATGATCAGCCCCGCGCACTTGGCCAAGGTGCGCAGCTACATCGAGCTTGGGCCGAAAGAAGGCGCGACGCTGCTGTGTGGTGGGGTCGATGCGCCGACGCTGCCTGCCGCGATGGAAAAGGGCAACTTCGTGCGGCCGACGGTATTCGCCGATGTCGACAACCGCATGAAAATCGCGCAAGAAGAAATCTTCGGCCCGGTGGCCTGCGTGATCCCGTTTGCCGACGAGGCCGAGGCGATACGCTTGGCGAACGACACGGTGTATGGCTTGTCGAGCTATGTGTGGAGCGAAAACCTGGGGCGCGCGCACCGCGTTGCGGCAGCCATCGAAGCGGGCATGTGTTTCGTGAACAGTCAGAACGTGCGCGACTTGCGCCAGCCCTTCGGCGGCACCAAAGCCAGCGGCACCGGGCGCGAAGGCGGCACCTGGAGCCATGAAGTGTTTCTCGAACCGAAGAACGTGGCGGTGAGCCTCGGTGCGCACCACATTCCGCGTTGGGGAGCGCCAGAGTGACTTTGGGGGCGCCACGGTGACAGCTTTCGAGCAGCGTGTTCTGCGCGCTTGCCCGGTACTTCCGGCCGTGTGCCTGCCCGGGAGGCTGGGGGCCGCCGACGGCGGGCTGAAGTTTGGCCCGGCCCTGGCGGGCCGTGCTCCAACTTCTTTA
>JANOLJ010000330.1:0-6888 GCA_031419715.1 Burkholderiales bacterium | reverse complement strand
CTGCCGTTCACCTTGTAGCGCAAGATCGTTTCTCCGCGAACGCCGGGCGCCGACAGGGGCCTGGGATGCTCTCAAGGAAATGTGGCTCTGCCACTTTCCTTGATCCCCGCGGGGGACGGCCGGCTTCGGCCGGCCTTGGGGCGCTCATGAGCAAATGTGGCTCTGCCACTTTACTCATACCCCCTCGGGGGGCGGACGACGTAGTCGTCGGCCTGGGGGCGCTCAGGCTGTCAGTTCTTCAGCCGATATCCAGTCTTGAACATCCACCTTACGGTCAACAGGCACAGCAGCAGGAAGCCAAGCGTGGCCGTCAGGCTCGCGCCGACGCCGACATCGGAAGTGCCGTAAAAACTCCAGCGAAACCCGCTGATCAGGTAGACCACCGGGTTGAACAGCGTGACCGTGCGCCACGCCGGCGGCAGCATGTCGATCGAATAGAAGGCACCACCGAGGAAGGTGAGCGGCGTGATCACCAGCATCGGAATGAACTGCAATTGCTCGAAGCCCTTCGCCCAGACGCCGATGATGAAACCGAACAGGCTGAACGTGACAGCAGTGAGCAGCAGGAAGGCGACCATCCACAGCGGATGCAAGATGCGGATCGGCACGAACAGGCTGGCGGTGGCCAGGATCACCAGGCCCAGCACGAGCGACTTCGTCGCCGCCGCGCCTACATAGGCGAGCACGATTTCGAACGTCGACACCGGCTCCGACAGCAGCTCGTAGATGGTGCCCTTGAACTTCGGGAAGTAGTTGCCGAACGATGCGTTGGAAATACTCTCGGTGAACAGCGCCAGCATGATGAGCCCGGGCACGATGAACGCGCCGTAGGCCACACCATCGACCTCGCTCATGCGTGAGCCGATTGCCGCGCCGAAGACGACGAAATAGAGCGACGTCGTGATCACCGGCGTGGCCAGGCTTTGCCACAGCGTGCGCAGCGCGCGCGCCATCTCGAAGCGATAGATCGCCCACACACCGTAGCGGTTGAACGCCAAGGGTTTCATCGCGTGCTCACCAGGTTGACGAAGATGTCTTCGAGCGAACTCTGGCGTGTGTTCAGGTCCTTGAAGGCGATGCCCAGCTCGCTCAGGCGCTGCAGCAACGCGGGGATGCCGGGGCGCTCCTGCGAAGCGTCAAAGCGGCACTCCAGCTCGTGGCCGTCGGCGTTCAGCACCAGCGGCCAGTCTGCCAATGCGGCGGGCAGCACGCTCATCGGGTGCTGCAAATGCAGCGTCAGCTGCTTCTTGCCGAGTTTCTTCATCAACGCCACTTTGTCTTCGACCAGGATGAGCCGGCCCTGGCTCATCACGCCGATACGGTCGGCCATCTCTTCGGCCTCGTCGATGTAGTGTGTGGTCAGGATGATCGTCACGCCGCTGTCGCGCAAGCCCCGCACCAGCGCCCACATGTCGCGGCGCAGTTCAACGTCTACACCGGCGGTCGGCTCGTCGAGGAACAGTATCCGCGGCTCGTGCGACAGCGCCTTGGCGATCATGACGCGCCGCTTCATGCCGCCCGACAGGTTCATGATCGTCTCGTCGCGCTTGTCCCACAACGACAGGTCGCGCAGCACCTGCTCGATGAACGCCGGGTTCGGCGCGCAACCGAACAGGCCGCGGCTGAAGGTGACGGTGGCCCAGACTGTTTCGAACGAATCCGTCGTCAGCTCCTGCGGTACCAGGCCGATCTTGGCGCGCGCGGCGCGGTAGTCGCGCACGATGTCGTGGCCGTCGGCGAGCACGACGCCCGAACTCGGCGTGACGATGCCGCAGACGATCGAGATCAGCGTCGTCTTGTCCGCGCCGTTCGGGCCGAGCAGCGCGAAGATCTCGCCCTTTTCGATGTCAAGATCGACGCGCTTCAGCGCTTCGAAGCCCGACGCGTAGGTCTTGGTCAGGTTCGAGATGGAAATGAGGGACGACATCGTGGCAAGGTTAGCGCATGTGCCGCGCCAAGCCGCCGGGCGTACACTGCCGCCCCTGCCGCGGGGCTGCTGTGTCCCAAGGAGCACAGACATGACAACCCTGCCCGCGATTCTTCTGGTGGACGACAACCCCGTCAACCTATACGCCCTCAAGGCGATGCTCGACCATGCCGGCGTCGAGGTGGTGCGCGCCGGCTCGGGGGCGGATGCGCTGCGCCTGGTGTTGCAGCGCGACTTCGCGCTGATCCTGCTCGACGTGCAGATGCCGGGCATGGACGGCTTCGAGACCGCCACGCTGATCCGCCAGCGCGAGCGCTCAAGCCGCACGCCGATCATCTTCGTCACCGCCTACGCCCCCAACAATGTGAAGCTGCTCGAAGGCTACAAGACGGGCGCGGTGGACTATCTGTTCAAACCCCTGGATCCGACGATCCTGCGCTCCAAGGTCGATGTTTTCGTTGCGCTGCACCGCAACGCCGAACTGAAACTGAAGGCCGCGACGATGGAAGCGGCGAACCGCCAGCTTGAGCATGACCTCGACATCCAGGCCAAGCTGGCGCATCAACTGGCCCACCTGAACCAGCACGACTTGCTCACCGGTTTGAGCAATCGCCTGGCGATGGAACAGCGGCTCGCGGGGGCGCTCGAAGAGGCGCAGCCGCGCCAGCGCAGCGTCGCGCTGGCGCAGCTTCAGTTGGAAGGTTTCAGAAACGTGATCGACACCCTCGGTCACGCCGCGGGCGACATGCTGTTGCGCGAAGCCGCGGCGCGGCTGCGTGAGGTGGTACACGGTCAGGGCCTGATCGCGCGGCTTGAGGGTGAACGTTTTGCGCTCGTGCTGCCCAATCTGCTCGAAGCGGCGGACGCGGCAAACACCGTGGGAGACGCGATCGCCGCGCTGGGCGCACCCTACACGCTGGACGGCCAGGAGGTGCTGATCTCGGTGCATGCGGGTATCGCCGCCGCGCCGCACGATGGCGATGACCCGGCCCGTCTGCTCAAGGCGAGTGACATCGCGCTGGCCCACGCCAAGCTGGAAGGGGGCACGGGCTATCGCTTCTGCACGCCCGAGCTGGCCGCGCGCAGCCAGCGCCGCGTGGCGCTGGAGCACGGCCTGCGCCGCGCCCTGGAGCGTGGCGAGTTTGCGCTGCACTATCAGCCGCGCGTCGTGCTGCCCGACGGCGAGCTGTGCGGATTCGAAGCACTGTTGCGTTGGCACAGCGCCGAGCTGGGCCTGGTCGGCCCGACCGAGTTCATCCCTTTGGCCGAGGAGAACGGCCTGATCGTGCCGCTCGGCGAATGGGTGCTGCTGCGCGCGTGTCGTCAGGCGCGCGAGTGGCGCGATGCAGGGCTGGAGTTCGAGGCGATCGCGGTCAACGTGTCGCCGCGCCAGCTCAAGAGTGATGCGATCGTCGCCGTGGTGCGCGCGGCATTGGCCAACTGCGGGCTGGAAGCGCGCATGCTTGAACTCGAAATCACCGAATCGTCGGCGGTGTTCCAGGACCCGAATTGCCTGGCGCGGCTGCATCAGCTCAAGGCCCTGGGCGTGTGCATTTCTCTTGATGACTTCGGCACCGGCTACTCCAGCCTGGCGTTTCTGAAGACCTTTCAGTTCGACCGCATCAAGGTGGACCAATCGTTCATGGTCAACCTCGCAGCCGACGCGACGAACCGCGCCATCGCCGCGTCGATGCTCGCACTCGCGCATGAGCTGGGAATTCCGGTGCTCGCCGAAGGCATCGAGACGGAAGAACAGGTCGCGTTCTTGCGTGAGCATTGCGCGCATCCGGGTGGCTTCGAAGTGCAGGGCTTTCTCTTCAGCCACCCCATGCCTGCCGATGAATGCACGCGGCTGCTCGGCGCGCGACGGCGCTTGAACTGAAGGTTCGCGCTTCGCTACGGAACGGGCCGTTTGCAATGACCCTGCGCGTCACGCCGCACCTGATCGCCTGAACCGACAACGGCGCCATGAGCACGGCCTCGTTCACCGCACGCTACGGCCTTGCCGTCGTCGCCCCATTCCTGGCGCTGACGCTGCGCTCGGCGCTGACTCCCTTGCTCGACGACGAAGCGCCGATGCTGATCTTCGTCATGGCTGTCGTTCTGGCGGCATGGCGCGGCGGCTTCGGTCCGGGCTTGCTGGCGACCGCGCTGAGCATCGTGCTCGCGCACTGGCTGTTGATTGCGCCGACCCAGCCATTTGCCAGCTCCAGCACCGCGGAGGTGACGCGTGTCATCGTGTTCGCGATCGAGGGCCTGGCGATTTCCCTGCTCGGCCAGGCGGCGCTGCGGGACATCGCGCAGCGTGAAGGCAGGGAGCGCAACCTCGCCTTTCTCAGTGAAATGCAAAGGGTGGTCGCGCCGCTCGTCGCCGCGGACGACATCATGCACCAGACCAGCGCTCGCATCGCCGAGCACATGCAGCTGAAGCACTGCCTGTTGGTGGAGGTCGACGAAGCGGCGGACCGCCTTACCGTGCGGCACGACCATCACGCCGCGAATGCCACCAGCCTGGTGGGCAGCTACCGCATCTCGGAGTTCCGAACCGACGCCGAGCGACGCGCACTCGCCGCGGGCCAGCCGCTTGTGATCAACGATTTGCGTAGCGCGGGTCGATCCGAGGCGCAAGTCGAGCGTTATTCCGCGCTCGGCATGGCGGCCCTGTTGAACGCGCCTTACGTGACCGACGGGCGCTGGAAATTCATGCTGAGCGCGGTGCGCGGCGAGCCTCACACCTGGTCGCCGCAAGACGTTGACCTGTTGACCGAACTTTCGGCGCGCCTGTACCTGCGGCTGGAGCGCGCGCACGCCGAGCAGCAACTGCGTGAGAGCGAGGCGCGTTACCGCCAGGTGGTGGAGAGTTCGACGATCGGCATGGCGATCCACGAACCCGATTGCGGCATCGTCTACGTCAACCCGGCGTTCCTCAAGATGTTCGGCTATGCCAGTGCCGACGCACTCGTCGGCTGCGACTACTTCGACACCCTGGCGCACCCGGAGGAGCGGCCTTGGCTGCGGGAGCGTTCCGCGGCCGCGTACCGCGGTGAATCGATTGCTCCGCACCCGGGGTGGCGCGGCATGAAGCGCGACGGCGCGCAGATCTGGCTCTCCACCACCGCGAGTCTGATTCGCTGGCAGGGACGGCTGGCGCTGGTGTCGTTCATGACGGACATCAGCGAGCGCCGCCGGGCGGAAGAAGAAGTGCGGCTGCTCAATCGCGACCTGGAATTGCGCGTCGCTGAGCGCACGGCGGAATTGGCCCGGCAGAACCTCGACGTGATGCGCCAGAGCAAGGAAATCGAACAGGGGCGACGCGCGCTTGAGGAGCAGGCGGCGTCGCTCGCGGCGGCGTCGAAGTACAAATCCGAGTTCCTCTCCAACATGTCGCATGAACTGCGCACGCCGCTGAACAGCCTGCTCATCCTGTCCCGGCTGCTCGCCGACAACCCGGAACACAACCTGACGCCGAAGCAGGTTGAGTTCGCCGAGACGATGCACCAGTCCGGTACGGACCTGTTGAACCTCATCAACGAGATCCTCGACTTGTCGCGGATCGAAGCGGGCCAGGTGGCCGTGTACGTCGAGGCCGTCGTGCTCGCGAATTTGTGCGAGAAGATCGAGCGCGGCTTTCGCCATGTCGCCCAGTCCAGAAGCCTCGAATTCGACGTGACCCTGGACCCGGCATTGCCTGACGTGATCCGCAGCGATGCGAGTCGGCTTGAGCAGGTGCTGCGCAATTTGCTGGCGAACAGCTTCAAATTCACCGAGGCCGGCGGTGTGAGCCTGGCCATCAGCCGCGCTGCGCGCGGCTGGCCGTTGCCGCATGCGAGCCTGGACGCCGCCGACGGTGTGATCGCCTTCGCCGTCAGCGACAGCGGCATCGGCATCGCGCCGGAAAAGCAGCAGCTCATCTTCGAGGCCTTCGCGCAGGCTGACGGCACGACCGCGCGTCGCTACGGCGGCACCGGGCTGGGTTTGTCGATCAGCCGTGAAATCGCGGCGTTGCTCGGCGGCGCGATCACGCTGACAAGCCAGCCCGGCGCGGGAAGCACGTTCACGCTCTACCTGCCGTTCACTTGGGCATTGCCGGCGGACGGGACGCGGCGCGCGGTGGCAATGGCCGAGACCGCGGGTCGCCAAGTCGAGTATGGCCGCGCTTCGGGCACGGCCCATGGCGCGGTTGACGACGATCGGGAAACGATCGCAGCGGGCGACGATGTGCTGCTGCTGGTCGAGAACGACCCGGTATTCGCCAGGCTGCTGCTGGACATCGCGCACCGCCACGCCTTCAAGGGCTTGGTGGCGACGAGCGCACTCGCGGCGCTGCAATTGGGGCGGCGCTACCAGCCGGCGGCGATCACGCTGAGCGTGACCCTGCCCGACATGGACGGCTGGAAGCTGCTCCAGTGCGTGACTGACGACTTGAACCTGCGCCACATTCCGGTGCACATCGTGTCAGGCGAAGACGAACGGCCACGCGGGCTTCGCCACGGCGCGGCGAGCTATTTGCAAAAGCCCGTGAGCGAAAGCGCGCTGGGTCAGCTGTTCGAGCGCGTCCGATCGGCCAAGGCGCGCGCGCATTCGCAGTTGCTGATCGTCGAGGACGATCTGGCGGTGCAGGAGCAGATGCTGCGCGTGCTCGGCGAGGGCGACGACCTCAAGACCACCCTGGCCGCGAGCGCCGAGCAGGGCCTGGCGGAACTTCGCGCCCGTCGTGTCGACTGTGTCGTGCTCGATCTGCGTTTGCCCGGCATGTCGGGCTTCGAGTTCCTGGAAGCGGTGCGCGACCAGCTGCGCATCGACGATCTGCCGATCGTCGTCTACACCGGCATGGAACTGTCGATCGAACAGCATGCGAGGTTGCGTCAACTCGCCGAATCAGTGCTCATCAAGGACGCGCGGTCGCTCGATCGTTTGCTCGACGCCACAACGCTGTACCTGCGCCGCCCGTTGAACGCCCT
>JANOLJ010000329.1:0-11238 GCA_031419715.1 Burkholderiales bacterium | reverse complement strand
CACCAAAGAAGCACTGACGAGGCGAAAGCAGATGAGCATACTTGGCGTGATCGTGCGCGCTCGGCTCGAAGACGTTGCAGCGTTGCGTGATCGGCTCGCACAGCTCACGGGCGTCGACCTGGCACTCGACCCCGGCGACGGTCGGCTCATCCTCGTCATCGAAGACGTGCCCGGCTGCGCGGCCGCCGCGAGCCTGGCGGAGATTTCGCAATGGCCGATCGTGATCAACACGTCGCTCGTCTACGAGCATTCGGGCGTGGATGTGTCTGACGAACAGCCCGCCATTGCCGAATATGCCGATTGGCGCAGCAGCTTGAATTCGCTGAATCGCGCTCGGCCGCTGGCTTGATGCAGGTCAAGCCGAGCGTGCCCGTCGTCGCGCACGATGCACCTCACCGCACAGCACACCCATCGGGCGCCGCCAGCACCACGCTGCCGCGCACACGGAGACGCCATGACGACGAACCGAAGAGACTTCCTGAAGACGCAGGCGCTGACCGCCGCGGCCGCTGCGGCCGGTGTGCCGCTCGCTGTACCGATCATCCCCATCACCGCACAAGCCGCCGCGCCAACGCAGACCGAAGCGCTGCGCTGGGACAAGGCGCCGTGCCGCTTCTGCGGCACGGGTTGCTCGGTGCTGGTGGGTGTGCAAGACGGCCGTGTTGTCGCCACACAAGGCGACCCGCAAGCGCCTGTGAACCGCGGCCTGAACTGCGTGAAAGGCTACTTCCTCTCCAAGATCATGTACGGCAAGGACCGGTTGACGACGCCGCTGATGCGCCAGACGAACGGCCAATACGACAAGAACGGCGAGTTCGTCGCGGTGAGCTGGGACGAAGCCTTCACCCTGATGGCAGCGAAGTGGAAAGAAGCGCTGAAGAGCGACGGCCCCGGCGCGGTAGGAATGTTCGGCTCGGGCCAGTGGACGATCTTCGAGGGCTACGCCGCGACCAAGCTGTGGAAGGCGGGCTTCCGCTCGAACAACCTGGACCCGAACGCGCGCCACTGCATGGCCAGCGCCGTCGCGGGCTTCATGGGCAGCTTCGGCATCGACGAGCCGATGGGCTGCTATGACGACATCGAGCACGCTGACGCCTTTGTGCTGTGGGGCTCGAACATGGCCGAGATGCACCCGGTGCTGTGGAGTCGCATCACCGACCGGCGACTCTCGAACCCGAACTCCAAGGTCGTCGTGCTCTCGACCTTCGAGCACCGCAGCTTCGACCTCGCGGACATGGGGATGATCTTCAAGCCGCAGACCGACCTGGCGATCCTGAACTACATCGCGCACTACCTGATTTCGAACCACAAGCTGAACACCGAGTTCATCTCCAAGCATGTGAACTTCAAGCGCGGTGCGGATGACATCGGCTACGGCCTGCGCCCGGGGCACGCGCTCGAAAAAGACGCGAAGAGCAACGGCTACGCGGGTGCCGAGGGCAAGCCCAAAGGCAACCCGAACGACTCGACGCCGATGAGCTTCGACGAGTACGCGAAGTTCGTCAGTGAGTACACGGCGGACAAGGTGAGCAAGCTCTCGGGCGTTCCGGTGAAGCAGTTGGAAGACCTGGCAAAGATCTATGCCGACCCGAAGGTCAAGGTGATGTCGCTGTGGACGATGGGCTTCAACCAGCACACGCGCGGCACCTGGGCGAACAACATGGTCTACAACATCCACTTGCTCACCGGCAAGATCAGCGAGCCGGGCAACAGCCCGTTCTCGCTGACCGGCCAGCCCAGCGCCTGCGGTACGGCGCGCGAAGTCGGCACGTTCGCGCACCGCCTTCCCGCCGACATGGTGGTCACGAACCCCGAGCACCGAAAAATCACGGAAGCGATTTGGCAACTGCCGGAAGGCACGTTGAACGACAAGATCGGCCTGCACGCCGTGGCGCAGAGCCGCGCGCTGAAAGACGGCAAGCTCAAGTGCTACTGGACGAGCACGACGAACAATATGCAGGCCGGCCCGAACATCAATGACGAAATCCTGCCGGGCTGGCGCAACCCCGCCACCTTCATCGTCGTCAGCGATGCGTACCCGACCGTCAGCGCGATGGCCGCTGACTTGGTGCTGCCCTCGGCGATGTGGGTCGAGAAAGAAGGCGCATTCGGCAACGCCGAGCGCCGCACTCAGTTCTGGCGCCAGCAGGTCGCAGCGCCAGGCCAGGCGCGCTCTGACCTGTGGCAGTTCATGGAATTCGCGAAGCGCTTCAAGATTGAGGACGTGTGGCCCGCCGGCCTTCTCGTGAAGAAACCTGAATACAAAGGCAAACTACTGTTCGACGTGCTCTACCGTAACGGCAAGGTCAACAAGTTTCCGCTAGCCGACCTGACCAAGGTGAACGCCAAGTCGATCAAGAACTACACGAACGACGAAAGCAAGGCCTACGGCTTTTACGTCCACAAGGGCTTGTTCGAGGAGTACGCCGAGTTCGGCCGCGGCCACGGCCATGACCTGGCACCCTTCGACACCTATCACGAGGTTCCGGGCCTGCGCTGGCCGGTGGTGAACGGCAAGGAGACGCTCTGGCGCTTCCGCGAAGGGCATGACCCTTATGTGAAGGCCGGTGAAGGCGTGCGGTTCTACGGCCACAAAGACGGCAAGGCCAACATCTTCGCGCTGCCCTACCAGCCCGCGGCTGAGAGCCCCGACAAAGACTACGACCTGTGGCTGTGCACGGGAAGAGTGCTCGAACACTGGCACACCGGAACGATGACGCGGCGCGTGCCCGAGCTGCACCGCGCCGTGCCCGAGGCGGTGGTGTTCATGCACCCCGAGGACGCGCTGGCGCGCGGCATTCAGCGTGGCATGGAAATCAAGGTCACATCACGGCGCGGCGAGATCACGGCCCATGTGGAAACCAAAGGCCGAAACAAGGTGCCGCGCGGCCTGATCTTTGTTCCCTTCTTCGACGAAGGGCGCCTCATCAACAAGCTGACGCTGGATGCGACCTGCCCGATCTCGAAGGAGACCGACTTCAAGAAGTGCGCCGTCAAGGTCGCCCGCGCCTGACGCCACACCACAGCAGGAGACCGAAGATGGACATGCGCACACTCGCCAAGGTGGTCCTCGCCGCCGGGCTGTTCTGGATGGGCGTTCAAATCGCCCCAGCGGCCGACCCACCGGTTGCGGCTGACATCGTCAAACTCGACAGCGCCCCCAGGCCGACGATAAACGTCGTCCGCCCCAAGGGCCACGAAGGGGCCCCTTCGTGGCCCTTGGGGTTGAGCAAAGTGGCAGAGCCACATTTCCTCAAAAGCCTGCGCGGCGGCACGCCGCTGAAGCAAGACAACCCGCCCACCGCCTCGCACCAGGAGCGCGACCACGCGGCGCAGCCGCGCGACTTCGTGCAACAGCCGCCGCTGATTCCGCACACCACGTCGAACTACCAGATCACGAAGAACTTCAACAAGTGCATGGACTGCCACGCCTGGACCAAGGCCACCGCTGCGGGTGCCACCAAGGTGGGCCTGACGCACTTTCGCGACCGCGAAGGCATGGAGCTGGACAACGTCAGCCCGCGGCGCTACTTCTGCACCGCCTGCCATGTGGCGCAGACCGACGCCAAGGCGCTGGTGGAGAACACGTTTCAACGTGCCCGCGGATTGCAGTGACATCACCGGAGACGACCGACCATGCCTGCTTCCAACAACGATTCAAAGACCGGCTCCTTGAGCAGCGCCACGAGCGGGGCCAAGCCCGTCGGCAAGACCGGGCAACGCGGTTTACTCGACTGGATCTGGGGCCTGGCCACCGGCACCGCCGGAATCGCCTTCGTTTTGGGCATCCTCTTCTGGGGTGGCTTCAACACCGCGATGGAGTGGACAAACACCGAGACCTTCTGCATCTCCTGCCACGAGATGAAGAACAACGTGTATGTGGAGTACCGCAACACGATCCACTACCAGAACCGCACCGGCGTGCGCGCCACCTGCCCCGATTGCCATGTACCCAAGGAGTGGGGGCCGAAGATCGTGCGCAAGATCCAGGCGAGCAACGAGTTGTGGCACAAGGCGCTCGGCTCGATCGACACGCCGGAAAAGTTTGCCGCCAAGCGCGCGGCGCTCGCCAGCAGCGAGTGGGCGCGCATGAAGCGCAACGACAGCCAGGAATGCCGCAACTGCCACAACTACACCTACATGGACTACGCCGAGCAGAACCGCCGCTCCGCCACCAAGCATCAGGTGGCGTTCAACGAAGGCCAGACCTGCATCGACTGCCACAAGGGCATCGCGCACACGCTGCCGCCGATCGAGCAGCATATTGGGGCGCCGAAGGTGGAGGCGGCTGTGGTGCCGGCGGCGCAGGCGTCGGCGGCGGCGATTTCTGGAGCGGCGTCTAAGTAGGAAATGGGGCTCAACCTGGTCGCTCGGCCAACCAAGTCCGGGTTCGTTTTTATCGCCTGCTCAGGCTCGGCCCTACGCGTCCGACACCCGCGTCGCAGCCTGCGCAGCGGTGGCGGCAATCTGGTCGAGCACTTCACGCACCTCTGCGTCAATGGCGGTTAGATCGACAAACGGCGCCAGCGTGTGGAAGTCGGTCTTGCGCATCAGGTTCGGCAAGCCGAACCTGGCGTAGAAATTGCGAAACAGCGGCTCCAGAAAATCGTCGCTTGCCTTGACATCGTGACCCCATGGATCGGGCTTGCCCAGTGCGGCCAGCGCGCGGGAAATTTCGACAATGGACTCTTGCATGGCATCTCGCCACGGGGCCGCAAACAGTTCGCCCGCATGGACGCTTCCCTGTTCTTGCGCCCACGCAAGAAGCGTTTCACGCTGGCAAAGGTAATTCTCGATTTCGCGTCGCCGCCACATGCGTTGGGTCAGGTTCGGATTCGGCTGCAATTCCATGTCGAGCCGGTCGTAGATGGCGATTCCCAACAGAGCTGGAACCGCCTCGCGCAATCCGTAGAAGTGGTTGCGCGCGTGACTCGGCTGGTTGGCTACATAGTGAACGAACGGCCGCTCAAGCGCCTGCCGCGCCGGGTGGGCGAGCTTTTGTGCCAATGCACGAAGGATGGCCAGATCGGTCGACCCCTCCAGATACATCAGCCATCCGGTTTCCTGGGCCTGCAGGTAGTGCTCGAAGCCGATTTCCTTGAGCGCCTTGACCAGCTGATTGCCGCGGTCGTCGATTCGATGCGGCTTGCCAACGAAAGCAACCACCATATCGCGATCCGCAGCCTCGTTGAGGATAACCTCCGAGTGGCTCGCGGCGACGATCTGGCTGCCCGTCTCCCGGGCAGTTTCGGTGAGCACGTTGTAGATCTGGCGCTGGCGCAGAATTTCCAGGTGTGCGTCCGGCTCATCGAGCAACAGCACGGCCCCCGGGTTCGCTGCCATGTGCGCCAGCAAGAGCAAGGTCTGCTGCTGACCTCGGCCGCTCGCGGACAGGTCGAGGCGGACACCACTCGAAGTGCGAAAGGTCATCACGATCTCGCCGCGACTCTTGTTGTATCGCGGATCGTCCAACGCAACGCCGAACAACGCCTGCATGCGCTCGACGATTCGGGGCCACGCGTCGCCGCCGCGCTCAGCCGCCCGCCAGCACAGGTTGCGCAGCACTTCAGCGGTACGACCCTCACCAATTCGCACGCCGATCGCGCCCTCATCCAACCTTGTCTCATTGGCCGCCAGGCCGGACATCGGCGGCAGGTACGCAAGGCGCACTTCGGCGGCAGCAACAGGTACGTCCATCCTCGAACCGTCGGCGGCGAGCCGAGAACGACAGTAGAACGACTCCTCGTTCGCGTAGTCGAATTCGAGACTGGTGGACCAGGGTTGCGCGTTGTCCAGGCCCTCGACGGCGATCTCGATCAGGACGTTTCGGGTCTTGGTCTTCTCTCCATCGCGATACCCCTCGCGCACATGCAGATCTCGCCACAGCAGGTTGGCAGACGGCACGGGCAAGGCAAGCAAGTCGCGGCGATTGATCGTGACGCCAGAGCGTTCCTTCGGTACATTGCCGGCGCCGCGTTTCTCGACCCAGCGGCGCACGCCCGTATTCCACAAGCCGAGTGCCTGCAAGGCGGAGGTCTTTCCCGCATTGTTCGGGCCGACGAAGACCACGCGCTCGCCAAGCTCGATCTCGGCTTCGTCGAAGAGTTTGAAGTTCCGAATCGTCAGCTTGGTGAGCATCGATCAATCCTGTCGGTCATCGGCTGTCGCACTAGACCCGTCTTCGCGGTGCCTCCGCCCGACCGCGCAACTCGGTGAAATCGTTGTTGACACGCACACGAGCCGAAAAGCCCGCCGTCGCCATCGAAGCGACGCGGGCGCCCCAATTCGGCCACTTCGATCCGGGGTTCGTCATGGCAGTTGAGCAACTCATTTGCGACCTTCCCGGCAGCTGTCTTGTAGGTCATCAAGTGCCTCCGTCCCAAACCATTGTGCGCCGATGACTGTGACCTTGTAGTGATCGGCCCACGGTTGATCCGGAATGTTGGATTATTGACCGACCGTCGTGTCTGTCACAGCCGTCGCCTTGCTCAAGGGATGCGACACGGTGCGCGAGCTGCCGCACGCGCCGTTCGTGCCGGTACCTGGAGTACCACAACACCATCCACTACCAGAACCGCACCGGCGTGCGCGCCACCCGCCCCGGCTGGCTCGGCTCGATGACGCATTCGGTGCTCGATCTGGCCGGCAGCTTGAAGTCACCCAAGAAGAAGCCCGTTGCCATCGTGGACATGAATCCCTGGCGCTGAGCATGGCCGCGCTCGACACCAATGTGCTCGTGCGGCTTCTTGTGCAAGACGATGCCCGGCAGGGTGCCGCGGCCACCCGCTTGATTCGCAGGAGTGTTGATGCCGGCGGCGCCTTGTTCGTGCCGGTGACGGTGGTGCTGGCCGACTTTGCTGATTGCTTGCACGCAGCCCTTGCGCTGGTGGCGGGCGAACAACCGCTGTGGACTTTCGACAAAGCCGCGGCAAAGGTCGATGGCGCCAAGCTGCTGCCGCCCTGACCGTTCGTTGTTGCCAAGATCAGCCGGCAGGCTGATACGACGCCAACCGCCTCGAATCAAGAATGCGGATGTCGCGCTTGTCGATCTCGATGAGTCCGGCGGATTCGAGCTCGTGCAGCACGCGCGAGAAGTACTCCGGCGTCAGCGACAGGCGTGAGGCGATCGTCGCCTTGCTCACCGGCAGCGACACCGTCACCGCGTTGTTGCACGCGCCGTTCATGCCTTCCACGTCACGCAGCAGGTAGCCGATCACGCGCTGCAAGCCGCTGTGCAACGCATACGCCTGCACGTCGTGCACCAGGCCGTGCAGGCGCCGCGAGATGCCGGCGAGCATGCGCAGCGCGAAGTTCGGGTCGGTGCCGATCTCGGCGAGCACGGCTTGCTTGGATACCGTCAACAGCAACGTGTCGGTCAACGCCTGGGCGTTGATGATGTACGGCCTGCCGGTGAACATCAGCGCTTCGGCAAAAGTGTTGCCCGGGCCGACGAGTTCGATCACTTTCTCCTGGCCGGCGGCGGAGATCGCGTACAGCTTGACCTGCCCGATCACGGTAATGTGGAACTCGGCGCAGGGCTCACCGACGCGAAACACCATGTCGCCGCGCGCCAGACGCCGCAACTGGCTGCCCTGCGCCATGCGCTGCAGCTCGGCCGCGCTCATTTCATTGAACAGCGGCAGCACGGAGAGATAGCGCGGCAAGTCAAAGCTGCGTGCTTCCACGGCGGGCCTGTCGGAGGAGGGAACGCGCGCATTGTGGAAGCGGTGTTTCGCTCGCCGCTTGATCGTCGTCAATCGGCGTGGGCCGCACTCGCGCCATGCGCACGGCGCGCCAGCCGCCCCATCACGGATTGCGCGGCGCCCAAGAACCGTGCCCTTTCTTGCGGCATATCAAGGCGGGCGCACGCCACACCTGCACAGAATCGCGCCAGCTTCAAGAGCTGCCGCGGCGCATCGTTCCGCGGCCAACCGAACCAGGAGACCCGCAATGGCCAACATCAACCAAGACACCGAGCCTGTGCCGTGGATGCAGCAACTGCTCGACAACCCGTTTCTGCTGCTGTTCCTCGGCGTGATGATCCCGATGGTCGTCTACACGCTGTGGGGCGTCATCGACATCCTGACGATCCCGCTGGCCAAATAGGCGGCACGGCCCCAACACATTAATCACGAGGACCGCCCATGAGTGCCATCCTTCCCCCCGCTGAACGCCTGTGGTGGAAACACCCGCTCGACCGTGTCGAAGGCACCTGGATCGCCATCGCCTTCATCTGGTGCATGGTGATGTTCTTCATGATGGTCGGCTGGCATGTCTATGGCAAGCAGAACCTCTCCACCGAGACCTACAAGACGACGCCGGAGAAGTTCGCCGCGAAGACGCAGGCGATGGTCGACAAATACACGGTGCGCACCGAGACCGCCGACAAGATTCCGGTGGTGGCACCTCCCGCGGGCAGTGACGTTTATCTGATCGCGCGGCTGTGGAATTTCTGGCCGATCCTCGAGCTGGAAAAGGACAAGACCTACAAGCTGCACCTCACGGCGATGGATTACAACCACGGCTTCTCATTGCAGCCGGCGAACATCAACATTCAGATGGTGCCGGGTTATGAGCACGTCGTGACGGTGACACCCAATCAATCGGGCACCTATTCCGTGGTGTGCAACGAATACTGCGGCATCAACCATCACACGATGGTCGGCCGCATTTACGTCAAATAGATGAGGGCACAGTCATGGCTACAACCTACCGGACCTGCCCCCGTTCAGGGCTGCAATTCGAAGCCAACGCCGAGAAGCTGATGCTCGCCAACGCCGTCGCGGCGGTGGTGTTTCTGCTGATCGGCGGCATTCTCGCGATCGGCGTCACGCTGACGCGCTGGCCCGCCGTGCACTGGCTGGAAGCCGACACCTTCTATCAGGTGCTCACCGCGCACGGCATCGACATGCTGATCTTCTGGATCATCTTCTTCGAGATCGCGGTGCTGTATTTCTGTTCGTCCACTCTCCTGCGCTGCCGCCTCGCGACGCCGAACCTCGCGTGGCTGGCGTTCGCGCTGATGATCATCGGCTCGGTGACGAACAACGTCGCCGTGTTCCAGGGCGGCTCGAGCGTAATGATGACGTCTTACGTGCCGATGATGGCCGCGCCGTCGTTCTACCTCGGGCTGATCCTGTTCGCGGTGGGCGCGCTGATTGGTTGCTTCGTGTTCCTGGGCACGCTCGTCGTCGCGAAACGCGACAAGACATACACCGGCTCGGTGCCGCTCGTCACGTTCGGTGCGATCACGGCGTGCATCATCGCCGTGTTCACCATCGCCTCGGGCGCGATCATCCTGATCCCGACGTACCTGATGTCGCTCGGTTTCATCAAGGAGGTCGACGCGCTCGTGTACCGCACCATCTGGTGGGCCTTCGGCCACTCGTCGCAGCAGATCAACGTCGCGGCGCACATCTCGATCTGGTACGCGGTGGCGGCCATCGCCTTCGGCGCCAAGCCGATGAGCGAGCGCGTCAGCCGCGGCGCGTTCCTGCTCTACATCTTGTTCCTGCAACTCGCCAGCGCGCACCACCTGCTGGCCGACCCGGGCCTGAGCACGGGTTGGAAAGTCGTGAACACGAGCTACTTCATGTACTTCGCGGTGCTCGCGTCGATGATCCACGGCCTGACGATCCCCGGCGCGATGGAAGTAGCGCAGCGCGCCAAGGGCTACAACAAGGGGCTGTTCGAGTGGCTGCGCAAGGCGCCCTGGGGCAACCCAGTGTTTTCGGGCGTGTTCATCTCGCTCATCGGCTTCGGTTTCCTGGGCGGAATCTCGGGCGTGATGATGGGCACCGAGCAGCTCAACATGCTCATCCACAACACGATCTATGTGCCCGGGCACTTCCACGCGACGGTGGTGATCGGCACAACGCTGTCGTTCATGGCGCTGACCTACTTTCTGATTCCCGTGCTCTTCAAGCGCGAAATGATCAGCCCGAAACTGGCGCAGGCACAGCCCTATCTGTTCGGCCTGTCGATGTATTTCTTCTGCTTGGTGATGATGGGTGCGGGCACGCTGGGCGTGTCGCGCCGCCACTGGGACATGGCGTTCAGCGGCAATGCGCTCGCCTATCAATGGCCGGGCGCGGCGTATCTGATGATGGGGTTGGTGGGCATCGCCGGCATCGCGGCGATCGCCGGTGGCGCGATCTACATCTACGTCACGGTCGGCTCGCTGCTGTGGGGCAAGCGCCTTGACGCCGGTGCGCCGAGCCCGAAGTACACGCCGATCCCGGTGACGGCGCCCACGGTGGTGGCGCAGAGCTACGGCTCGGCCGGCTTCGCGGCGCCCGGCACCTTTGCGCTGGCGATGGTCTTCCTTGTCGCGTTCGTTCTCTACTACTTCATCAACTGGAAGTATCTGTCCACGCTCTGGGGCCTAAGTTGAGCACGGGGGCAGCGCCATGAATTCGATCACCCTCGTGCAAGGCGTCCGAAAGAGCCCCCTCCAGGTCGCGCGCCTGGTGCTCGGGCTGTTCAAGCTGCGCATTGCCGTGATGATCATGGTGACCGCGCTGGTGGGTCTGGCGGTGACGCCGGGCCCGGCGCTGAGCCTGGCGCAGGTGTCGGTGCTGGCGCTGGCGGTGTTGCTCGCCTCAAGCAGCGCCGGTGCGTTCAACCAGTACTTCGAGGCCGACACCGACCGGCTCATGGCGCGCACCCGCAGCCGCGCCTTCGTCACCGGCGAGCTGCCGCACACGCCGGTGTGGCTGGTGTTGATCGCGGCGCTGCTGCTGCTGGCGGTCGGCGCCGCGTGGTTCGCGCTGAATGCGTTTGCCGCGCTCTACATCTTTCTCGGTGCATTCACTTATGCCGTGGTCTACACGGTGTGGTTGAAGCGGCGCAGTTGGTTGAACATCGTGATCGGCGGGCTCGCGGGGAGCTTTGCGGTACTGGCCGGAGGCGCGGCAGTCGACCCGACGCTGGGGCCCTTACCGTTGCTGCTCGCGTTGGTGCTGTTCCTCTGGACACCGCCGCATTTCTGGAGCCTGGCGATCGCCGGCCAAGCCGACTACGCCGCGGCCGGTGTGCCGATGTTGCCAGTGGTCGTGGGCACCCAACGTGCCGCGCGCATCGTGTTCTTGAGTACCGTCGCGCTGGTGGCTGCGTCGCTGCTGCCCGGGCTGTTCGGCGCCGGGCCGGTGTTCATGATCGGCGCGGCGTCCGGAGGCGGATTCTTCCTGTTCAAGGCCTGGGCACTCGCACGCGAGCCGAACCGCAAGACGGCGATGG
>JANOLJ010000328.1:0-1583 GCA_031419715.1 Burkholderiales bacterium | reverse complement strand
GCAAGGCCGCCAGCGACCACCTGGTGCGTGCCTGGCACCACACCTACGGCCTGCCGGTGGTGACCACCAACTGCAGCAACAACTACGGTCCCTTCCACTTTCCCGAGAAACTGATCCCGCTGATGATCGTCAACGCGCTGGCGGCCAAGCCGCTGCCGGTGTACGGCGACGGCATGCAGGTGCGCGACTGGCTCTACGTGCGCGACCACTGCAGCGCGATCCGCAGCGTGCTCGCGCAGGGCCGGGTCGGCGAGACCTACAACGTCGGCGGCGGATGCGAAAAGCCGAACATCGAGATCGTGCACACGATCTGCGCGCTGCTCGACGAACTGCGGCCGCACGCCGAGGGTTCGTACAAGCGCCTCATCACGCATGTGAAGGACCGCCCGGGCCACGACCGCCGCTACGCGATCGACGCGCGCAAGATCGAGCGCGAACTCGGCTGGCGACCGGCCGAGACCTTCGAGTCCGGCATCCGCAAGACGGTGCAGTGGGTCCTCGACCATCCGCAGTGGGTGGCCGATGTGCAGAGCGGCGGCTACCGCGACTGGGTCGCGACCAACTACAGCGTGCGATGAAGCTGTTGCTCCTCGGCAAGAACGGCCAGGTCGGCTGGGAGTTGCAGCGTGCGCTCAGCGCCCTGGGCGAGGTCGTCGCGCTCGACTTCGACAGCACCGACCATTGCGCCGACTTCACACGCCCGGCCGCGCTCGCCGACACCGTGCGTGCGGTGGCGCCGGACGTGATCGTGAATGCCGCCGCGCACACGGCCGTGGACAAGGCCGAGGCCGAACCCGAACTGGCGCGTACGATCAACGCCGAGGCGCCGCGCGTGCTCGCTGCCGAAGCGCGGCGTTGCGGCGCGCTGCTGGTGCACTACAGCACCGACTACGTGTTCGACGGCAGCGGCGATGCGCCGCGCGACGAGGAGGCGCCGACCGCGCCGCTGTCGGTCTATGGCCGCACCAAGCTCGACGGCGAAGAGGCGATCCGCAGCAGCGGCTGTGCGCACCTGATCCTGCGCACGAGCTGGGTCTACGCGGCGCGCGGCGGCAACTTCGCGCGCACGATGTTGAAGCTCGCCGCGGAGCGCGAAACGCTGAAGGTGATCGATGACCAGATCGGCGCGCCCACCGGCGCCGACCTGCTGGCCGACGTGACGGCGCATGCGATCCGCGCCGTGCGCGCGGCACCGGCGCTGGCCGGCTCCTACCACTGCGTCGCTGCGGGGGAGACGAACTGGCACGCTTATGCATCGCTCGTCATCGACTGGGCGCGTGCGCGCGGTTTGCCGCTGAAGTCCACGGGTGTGCAGGCGGTGCCGACGAGCGCCTTCCCGACGCCGGCGCGGCGCCCGCTGAACTCACGCCTGGACACGCGCAAGCTGCGCACGGCCTTTGGTTTGTCCCTGCCCGACTGGCAACCAGGCGTGCTGCGCATGCTCGAAGAGGTTCACCCCCGATGACGACCCCAGCGACTTCACGCAAAGGCATCGTGCTGGCCGGCGGTTCCGGCACGCGCCTGCACCCGGCCACGCTGGCGATGAGCAAGCAGTTGCTGCCGGTGTACGACAAGCCGATGGT
>JANOLJ010000327.1:0-8766 GCA_031419715.1 Burkholderiales bacterium | reverse complement strand
GTCGAGCTGGAACATGCCCTGGTGCGGCATCAGCAGCTCTACGACGCGGCACCGGTCGCGTGCTTCACGATTGAGCGCGACACCACGCTCGTCGAACTCAACCTGGGCGCTGCGCGCCTGCTCGGCGCCGAACGCGCGGCGCTGGTGGGGCGCGGCCTGAACGCCTTTCTTGACCGGCCAGGCAGCGACGCCTTGCTCGCCCTGCTGGCTCGCGTGGCGCAAGGCGACACCGACGCGGCGGGTTCGGTCGAGCTGGTGCTCAGCAGTGCGCCATCGCGGCGCGTGGTCGCCACGGCAACTCTCGACCCAGCCGGTGCGCGCTACCTCGTCGCCTTCACCGAACTCGGCCCGCGCCCGCAGCCCGACCCAGCCCTAGCCGCTGGCCGATAAGCTGAGAGACTGGCGGTCTCTCGATCACGCCCGATCAAACAACTCCCCGTCTCTGACCCACCGGCAGCAAGCGGAGCAGACATTGCTTCAAGGCTGGCGCGCTGCTGGGTTTCTCGAGCACGGCGTCAAGGCCCAGACCGAGCATGAAATACTCCCAGCCGGCGTACCCGGGCGACGTGTAGGCGACCACCGGCACGCGCGCCCGCCCCTGCGCCTGCTCGAAACCGCGAATCTGCCGGATGCTGCTCAGCCCTTCCAGCGTGGGCATCTGCAGGTCCATCAAGATCAGGTCGAACGGGCTCGCGCACGCGAGGCGCACCACCTGGGCGCCGTGCTCCGACACCGATGTCGTGGCGCCGAGCGCGGCGAGCATCGCGCGCGTCACGGCCTGGAGCGAAGGGTGGTCCTCGACGACCAGGATGCGCGGGTTCACCGCCTCGGCCTTGGCCTCGGCCTCGTGCTCGTCCTCGACCTCGGGCTCGGCGCGCGCCAATGCCACGGGCGGCATCGGGCGGGCCACGGCGGGTGCATCGAACCACGCCGGCTGACGCGATGTGTCGCCGAGAAAACCCGAAGAGGCCAAGCCGGAAATACCCCAGTGGTTCATGACACCCTCGCCGAAAAGCCGCAAGGGCGCAAGCTTCGCCGTTCCGTCGCCCGGAGTCTGTACGCGACCGCACATAGCGCGTGCGATCGAAAAAAAATCAGGTCAAGTCGATCGGCCCCTGGGGGGCGCTCAGAGGCGTTCAGGTCGCCAGCTTGGCGGGCAGGGGCCGGTCGTACTCTTTCTTCACGACGGCATAACACTCGCAACAGCGCCGCTCCAGCGCGGGCCGGTCCAGCACCGAGATGTGGCCGCGCGCATAGCGGATCAGCCCGGCATTTTGCAGCTTCAGCGCGGCCTCGGTCACGCCTTCGCGGCGCACACCGAGCATGTTGGCGATGAGTTCCTGCGTCATTGCGAGTTCGCTGCCATCGAGCCGGTCCAGGCTCAGCAGCAGCCAGCGGCACAGTTGCCGGTCCAGCGCATGGTGGCGGTTGCACACCGCCGTCTGCCCCATCTGGGTGATCAGCGCCTGCGTGTAGCGCAGCAGCAGGTGCATCACCGCGCCGGCACGATTGAACTCTTCCTTGACCACCTTGGCCGTCAGCCGGTAGCCCCGGCCCGCGCTTTGCACGACGGCGCGGCTCGGCGTGGTTTCGCCGCCCATGAACAGCGAAATGCCGAGCAAGCCCTCGCGGCCGACCACGGCGATTTCGGCCGACGCGCCGTTTTCCATCACATACAGCAGCGAGACGATCGAGTTCACCGGAAAGTACACATGGCTGAGCGTGGCGCCCGATTCATACAGCACCTGCCCCAGCGGCATCTCCACCGGCTCGAGCAGCGGTGCCCAGCGCTGCCAGTGCTCGTCAGGCAGCGCGGCGAGAAGATGGTTCAGATTCGGGTTCGGGGCAGAGATCATGATGCGATTGCGGGTTCGATGCCGCAATCAATGGCGCAGGCTCCACGCCGCGTTTGCCTTCATGATAATTCTTTCAGGTTGAATTCGACCCCTACCCCTCGGTACCCCTGGTAGTTGCATGACGAGTCGAAGATCGGTTCACCGCTGACCCGAAAATGGCGCTTCACGCCCTTCGCGTCGATGCGGCTGAACGGGAAATCGAGGAAAGGCTGGCGTGCCGCGAGCTTGGCCTGCAAGGCTTCGCGCTCCGTTTCGATCCAGCCGGTGTAGTCGGTGCCGCGGGTCTTGCCCAGAAAACCGCTGAAGCCCATGCCAAGCATCTCCTGCACCGGGCCGGACAGGCGCGTCACGGCGCCGGTGTCGTTCTGCTCCCAGTACCAGTCGCAGGCGAGCTCGGTGAGGCGGCGGAATCGTTCTTCGCTGTCGCTCAGCTCGCGGGTGCGCGTCCGCACCGTCTCTTCCAGCACCTGGTTGAAGCCTTCGAGGCGCCGGTACAGCAGCCGCACCTCGATCATGTTGCGGATGCGCGTCTTGGCTTCGAGCAAGTCGAACGGCTTGCTGATGAAGTCTTTGGCGCCGGCCTGCAAGGCGCGCAGCTTGAGCGCCGGCTCGACGGTGAGCGCGATGACGGGCACATAGCCGTCGCCGCTGTCTTCGGTGAGGCCCTGCATCACTTCAAAGCCGTCCATGTGGGGCATCTGCAGATCGAGCAGGATCAGGTCGAAGCGGCTTTGGCGATGCAGTTCGCGCACCTGCACCGGCGAAGTCGTCGTCGCGATCCGGGTGTAGCCCGTGGCGCGCAGCATGTCTTCGAGCAGCTCGACGTTGGCGGGCCGGTCGTCGACGATCAGGATGCTGGCGTCGAAAATTTCGTTGTTCGTGATCATCATGTTGTGGTGTCCTTCCTGATTCGGGTCGCGCGGGATCGCGCGACTTTGAGCGCTGCGTCCAGCGTGTTCATGAACTCGGTGATGCGCAGCGGTTTGGTGAGGTAGCTGATGAACCCGGCCGCAAGACCCTGCTCGATGTCGCGCGCCATCGCATTCGCACTGAGCGCGATCACCGGTATGTGCGCCGTGCGCGGATCGGCGCGCAGCAGTTGCAGCGCCTCGAAGCCGCTGATTCCCGGCAGGTTGATGTCGAGCACGATCACATCGGGCAGGCTGGCGCGCGCGATCTCGACACCGCTGCGGGCCTCGCCCGCGCTGAGCAGATGCATGCCCAGGCTGCGCGCGACGATGTCTTGCACCAGCATCAGATTGGCGGGGTTGTCTTCCACATAGAGCAGCGTGCACTGGCGCGAGGCGTCGGGCTCGACCCGCGGTTCGGTGTGCGCGAGTCGCAGCGCGTCGTCTTCGCGGCTCGCCGCCTCCAGATTCAGCTCCACCCAGAACACGCTGCCGACACCGACGCTGCTTTGCACACCGATCGCACCGCCCATCTGCTCGACCAGGCGCTTGCACACCAGCAATCCGATGCCGGTGCCTTGTTCGCCGCCGTGCTCCTGACCGAGGCGAACGAACGGCTGGAACAGTTGCGCCAGTTGCTCGTCGCTCAGGCCCATGCCGCTGTCTTCGACGCGAATGCGCAGGCGCCCGGCGGACGCGACGCTGCATTGCACGCTGACCATGCCGCCGACCCGGTTGTATTTGACGGCGTTCGACAACAGGTTGATCAGAATTTGCTTCATCCGGGTGCGGTCACCGATGACGACGAAGGGGCAGTCGCCTTGCGGGAAGCGCACACTGATGTCGCGCTTGCCGGCCTCCAACTGCACAAGGTCGTGGCATTCCACCAGCACATCGGCCAGCGAGAACGCTTGCAGTGACAGCGTCAGCTTGCCCGATTCGATCAGCGCGAGGTCGAGAATTTCATTGATCAGCTCGAGCAGATACCAGCCCGCCTTCAGGATCTGCCCGACGCTGCGCTGCTGCGAGTCGGTGGGCGGCGTTGCGTCGGTTTCGATGAGTTGGGCGAAGCCGAGAATCGCATTGAGCGGTGACCGCAGCTCGTGGCTCATCGCGGAAAGAAAATCCGACTTCGCGCGATTCGCCGCTTCCGCCGCCTGGGTGCGCTCGGCCACGCGCTGCTCGAGCCGCAGGTTCAGTTCGCGCAATTCTTCCTCGACTCGGCGGCGCTCGGTCACCTCAATGAGCAGCGACCGATAGGCGGTTTCGAGTTCGCGGCTCTTGCGGTGCAGCTCGACAAAGACCGCGACTTTGGAGCGCAGGATCGCCGGGTTCACCGGCTTGAGGAGAAAGTCGACCGCGCCGCTGCCGTAGCCTTCGAGCACATGCTCGTCTTCGCCGTAGTGGGCGGTGAGGAAGATGATCGGCACGCGCGCCGTCTTCTTGCGCCCCTTGATCATCTTCGCGAGTTCGAAGCCTGTCATCCCGGGCATGCGGATGTCCAGGATCAGCAGCGCGAATTCCTGCTCGACGAGGGCGTGCAGCGCCTGGTCGGGTGACACCGCGCGAATCAGCTTGTAGCCCGGGTTGTCCAGGATGCTGTCG
This sequence comes from Burkholderiales bacterium, assembly GCA_031419715.1. Classification (GTDB taxonomy): domain Bacteria; phylum Pseudomonadota; class Gammaproteobacteria; order Burkholderiales; family Burkholderiaceae_C; genus JAEMQF01. The sequence continues at coordinate 4,397 of JANOLJ010000327.1, read as the reverse complement.
AGCACGGTGAGGTTGCGCGCCTCGTCGTCAACGATCAGGATGTTGATCGGCGCGTCGTGGATCGAAGCCAGCACGGCGTCGGCGGAACGGCCCAGGTTTCGCGGGAACCACGCCGGGTGCTCGACCGGCGCCACGGGGGAGTGCAGCGGCTCTTTCATCGGAACAACCAGACGCGCATCAGCGACAGCAATTGGTCGGTGTTCACCGGCTTGGCGATGTAGTCGCTCGCGCCGGCATCGAGGCACTTCTCGCGGTCGCCTTTCATGGCCTTGGCGGTCAGCGCGAGGATCGGCAACGTGCGATAGCGCGGGTCCTGGCGGATTTCACGCATCGTCGCGTAGCCGTCCATCTCGGGCATCATGATGTCCATCAGCACGACGCTCAGATCGGGCGTGTGCTCGATGACCTCGATCGCCTGGCGCCCGTTCGTCACGCTGAGCACCTCCATCTCCTGGTTTTCCAGCAGCGAGGTCAGGGCGAAGATGTTGCGCGCGTCGTCATCGACGACGAGCACCTTGCGGCCGCGCAGCACCTCGTTGGAGCCGTGCAGGCGCTCCAGCATGGCTTGTTTGTCGGCTGGCAGGTCGGTGATGACGCGGTGCAGGAACAGCGCCGTCTCGTCGAGCAGGCGCTCGGGCGACTGCACGTCTTTCAGCACGATGCTCTTGGCCATCGTCTTGAGCTGCGCCTGCTCTTCGGCGCTCAGATCCTTGCCGGTGAACACGACAACCGGCACGTCGGCCGTGTGCGGCTGGGCGTGCAGGTGTTCGAGCAGCTCGAAGCCGCTCATGTCGGGCAGGCGCAAGTCGAGCACGATGCAGTCGAACGCCTGCTCGCGCATCGCCTGCAAGGCCTGCGTGCCGCTGCCCACCGCGACCATCTCGATGTCTTCGTGGCCGAGCAGCGCAATGATGGATTCGCGTTCGATGTGATTGTCTTCAACGACCAGCAGGCGCCGGGTGCGCGGCGTGGCGAAGTCCTTGATGCGGTCGAAAGCAGACTCCAGGCTGGCGGTGGTGGGCGCTTTCACGACATAGGCAAAGGCGCCGTGCGCCAGGCCATGCTGGCGCTCTTCTTCGAGCGTGACGATCTGCACCGGAATATGGCGCGTCACCGGGTCGAGCTTGAGCTGGTTGAGCACGGTCCAGCCGAGCATGTCGGGCAGGAATATGTCTAGCGAAATCGCCGCGGGCTGGTATTGCCGCGCCAGCGTCAGGCCCTGCGCGCCCTTGTTCGTCACCACGCCCTTGAAGCCCTTGTCGCGCGCCAGACCGAGCAGGATGCGCGCGTAATGCGGATCGTCTTCAACGATGAGCAGCACCGGCTCGCCCGCCTCGATGCGGTTGCGGTCGTCTTCGACCTGCTCTTCGCGCGGCACCGGCAGGATCGTGAAGCCGCGCGTCGACTCGCGTGCCGTGCTGGCCGCGGGCATGGCGCGCGGGTTGTCGGGGCCGGCGTACTGCAGCGGCAGAAACAGCGTGAACGTGCTGCCTTGGCCGTGTACGCTGGCGAGCTTGATCTCGCCGCCCAGCAGCACCGCGAGTTCGCGGCTGATCGCCAGGCCCAGGCCCGTGCCGCCGTATTTGCGCGAGGTGCCGGCGTCGGCCTGCTGGAAAGCCTCGAAGATGATGCGCTGCTTTTCCGGGGCGACGCCGATGCCGGTGTCTTCGACCGCGAAGGCAATGACCTGTGGCGCCTTGCCCAGCACCGGGTGGTCAACGCTCCAGCCTGCGGTGGCGTAACCGACACGCACCTGCACATGGCCGTGGGCCGTGAACTTGACGGCGTTGGACAGCAGGTTTTTCAGGATCTGTTGCAGGCGCTTCGGGTCGCTGTCCATGGCGCGCGGCAGGTCTTCGGCGAAGCGCACCTGGAGCGGCAGGTTCTTCGCCTCGGCGACGTGGCGGAAGTTGCGGTCGATCGTGTCGCGCAGTCCGGCAAAGGTGATTTCCTCGACTTCAACGGTCACCGTTCCCGACTCGATTTTCGACAAATCGAGGATGTCGTTGATGAGGTTCAGCAGGTCCGAGCCCGACGAATTGATGTTGCGCGAAAACTCCACCTGCTTGCTCGACAGGTTGCCCGCGGTGTTTCCCGCGAGCTGCTGGCTCAGGAGGAGGAGGGAATTGAGCGGCGTGCGCAGCTCGTGCGACATGTTCGCGAGGAACTCCGACATGTACTTCGACGTCAGCGCCAGCTCGGCGGCCTTTTCCTCGAGCGCGTAGCGCGCCTGCTCGACCTCGGCATTCTTGCGTTCGACCTCGGCGTTCTGCTCGGCGAGCAGCCGCGCCTTGGTGCCCAGCTCCTCATTGGTCTGCTGCAACTCGCTCTGGCGCGACTGCAGCTCGGCCGTGAGCTGCTGCGACTGCGTGAGCAGGCCCTCGGTGCGCATCGTCGCCTCGATCGTGTTGAACACCGCGCCGATGCTTTGCGTGAGCAGGTCAAGGAAGTTCAGGTTCACCTCGGTGAATGCACCGAGCGAAGCGAGTTCGATCACCGCCTTCGTCTGCCCCTCGAACAGCACCGGCAGCACGAGGATGCTGACCTTCCCCGCATCGCCCAGGCTCGACGAGATGGAGATGAAATCCGGCGGCACATTGGTCAGCAGGATGCGTTTCTTCTCAAGTGCGCTCTGCCCGACCAGCCCCTGCCCGAGGCCGATTTCCTCGGCGCGCTGCGAATTTGCGCCGCCATGCGCATAGCTCGACAACAAGCGCAATCCGACGCTTCCCTCGGCGCCGGAGAGGTGGTAGATCGTGCCCTGGTGCGCGTGCACCAGCGGCGCGAGCTCGCTGAGCAGCATCTGCCCCACCGTGCTCAGCTCGCGCTGGCCCTGCAGCATGCCGCTGAACTTGGCGAGGTTCGTCTTCAACCAGTCCTGCTCACGGTTGCTCTCCGTGGTTTCGCGCAGGTTGGAGATCATCGTATTGATGTTGTCCTTCAGCTCGGCCACTTCGCCGCGCGTTTCCACCTGGATCGAGCGTGTCAGGTCGCCCTTGGTGACCGCCGTGGCGACCTCGGCGATCGCGCGCACCTGCGTCGTCAGGTTCGCGGCGAGCAGGTTCACGTTGCCGGTCAGGTCTTTCCAGGTTCCTGCCGCGCCGGGTACGTTCGCCTGGCCGCCCAGGCGTCCGTCCACACCCACTTCACGCGCGACGTTCGTCACCTGATCGGCGAAGGTGGCGAGCGTGACCGTCATGTTGTTGATCGTGTCGGCGAGCGCGGCGACTTCGCCTTTGGCCTGCACCGTCAGGCGCTGCGTCAGGTTGCCGTCCGCCACGGCCGTCACGACCTTGACGATGCCGCGCACCTGCTCGGTGAGGTTGTAGGCCATGAAGTTCACGTTGTCGGTCAGGTCTTTCCAGGTGCCGCCCACGCCCGACACCTGCGCCTGCCCGCCAAGCTTGCCTTCGGTGCCGACTTCGCGCGCCACGCGCGTCACCTCGCCGGCAAACGAATTGAGCTGGTCGACCATCGTGTTGATCGTGTTCTTCAGCTCCAGGATCTCGCCTTTCACGTCGGCGGTGATCTTGCGGTTCAGGTCACCGCGCGCCACCGCGGTCGTGACTTCGGCGATGTTGCGCACCTGCGCGGTGAGGTTCGTCGCCATCGCGTTCACCGAGTCGGTGAGGTCTTTCCAGGTGCCCGCCACGCCGGGCACCACCGCCTGCACGCCCAGCCGCCCTTCGGTGCCGACTTCGCGCGCGACGCGCGTCACTTCCGAGGCGAAGGAGCGCAACTGCTCGACCATCGTGTTGATCGTCTCCTTGAGCTGGAGAATCTCGCCGCGCACGTCGGCGGTGATCTTCTTCGACAGGTCGCCGCTCGCCACCGCGATCGTCACCTCGGCGATGTTGCGCACCTGGCCGGTGAGGTTGGATGCCATCGAATTCACGTTGTCGGTCAGGTCTTTCCAGGTGCCCGCCACGCCGGGCACGGTGGCCTGGCCGCCGAGCTTGCCCTCGGTGCCGACCTCGCGCGCGACGCGCGTCACTTCGGCCGCGAAGGAGCGCAACTGGTCGACCATCGTGTTGACGGTGTTCTTGAGTTCGGAGATCTCGCCCTTCACATCCACCGTGATCTTCTTGGACAGGTCGCCCGCCGCCACGGCCTTGGTCACGTCGGCAATGTTGCGCACCTGGCTGGTCAGGTTCGACGCCATCGAGTTGACCGATTCGGTGAGGTCCTTCCAGGTGCCGGCCACGCCCTGCACGTCGGCCTGCCCGCCGAGCTTGCCTTCGGTGCCGACTTCGCGCGCCACCCGCGTCACCTCGGCGGCGAACGACGAAAGCTGGTCGACCATGGTGTTGATGGTGTTCTTGAGCTCCGAGATCTCGCCCTTGACATCCACCGTGATCTTCTTGGACAGGTCGCCCGCGGCCACCGCCGTGGTGACC
>JANOLJ010000326.1:0-9284 GCA_031419715.1 Burkholderiales bacterium | reverse complement strand
CCCCCGCCGCGGCGGGCCGGGGCGAGCCGCCCCCGGCCGCCCCCCACCGCCTCGCCGAGCCCCCCCGCCAACCGCCCCCCGGCCCTCGACGCGCGCGCACCCACCAGCAGCAGCGAGACGATGTCGCGCCCCAGGCTGTCGGTGCCCAGCCAGTGCGCAGCGCCGGGCGCGAGCAGCTTGTTTGGAATGTCGAGTTCGCTGGCCGGGTAAGGCGTCCAGACATACGACAGCGCGGCGCTCGCAACGAACAGCGCGACCAACACGCCGCCGAGGATGAAGCTGCGATGTCGGCGCATGCGGGCGAACGACTCCGGCACGGCGCTCATTGGTGCACCCTACGGCATGGGCCACGAAGGGGCCCCTTCGTGGCCCATGCCGATCCCGCCAGGCGGGAATGAGCCCCTACGGGCGGCCGGGCGGGGCTCATGCCGATACCCCGGTCAGTTTCAGGCGCGGGTCGATGAACACGACCAACACGTCGACGACGAAGTTGATCAGGATCACCGTCGCGGCGAGCAGCATCACGATGTTCTGCACGACGCCGAGATCGCGGTTCGCGATCGCCTGGAACACGAGCCGGCCCAGACCCGGCAGCGCAAACACGTTCTCGATGACGATCGTCCCGGTCAGCAGGTTCGCGAACTGCAGTCCCATCACGGTGAGCACCGGCACCGCGGCGTTGCGCAGCACATGACGCCAGAGCACGGCGCGCCGCGACAGGCCCTTGGCGCGCGCGGTGCGCACCCAGTCTTCGCGCAGCACGTCGAGTACCGCCGAGCGGGTGATGCGCGCGAGGATCGCCGCCTGCACCAGCGCCAGGGCGATCGCCGGCAAGATCAGCGAGTGCAGGCCCGGCCAGAGGCCGCCGCCGTCGGCTTCGGTCCAGCCGGCGAAGCCGCCTGCCGAGAACCAGCCGAGTTGCACCGCGAACACGAGGATCAGCAAAATCGCGAACCAGAAGTTCGGGATCGCGATGCCGAGCTGGCTGGCGAGCATCACGCCCACGTCACCCGGCTTGTTGTGGCGCGCCGCGGCGTATACCCCGGCGGCGAGCGCGAGCCCTGTTGTCAGCGCCATCGCCAGCATCGCCAGCGGCACGGTGACGGCGAGGCGCTCGATGATGAGCTCGGCGATCGGCGTGTCGTAAGCGACGCTGTTACCGAGTTCGCCGCCGAGCAGTCCCTGAAGCCAGCTCGCATAGCGCAGCGGCGCCGGCCGGTCCAGCCCGAGTTTGGCGGACAAGGCGCGCACCGCTTCGGGCGTGGCGGATTCGCCGAGCATCACTTCGGCGGCGTTGCCGGGCAGGATGTCGAGCACCACGAAGACCACCGCCGACGCCGCGAGCAGCGTGACGATGAAACTGGCGAATCGCTTGAGCAGGAAGTAGCTGATGTTGATCTCGCTGAGGCATCCAACAGCAGCCACCGATGCCGGCGTGCGCCCTGTTGCTTCGCCTATGATGGCTCAAAACCCGGCGTTTTTGAGGTGCGTGGAGCACATGGAGATTGCAATGGACACCGAGCTGCCTTTCGACCCAAGCGAACTGTTCATCGCCGGCCAGTGGCGCGGCGCCGAGCGCGGCGCCACCTTGCCGCTGGAGAACCCCTCCGAGGGCAGCGTGCTGTGCACCATCGCGCGCGGCAGCGCCGCCGATGTCGACGCCGCCGTGTCCGCTGCACAAGCCGCCCTGGACGGCGAGTGGGGCCGCACCAGCCACGCCCAGCGCGGGCGTTTGCTCGGCGCGTTTTCGCGCAAGGTGCTGGAACAGGTCGACATGCTGGCGCGGCTCGAAGCGCTCGATGTCGGCAAGCCGCTTGTGCAAGCCCGCGCCGACGTGATGGCGCTGGCGCGCTATCTTGAGTTTTACGGCGGCGCGGCCGACAAGGTGCACGGCCAGACGCTGCCGTTCGCACAAGGCTATACGGCGCTCACGCTGCGCGAACCGCATGGCGTGACGGGCCACATCGTGCCTTGGAACTACCCGATGCAGATCATCGGCCGCAGTGTCGGCGCTGCGCTGGCGATGGGCAACGCCTGCGTGCTCAAGCCTGCCGAAGAGGCGTGCCTCACGGCGCTCGCCTTCGCGCGCATTGCGCAGCAGGTCGGGTTCCCCGCCGGGGCCATCAACATCGTCCCCGGCCTGGGCGAGGAAGCCGGCGCGGCGCTCGCGTCGCACCCCGGCGTGGCGCACATCTCCTTCACCGGGTCCGTGGCGACCGGCAAGTTGATCCAGACCGCGGCGGCGAAGAACGTGATTCCGGTGACGCTGGAACTCGGTGGCAAGAGTCCGCAGATCGTGTTTGCCGACGCGGACCTCGACGCGGCGATGCCTTATCTCGTCAACGCCGGCATCCAGAACGCCGGCCAGACGTGCTCGGCCGCGTCGCGCATCCTCGTGGAGCGCGCCGTGTTCGACCAGGTGCGCGAGCGCATGGCCGAGCGCTACCGATCGCTGCGTGTCGGCCCGGCGCTGGCTGATCTGGATGTGGGGCCGCTGATTTCACAGCGCCAAAAGGGCGTCGTCGAGCGCTATCTCGCGCTGGCGCGCGCGGGCGGGCCGCGCATCGTCGCGCAAGGCTCGCTCGCGCTGGATGCACCGCGCGGCGGCCACTATGTGTTGCCGACGCTGATCGATGAAGTCTTGCCCACACATGCGTTGGCGCAAGAAGAGGTGTTCGGCCCGGTGCAGGTGTTGCTCGCCTTCGACGGTGAAGCGCAGGCGCTGCAAATCGCCAACGGCACGGCCTACGGCCTGGTGGCCGGCGTGTGGACGCGCGACGGCGGCCGCCAGATGCGCATGGCGCGCGCGCTCAAGTGCGGTCAGGTGTTCATCAACAACTATGGCGCGGGCGGCGGCGTCGAGTTGCCGTTTGGCGGCGTCAAGCATTCGGGCCACGGCCGCGAAAAGGGTTTCGAGGCGCTGTATGGCTTCTCGGTGCTCAAGACGGTGGCGATTCATCACGGCTGACACGGGGGAGGACATCATGAGACTGGCGGGCAAAGTGGCGATCGTCACCGGCGGGGGCTCGGGCTTCGGCGAAGGCATCGCGGCGAAATTCGTGCGCGAGGGCGCGAAGGTGCTCATTGCCGACCGGGATGCCGCGGGCGGCGAGCGCGTCGCGAAGTTGCTCGGCGCCAGCGCGCGCAGCGTGTGCATCGACGTGGCGAACGCGCAAGACGTGAAGGCGATGATGGACGCCGCGCAGCAGCACTTCGGCGGCTTGCACATCCTCGTCAACAACGCCGGCATCGGCCATGTGCCGCAAGCGATGGAGGATCTACCCGAAGAACAGTTCGACCGCATCTTCGCCGTCAACATGAAGGCGATCTATCTGGCGATGCGCGAAGTCGTGCCGCGCTTCAAGGCGCAGAAGTCGGGTGTGGTGTTGAACGTTGCCAGCACGGCCGGCGTCAGCCCGCGGCCGCGCCTGACCTGGTACAACGCAAGCAAGGGCTGGGTCATCACGGCGACGCGCTCCAGCGCCGTCGAGCTCGCGCCGTTCGGCATCCGCGTCGTCGCGCTCAACCCAGTGGCCGGCGAGACGCCCCTGCTCAAGACCTTCATGGGCGAGGACACGCCCGCCATGCGCGCCAAGTTCCTCGCGACGATTCCGCTCGGGCGCTTTTCCACGCCCGAAGACATGGGCAACGCCGCGTGTTACCTCTGCTCCGACGAAGCCAGCATGATCACTGGCGTGGCGATGGAGGTGGATGGCGGACGGTGCATTTGACGGAGCGTGTTTCGCCGCAGAATGACGATTGTGGATTCATGGGCCTTCCTCATGCCGGTGGCATTGGGCGCGCAGGGCCTGCTACGCTTCGGGCCTCGATGACAGTCATGTTGCGTTCCTGGCGTTTGCTGATCCTGATGTGGGCTGTTCAGCTGAACCCTCAGGTTGCGCTCGTCCGCGCGCTGTCGCACAGTCTGCCCAACACCGCACACCACCAGCGGGAGACCGACAAGCACCACCACGTGGCGGCCAAGGTCTGCGACACGTGCCTGGCGTTCGCGCAGCTCGGCGCTGTGCTGCCGTCCCGCTTTGAATGGATTGCGGGCGCTCATGCGTTGCCCGTGCTCGCTGGCGCGAGAGGCCTTCCCGCCGTGTCGCGCCAAATCGCGCCGTTCGACGCCCGTGCGCCACCTGCCTTGCTGAGTTGATCGAAAGGTCCCGCCACGGGACCCGGGCCGGGCGCGCTGTCGCGCTCGGCGACCACTTCATCTCGCAGGAAAACCCATGTCCACACCGCACGCGGCCGCGGCCACCTTCGGCCGCGCTGGGCTGGGCCGCGCTCCATCATTTCGTGTGGGTCCTGGTCTCCGACCGAGAGGGCATCCGCTCCAATCCGCCCTCTCTCGGCGTCCAGGTCGCGCCCAACCGAGTCGGCGATTCACTTCAATGCCGATGCCCGTGATGCTCGTCTGGCACATGGGGGTGCGTGTGCCGCATTGGCTCATGCCGATGAAGGTGACTGTGCGGTCCCGCGGGCATCGTCGCGTGACGATGCGTGTGATGCCCGTCGTCGTGGCTGTGCGCGTGCTCATGCTCCGAGGCGTCGTGCGCATGCTCGTGAGCATGCCGCTCCGCAAGATGGAGCACGATGCCCGAGGCCATCAGGACGGCACCGGCCAGCATCCAGGCACTGCCACTGCGTTCACCGAGCAGGAAGGCGAAGAGTGCGCCGACGAACGGGGCGAACGCGAACACCGAGCCGGTGCGCGCCGCGCCGAAGGCCCGCTGGGCCAGCAAGTAAAAGCGCAGGCTGAGGCCGTAGCCCGTCGCGCCCACTGCGAGCAACGCCAGTGCAGGCCAAAGACCTGGCACCGGCTCGCCGAGGGCAAAGGCGATCAGGGTCGTGGCCAGAGCGCCGAGCGCACCCTTGAGCATCACCACTTGCCCCGGGTCGCGGTCCGCCACGGCACGCGACAACGTGTTGTCCACGCCCCAGGCGGCCGTGGCCACCATCACGGCCAGCAGCCCGAGCATCTGGCTGGCGCCGGCCTCGGCCCGGTCGATCACCAGCACCATGCCGCCGAGCGTGAGAAGCGTCATCGCGAGGATGACGCGCCGGTCCAGGGTCTCGTGGTACCACAGACGCGCCAGCACGGCGGTGAACACGGCTTCCAGCGTCAACATCAGCGAGGCGCTGGCGCCGCTGGTGCGTTGAAGCCCCCACACCAGCGCCACCGGGCCGATAACGGCGCCGAACAGCGCCATCAGCGCGATCCGAAGTGCATCGCTGCGCTGCACAAGGGCCTCGCGTTCGATCGGCCGGCGCAGCAGGGCGCCGATCAATGCCGCACCAGCGTACAACAGCGCCGCCGTGGAGAAGCTGCCGATGCCCAGGCCGAAGCGCTGCACCAGCGGCGTGCTGACGCCGAACAGCACGGCAGCCGTCAACGCCATCAGGCCGCCGCGAAGGGCGGGCCAGGCAGCGGCTCGGCTCATAGTGGCAGCACGCCCGGGACTTACTTGCCAGTGAAGTTGGCGGCGATGAAGTTGCCCTGCGCGGTGAAGAACAGGTAGAGGTTTTCCTTGGCCTTGTCGGTGGCGGCCGGGTCCTTGAAGGTTACCTTCCATTCCTTGCCGCGTTGACCATCGACTTGATCGAAGACCGTGGGCGCAACAGCTTGCCAGGACTTGTCGATCTTGCCGTTGGCGATCAGCGCCTGCCGGCGCTTGACCGCGCAGCCGGCTACCGTTTCTTGCGGCGCCGCTTTGTTGCCGTGGAAGTGGCACTGTTCGTCCGCGCCGGCGAACACCGGCGTGGAGAGTGCGAGACCGCTTGCGGCGCAAAGTGTGGTGAACAACTTCTTCATGTCGAATTCCTTGTGGGGTGGTGGTTGGGAAGGATCGGGTCAGAGGTTGTCTCTGCCGGTGTCGGTACTCTTTTGAATGTCCATGTCTTGATGCTCATGGCGATGCTCTTGCGCGGGAAAACGGAAGCTGTTCGGGTCGGCATCGTGCTCATAGCCGTGAAGCTGCATCAACAACAGCAACACGCCCGCGTAGACCAAGCCGACATTGGCCAGCACGCTCAAACGCTTGAACGACACTTGCTTGCGCCACAGGGCCAGCACAGCCAGCATCACCGACAGCGCGGCAATCTGACCGACCTCCACCCCGACGTTGAAGCTGAGGATGCGTATCAACATGACGACCTGCTCGTCGCCCAGCGGCAATTGCTGCAAGCGGGTGGACAAGCCGAACCCGTGCAGCAGGCCCAACCCGAACACCGCGGCGAGCATGTTCGGCGACTCGATCCCGAAATGCTTTTGCAAGCTGCCGTTGTTGTGCAAACCGATGTAGATCACGCTGACCGCGAGCAGGGCATCCACCAGGAAGTAGTTCCAGGCGATCTGCAGGAAGGTCGCAAAGATCAGGGTGATGCAGTGACCGAGCGTGAACGCAGTGACGAACTTGGCGATCTCCTTGAAAGTCGTCAGGAAGAACACCACGCCGAACAAAAACAGCAAGTGGTCGTAGCCGGTGAGCATGTGTGTCGCACCCAGGCCCGCGTACTGCAGGTAGCCCCCCTCGAGCATGCGCTGTTTTTCGGCGTCGGACATGCCGTGGGCCAGCGCCGCGAGCGGCGCGATCAGTAGTGCTGCGGTCGCGAACATGCGATGAATTCGTCTGAACATGAGATTCACTTTCGATGTGATCAGGAGTGCCTGAAGTGTGTCAAGGCTCGGCGCCGGCGGACATTCGGGCTGGGTGACATGCACGCTGCGCAAGTTGGCCGCCAGGGATCGTGGGGGGAGGTGTTTACCGAACTCAGTCGTCCGCCAACCCCCAAATGAGATGGGCGTCGATCAGCAGCCGGTAGTGCCAACGCAGCGCCTCCACGCGAGCCTGCTCGGCGGCGGTCGACGCTTCGAGCGCTTGCCGGCGGGCCAGCAGCAGCGTCCGCAGGTCCGCCTCGCCAAGCGTGTAGGCGCGCTGCGTCAGGCGCGCACTGTCGCGAGTGGTGGAGAGGCCTTGCGATGCGAGACGCCAGCGTTCGAGGCCGCCGGTTGCCTCGACATAAGCTTCGACAATCTCCATTTCCTCCTCGCGCTGCTGACGCTCCACCCCCGCCCGTGCAACTTCGGCCTCTTGCAGCGCCTGCTGCATGCGCGAGTCCCGGTAGGTGCCCGACAGGGGAATGCTCACGCTCAGACCGATGATGCGTTCGTTTCGCAACGCCTCGGACGCGGTGTACACGCCCACGGTTGGGTCAGGGATGCGATCGGCCTTCGCGCGCGCCGCAGTGAGTTCAGCCTTCTTGAGCAATCCCTTGGCGGTGCGGATTGCGTCGCTCTCGGCGAGGATTCGCTCGCGCCACTGCGCCTGCGCGAGTTCGAGCGGCGCCGGTTCGGCCAGCGGCTTGGGGTCGTACCTCAGGTTCGGGAATTTCACCGCAAGCTTCGCTTTCGCCTTCGCCTCGGCGGTCGTCGCGGCACTGAGTTGCCGCTGCATTTCGATGAGATCCGCGCGCGCCACATTCAGGTCGAGCATCGAAGCATCGCCCGCGCGCCGGCGTGTTTCCACCGCCTTGAGGCTGGCTTCGGCAAAGGTCAACTGTTCGTCCCACAGCTCGCGTTGGCGGCTCGTCGCCAGCGCAGCTATCCACAGGTCCGCCAGAGCACGCGCCGCCTCGTGCCGGGCTTCACCGACGCGCGCCTGCCCGATCGCGAGGTCGTTGTCCCCGAGTTGACGGTCGATCTGCTCCTTGCCGCCGATGCGGATCGTACGTTCCAGCGCGGCAGCCCATTCGTTCGAGGTGCCGCCGCTGTCGTAGCGGCGGCGCTGGGCCGAGAGTTTGGTCGTCCACTCGTGGGGCGATGCGCGCAGCGCGGCGGCGCCGTGCGAGGCGGCGCTCAGCGCACGGCGGGCCTCGACGACGGCAGGGTCCTGGTCGATCCACTGACGGGCGAGTTCGGTCGGCGGTAAATCGGGCGGTGTGGGGCGATCCTGCGCGAGCGTCGGAAACGCCGAGACGATCAACACCACGCTGATTGCAACCGGCTTCCAGCGCGTCATGCCACCTCTCCTTCGGTGTGGAGTGGCGTGGCCCAGTAGCGCAGCCCGGTACCCATGAATCGCCGCTGCAGCAGCTCGATCAGGCTCGCCAGTTCTTCGTCGGTGGTGATGATCTGCACCTGCACCGAACGGCTGCGTCCCATGACTTTCTCGAGGTTGCTCAGGCGACCGTGCGACGTGCCGTGGCTGAACGTGGGCGTGCTGGTGAAGACCTCGTCTTCGAGCGTGGACAGCACAGTGTCGAGCAGCTTCTCCTCGATCTCCGGCGAGCAGATCAGCGTCAAACAATATTTAGACATGGTTCAGCTCCGTTGCGGCCGGCACAGTGCGGTGGGCTGCTGCCTTCACATGCGCGAAACGCAGATACAGGATGGGCAGCAGGATCAAGGTCAGCGCGGTCGCGGTAATGAGCCCGCCGATCACGACGATGGCCAGCGGGCGTTGAATCTCCGACCCCGGCCCGGTGGCGAACAGCAGCGGGATCAGGCCGAAGGCCGTGATCGACGCCGTCATCAGCACCGGTCGCAGGCGCCGCTTCGCGCCCTCAAGCACGCAGTCCACCAGTGACAGCCCCTCGGCGTGCAGTTGGTTGAAGTAACTCACCAGCACCACGCCGTTGAGCACCGCGATGCCGAGCAGTGCAATGAACCCCACCGAGGCCGGCACCGACAGGTACTCGCCCGTGAGCCACAGCGCCACGATGCCGCCGACCAGCGCGAACGGAATGTTGCTGAGCACCAGCAATGCCTGCCGCACCGAGCCGAAGGTCGTGAACAGGATCAGGAAGATGAACCCGAGCGCCAGCGGCACGACGAGCGTGAGGCGTGCGGCGGCGCGTTGTTGATTCTCGAACTGTCCACCCCACGTGATCGTGTAGCCGATTGGCAGCTTGACGGCCTGGGCCACGCTGGCCTTGGCTTCGACGACAAAACCGACCAGGTCGCGGCCTGTGACGTTGGCGATGACCACGCTGTAGCGGCTTCCCATCTCGCGGTCGATCTTCACCGGCCCGGTGTCGCGCTCCAGTCGGGCCAGCGTCTCCAGCGGCACGCTCATGCCATCGGCCGACGTGATGCGCAGCGACGCGAATTCGGCTGGCGAGATCTTCACCGCATCGGCGCCGCGCAGCACGATCGGAATGCGGCGGTTGCCGTCGATCACGGTGCCGGCGCGCTGGCCCTCGATCTGCACCCGCAGCGCGTTCTGCACGTCTTCCACCGACAGGCCGTAGCGGCCGGCCACCAGCCGGTCCACCACCAC
>JANOLJ010000325.1:0-55930 GCA_031419715.1 Burkholderiales bacterium | reverse complement strand
CGTGCCGCGCCGATCAGCATCGTCGTGTGTCCGTCGTGGCCGCAGCCGTGCATCAGACCGCCCTTCGTGCTGCGCCAAGCGAAGTCGTTTTCTTCGCGCATCGGCAGGGCATCCATGTCGGCGCGCAAGCCGATCGATCGCTGCGCCCGCGGCGCCTTTGCACCAGGCTCGCCTCGCCCTCGAATGATGCCTACGAGACCTGTCTTGGCGATGCCGGTATGCACTTCGTCAACACCACAGACACGCAGCGCCTCCGCGACGCGCTGCGCCGTGCGCACTTCTTCGAATCCGAGCTCCGGGTGCGCGTGCAGGTCGCGGCGAAAGGCGGTGAGCTCGGGGTGCATCGCCCGCAGCCGCTCGAACAGCGCTCCACCGTTGGATAACACGGGCGCCTCAGCCATCAATGTCCCCCAGCAGGTTGTTCGACACGCAAGCGCGGATCGACCGCGAAGTACAGCAGGTCCACGGTCAGGTTGATGATCACGTAGATCAGCGAGATCAGGCACAGGTAGGCCGCCATTACCGGAATGTCGGCGAAGCTGACCGCCTGGATGAACAGCAGGCCCATGCCCGGCCACTGGAACACCGACTCGGTGATGATGGCAAAGGCGATCAAGCCGCCGAGTTGCAGGCCCGTGATCGTCATCACCGGCACCAGCGTATTTTTCAGCGCGTGCCCGAAGTACACCGCGCGGTCCGACAGCCCGCGCGCGCGCGCGAAGCGGATGTAATCGGTGCGCAGCACCTCGAGCATTTCGGCGCGGACGAGGCGCATGATCAGCGTGAGTTGGAAGATCGCCAAGGTCAGCGCGGGCAGCACCAGATGCTTCCAGCCATCCACCGTCAAGAAACCCGTCGTCCATTGGCCCAGGTTCACCACATCGCCACGCCCGAAACTGGGCAGCCATTGCAGGGTGACCGCAAAGAACAGGATCAGCAAAATGCCGATCAGGAAACTCGGCAGCGACACGCCGAGCAACGAGATCGCCATCAACACCTGCGAGGCGAAGCTTCCGCGGCGCAGCGCGGCGTAAACGCCCATCGGCACGCCGACGAACAGCGCCGTGAACGCGGCCGACAAGGCCAACTCGAGCGTGGCCGGAAAGCGTTCGACGATCAGCGCTGATACCTTGCGGCCCTGCCTCAAGCTCAGGCCGAACTCACCCTGCACGGCGTTGCCGACGAAGCGCGCGAACTGGACCGGAAAAGGCTGGTCCAGCCCGAGGTCAGCGCGCAGCTTCTCGCGTTGTTCGACGGTCGAGTCCTGCCCCAACAGGTTCGTCACCGGGTCGCCAACGTACTGAAACAGCATGAACGCGATGAAGGCGACGACCAGCATCACGATTACGGCCTGGACGAGACGGCGCAGGATGAAGGCAAGCATTGCAGGGTCGGCGCCGTGGCCGTCTCCCCCGTCACCGCACCATGGGATTCGTGGTCGTCAGGCTTGGAAAACGACCGAAGTCGCGATCCGCCGACCACAACTCGCGAACGCCATGCTGCAAGCACAGCGCCGCCACGCGCGCGTCATGAACCTTCGGGCCGACGACCCGGCCGGTCTTGAGCATCTCTTTCAGCGTGTTCCAGTGATCGTCGGACTCGGCGAGCCAAACCAAGCTTGGCGATTCGAGCCACGCTTGCACCTGGTCCATGGCAGCCTTCATCGGCGATGGCGGCGCGTAGATTTTCGGGTGGGTCACGATGGACAGGAACTCATGGGTGCAAGGCCACGGTATTGCCCAGGGCAGGCGCCCTTCGGCAAGTTCGATGAGCCGAGCGTTCGCCGCGGCGTGCCATTCTGAGTCTTCGCGGTGGGCGTAGACGAGGATGTTGGTATCGACTGCGATCATCGCCCGCGTTCGGCATACGCCAGCTCACGGATTTGTTCCCACGACAGATCCTTCGCCCCCGGCTGTAGCCCTTCGCCGCGAAAGCTCGCTTTTCGCAATCGAAACGCCGCGTCACGCTTGCGAGTCGCGAGAACCTGGCGCAGCCCCAGTTCAACCAAGGCTCTGAGCGTGGTCCCATCGCGTACGGCGACCTTCTTGGCTGCGTCGAGCAGGGGATTGGAAATTTCGATGGTCGTCTTCATGTGGGCAACCATATCCTGGAATTTGGGTAGCCGTCAACGGCCATCCTCCCGGGTGGTTTCAGTGCAGGCGTCCGTCCGGCCCGAGCAGCCGAACTTCGCCGTACCAGGCCCTCGCGCTTGATCGGGTGTTGTCCGAGTCGGTCATCAACGCGACCGCGATCAACGTGCCGGGGTCCTCGCCGAAGGTTCGCCGAAAGTCCGCAACGACATCACGCTCGTAGTGACGCCATGCGCCGAGGTTCTGTTTCCCGGACTCGAGCACGATCTTGCGAATTCGATCGGTGCGGCCGTTGTGAATCACGGTTTCGGTGGGCTCCTTGTTGTCCCAGACGTACATCAAGGTGGCAAAGGGTGGAGCCTCCCCGGTCACGGCGTGCGCAAGTTCGAACAGCATGCGGTTTCGCATCGACAGGCGACCGTGGTCGCCGTCGAACGCGAGGATCAAGCGAACCGGCGAATCCTCGGCGTACCGATCGGTGAGGTCCGCGGTTTCAATCAACGCCGGGACACGCCAGGAGAATTTCACCGCACCCAGACTGTCAGGCTCGACTTTCATGATTCGTCGAAACATGCTCGCCGAGGCATCGGACCGCGCCTGCACGACCCGCTGACCATGTTCCGACTCTTGTATGTATCGGGTCGCGGCTTTTCCAGGCAGCGGCACGTCGTGCCAAACTGGGTTACCGGGCAGGAGTACCGCGCCGGAGGGCGAACCCGTGCCTGTTGCACAGCCCGCAGCCAACACCGCAATCGAAATTGACAAACCAATTCGCATGCCGCATTGTCGGGCCATTGCGCGCGAAGGCTGCGCCGGGTTATCACTGAGCCGCCAGGCGAGGCCTGCGGCACCGATGCCGCCTTTCCGCCGCCGTGACTCGTCGAACTCGCGAAGCGTTGCGTTGGCGGCTCCTGCGCTTTGTCGCTGCTGGAAATTGCGCTGGTGTGGCTTCGTGCGATCCGCACCACACGTTCAGGCTGAGCGAAGGCTAAGCGGAGTCGCGCTTACGCGGCGTGCGCCTGGAACGAACTCCGAGGCCCTGCGCTTCCCGCGCGAATGCCAACATGCTGGCCAAGGCCCTGTTCACTGCTTCAGACGTGGGAAAGGCCTTCTGGATTTCGGGCTGTAGAACAACGACATTGCTCCCTTGCGTAAAGTGCTTGTGGTATTTGCCGCGCACGCCGACGCCGAGTTGCTCGCGCTTGAGTTCGGGGATGTCTCGATCAGCCTTGGTCGTAGATGCCTTTTTCATATCGGGTCGCCTTTCTCGCACTGATGATTCGAACATTGTTGCGCCGCTCGGTGTGGACCACCACAAGCAGCCGGTCCCTTTTCGAAATGCCGTAGGTTCGGCTTCGATCTTCAGACTCAAAGTGATCCGTGTCCGCGAAGGTCAGCGCCAAGACATCGGCAAACACGCTGATGGCCTCATCGAACGATACGTCGTGCTTGAGCAGGTTGCTCGCTGCCTTTTGATCATCCCACTCGAATCTGAACATGTGGCGTCCCTGTTCAAGGTGACGAGAAAGCTCGCCGCACAGCGCCCCGATACAAACGCGACGCTGTTCAGCGGCTTACGAGGACAGGCGAGCCTCAGGCGATCAAGCGAACCGGCGAGTCTTCGGCGTACCGATCGGTGAGGTCCGCGGTTTCGATCAACTCCGGGACACGCCAGGAGAACTTCACCGCGCCAAGACTGCCTGCTTCAACTTTCAAGGTTCGGCGCAGCATGCTGGCGGAAGCGTTCGATTGCCCATGCACGATCCGTGAACCTTGTTCCAACTCTAGCGTGTATCTGGTCGCGGCTTTTCCGGGCAGCCGCACGTCGTGCCAGACTGGGTTGCCGGGCAGGAGTGCCGCGCCCGAGGGCGAACCCGTGCCTGTTGCACAGCCCGCAGCCAACAACGCAATTGAAATCGACAAGCCAATTCGCATGCGTCATTGTCGGGTCTTTGCGCGCGAGCGCCGCGCCGGGTAACCACCGATCATTCAGACAAGCTCTGCGGCGGGGATGCCGACTTTCGACAGGCGTGATTCGTCCAACTCGCGAAGCGTTGCAGTAGCCGCCACTGCACTTTGTCGCCGCTGGAAGCTGCACTTGTGTGGCTTCGTGCGACCCACAGCACGCGGTCGGCGTCCGCCTGGACAGAGCCCCGAGGCCCTGCGCCTCCCGCGCAACGGCCAGCATACTCGCCAAGTGAAGGGTCAGCGCCAACGTGAGCGTGTTTTGAATCGGGCCTGCCGCAGGCTGACCCGGCAGCACGAATCTGAAATCCAAATCCACCGTTGGCAAAGCAAGCCCTGTGATGCGCCACTCGTTCAAGTCAGCATCTTGACTGCACGCCCATAGGCCTTGAGCGCCGCGTCGGCAGTCCACAGTGTCATGCCTTCGACCTGGGCCTGAGCGACCAGCAGGCGATCGAATGGGTCGCGGTGATGCCACGGCAAGTGCGCGACTTTCAGAACGTGGCTGGGCGCGATCGGCAGCTCGGCAAAGCCCTCGGACAACAGCCAGCGGCGCAGCTCGCCCGCATCGACATTGAAGTCCGGTCGAGCCAGCGAGGCCTTGATCGCCACCTCCCAAAGCGTGGCCACGCTGAACGACGCGTCGGCGTCGCGCGCGGCGAGAAGCTTGGTGGCCCGGGCGGGCAGGCGCTGCGGTTGCAGCGCGGCCCACAGCACCAGATGCGTGTCGAGCAGGACCATTGTCGTCAGATCTTGCCCTGGAACATGGCATCAATGTCGCCTGCAAAGGGCGCCTTGATGTCGTCAGGCAACGTGTACTTGCCCGCCAATCCGCCCAGCCTGCGGCGGCCATCGACAGGGTGGATCGGTACCACCCGCACGATCGGTTTGCCGGCCTTGGCAATGATGAATTCGTGGCCCTTGGCGGCCTGATCCACGAGTCGAGAAAGGTGGGTCTTGGCGTCGTGCATGTTGACAATGGTGGCCATGGCGCTCCGTCAATTTGGACTAACCAAAGTGAACCAAGTCTAGCATGGGCGGCGCCTTGAGCGCGTCATTCGGGCGGCGCTTTGGCGGATCCCATGCGGCTGTCGGGTAGGGGCGGGGAGAAGTACTGAGGCCGCTCGGGGGCAGGCTCATCTGGTGTTTGAAAGTCACTGTCGGTGAACGACTCTTGCGCAGGCAAAAGGCAAGGCCTGACCCCATGACCCCAACCCGCAGCGAGCAGGGCAATGGAAATCGGCAACCAAGTTCGCATGCGGCATTGTCGGGTCATTGTGCTTGACGATCCGGCCGGGTAATCACCAACGATCTGTCGGTGTCGGCCAGCACGCTGAGCCGCTGCCGGAATTGCGCGCCCTCATCAAGAAAAAGGCCGCCCGAAGGCGGCCTTTTTGATCTGAATTGTTCGATCAGAACGAGTGACGCAGACCAGCTTCGAGACCCGTCGACTTACCGCCAGGAGTCGGAGCTGCAGCAATTGCAGTCCCGCCAGCAACGGAGAAATTCGCCTGGCCCTTATTGGAAATGCTCGCGTATTGGGTATACAGCGCGGTCCTCGGCGAGAGGTTGTAGATGTAGCCCACCGAGATCTGCGTAGCATCATCCAGCGACTCGTCAGTTCCGCCAGTGAGATTGTTCTTTCGATCGGCCCTGACCCATGAACCGCGGATTTCGCCTTGACCCATGGTAATGGACGCGCCAAGCAAGATGCGCGACTCTTTGTCTTCGCCCGCAGCCGTTTCGGTCTTGTCATCATTCAACTGGAACATCATCGTCGCCGGTCCAGCCTTGAACGAACCTGCAATGTTGAAGATCTTGCTCTTCAGGGTTCCAGCCACGTTCATACTGGTGTTACCGACGGCCGCAGCCACGTTGACCGGGCCAGCCGCAAAACCGAGGCGCCCGCCCGTGTACTTGCCGGCCGCACCTTCGCCCGGCGCAACCATGACTTCACCGTAGACGCCGCCCATCGCGGGAAGGTGATAGCCGATGCTGTTGTTTGAACGGACATAGGTCGGAGCGAAAGCGCGAGCGACGTTGAGCGAGCTACCGACGCCGTTCGTGCCCTGCGGATCGAAAATCGTCGTGTTCCAGAACGACGGCGTGTACTCACGCCCCATCCGGAATTGACCGAATCCGCCCGCCAAGCCGACGGTGGAACGGCGCAGAAATGTCAGGCCACCGGGATTTCCCGTGTCATTCGCCATGCCGCCTTCCAGATGGAAGCGAGCGCTCAGACCACCACCGAGGTCTTCAGTGCCGCGAAAGCCCAAGCGGTTGCTGTTCAGGGCGTTGTTGTTCATCGACTTGCGCGCTTCGGTACCGTCGTTCTTGATTTGAGCCAAACTCAAGTCGACAACGCCGAAAATCGTCACCGAAGACTGCGCCGACGCGGCGCCGACAAAGGCACCCAGCACAGCCAGGGCGAGTAGGGATTTTTTCATGCAACTATCTCCTAGGTTGAATAAGAGGTCCTGATCGCGAGACGCTTGCCCGGTGGGCTGATCAGGCCGAACCCCCTCAGCGGAAGTTGGGGCTATTGCACCAGAGGGCCCATCAAGTTGCCAAGGAATGACGGCCAAAAGACTCGACGTTGTTGTCTGAGCACAACGCGACGATGGGTCTTGAGGAGATCACTGGGATTGATGCTGGGGTATGTACCGATTCGAATGCAGTCGCTCGTGCTGAGTTATCGTCAGACTTGCGCGCGCTACCGGTTCCACCTCCCACGCTACGCCATGGACCGCTTTTTCATCGCTCTCGACAACGCTCTGCGAACCCTGACCGGCGCAAGCCACGCATCGCGTCCCTGCCCGCAGCCGGCAGGGCCAGGCGTCGTACTTGACGCCACGCAGCAGCGCCTCAGCGGTGCGCTGATGCGAGTGAACCAGGTCGGCGAGGTTTGCGCGCAGGCGATGTACAGCGCGCAGGCGCTGACGGCCACAAACGCATCAAGCAAGCGCCAGTTCGAAGCCGCAGCGCGGGAAGAATCGGACCACCTGGCCTGGACCGAGCAGCGGTTGCGCGAGTTGGGCGCGCGCACGAGCTTGCTCAACCCGCTTTGGTATGCGGGTGCATTTGGCATTGGACTGCTCGCGGGTCGCGCGGGTGACGCCGTCAGTTTGGGTTTCGTCGCCGAAACCGAGCGCCAGGTCGAGCAGCACCTTCAAGGCCATCTCGATCGGCTGCCAGCGGGCGATGCGGCTTCACACGCGATTCTGCGCCAGATGCAGGCTGACGAAGCGCGGCACGCCGCGCAGGCGCAAGCTGCCGGAGCCGCAGAGTTGCCCGGCCCCGTGCGGCTGGCCATGCGCCTGGCGGCGCGAGTCATGACCCGGACCGCGCACTACGTCTGATCGGGTGCAAAGTCATGCTGCGTCAACGGCAATACTTGTCGTGATCACCGCAGTCTTGCCCAGCATGATGCTCGCCGAACAGTACTTCTCATGCGAGAGCTTGACGGCGCGCTGCACCACCGCTTCGGTCAGGCCGGGGCCGCTCACGGCAAAGTGCATGTTGATCTTCGTGAACACTTTCGGGTCGGTTGCGGCGCGCTCCGAGGTGACTTCGACCCGGCAGGATCGAATGTCATGGCGCCCGCGCTTCAAGATGAGCACGACGTCGTAGGCCGTACAACCGGCCGTGCCTGCGAGCACGGTTTCCATGGGCCGCGGGGCCACGTTGCGCCCGCCTCCGTCAGGCGCGCCATCCATCGTCAGAACGTGACCGCTGCCAGTTTCGGCAACCAAACCCATGCCCATCGCCGGCACCCAGTTGACCGTGCATTCCATGTTGATCCCTTCGTGAAGACGCTTCCCACTCACCGCATTGTGCAACTCGTCACATTTGAATCGGCGGCACCGCTGGCCTTGCCCCGCTGCGATATTGCGGCGCAGCATAGGTGCGGCTAAACTCGCGCGCATTGGGGTTCGTGATGCCACGTTGAGCGGCGGCCCCGGAAGATTGTCTCCTCCACCTCCTCCATTGGTGGATTCAGCCCAAGCCAGCAATGTCTTGGGCTGTTTTTCTGGTGCATCAGCTAAAAGGGAGAAAGGCCGAATGCCTCAGGCGCGGCCGGTCGGTTCCACCAGATCGCCCAACGCGATACTTTCGCCCGCAACCCGGCCGGACATGCCCTCGGGCAGCGCTTCGGCCTCGACCACGTCGACCCGAAACGGGAGGTCACTGGCCTCGAAAAGATCGCGAAGGTCGGCACGCTGCGCCCAACTCAGGCGTGCCGGCCGAACCATCAGCAAGTCGAGGTCAGAGAACGGCCGTGCTCGGCCGGTCGCGCGCGAGCCGAATACCCGCACCTGAGAGCCGGGAAGCACAACGTCAACGATGCCCTGCACGGTGCGTGCCTGCTCTCGTGTCAATGCCGTTTGACGCATATTCGGCGCGGCGTCAGTTTGCAAGGCTGGCTCCCAGGGTGCCGAGCAACACCTCGGCATCCTTTGCAAATGCCACGGCGCGCCCCGCAACAGCTTGTGCTATCGCTTCGTCATAGGCGTGGCTGGTGGCGTTGCGCATCTCGCGCCATTCGCGCCAGCGCATTGCATCCGGCAGCAACCCGGCATCGGCGGCGCTTCGCAGAAGGTCGTTGAATGAAATGTCGGCAACCCGGTCCGCGGACTCCGCGCGCTCCATCAACACGCGGCGCATCAATCGCACCGACAGCTCGTAGCTGAACTCAAATGACTGAATGACCGCCGAACGCAGGTGCGGCTTGAGCGCCGTACCTTCCGGCTGGGCATGCCAGAAGGTGAGCGCCTCGTTCAACATGGCGAGCGCCTTGCGCAGTGGGGTAAGGTCGATCATCGGTGGGGTCATACGACAGATCCGCCCAGCTCGACGAAGACCCGTTGAATCACTTGCCGGACCTGCGGCGCCGACACTCGCCCGAGCTTCGTGGCGTCGGCTGCCTCGATCGTCGCGATCTTTGCCGTGCGTACGACAGACGCGACCGGAAGCCCGGCCTTCCTCAGGTCGGTTACGGCAACATCGCCCGGCCACCCCCGGTTCTGCGCGCTCGTGATCATCGCGACCCAGAGCAGACCGTGCAGCGCCTCAATGCCACCGGCAGACACGACGAGCGCTGGTCGCGACTGCCGCGTCGGCCGGTCGGTATAGGGGAATGGCACTTTGATGACGTCACCCTGGCTATAGGTCGGCATATGCCTTTGTGTCTGCCTCGGTGCTCCACTCCAAGAATGTGCGGAACGGGTCGTCGGTTTCGCCGCGACGTGGCGCCTTGGCGAGCATCACACGCTTGTCGAGGATTTCGTAGACGATTTCATCGCCCGGCCCGAGCATCAGTGCCGTGCGCACTGGCTGGGGAATGGTGGTTTGTGCCTTCGAGGTGAGCTTACTGACGATCATGGTTATGCGGCAAAGTCAGGAATCCCGAGATCGTAAGGAACTTCCTTACCAACGTCAACGCGGCGCTTGTCGGCCCGGGCGGGTTTTGCGTTGGAGGTGCGTTGGCAGCGACCTGGCCTGTCGGGTGAAGGTCCGCCACGACACGCAACGTATCATCCGCGCCCACGCCGATCGAAGCAACACGGAGACAGCCACGTGGGTCCATCCCGCAAGAATCTGAAGCCAACCGCCAAGCTCGGCCCGGGCCTGTCAATTGCCGGGTATTTGCAGAAGATTCTCACCGCCAAGGTCTACGACGTGGCGATCGAGTCGCCGCTGGACGTGGCCAAGAGCCTGTCGCGGCGCCTGGGCCAGCATGTCCTGTTGAAGCGCGAAGACCAGCAACCGGTATTCAGCTTCAAGCTGCGTGGCGCGTACAACCGCATGGCGCAACTCAGCGCTGACCAGCTGGGCAAGGGCGTGATTTGCGCGTCCGCCGGCAATCACGCCCAGGGTGTTGCGCTGGCGGCCAAGCGACTGGGCAGCCGCGCCGTGATCGTGATGCCAGTGACCACGCCGAAAGTGAAGATCGACGCCGTGCGCGCACTCGGCGCTGAAGTGTCATTGCACGGCGACAGCTATTCCGACGCGTTCCTCCACGCGAAGGAAGTCGAGGCCGAGCAAGGCCTGACATTCGTGCACCCGTTCGATGACGCGGATGTGATCGCGGGCCAGGGAACGATCGCAATGGAAATCCTGCGTCAGCACCAGGGACCGATCGACGCCATATTCGTCGCCATCGGCGGGGGCGGGCTCGTCTCCGGCGTGGCGGCCTACATCAAGGCGGTGCGCCCGGAGATCAAGGTGATCGGCGTGCAGATGAACGATTCGGATGCGATGTTGCGGTCCGTCAAAGCAGGCAAGCGGGTTCAGTTGACTGACGTCGGCCTGTTCGCGGATGGCACGGCAGTCAAGTTGGTCGGGGAGGAGACATTTCGGCTCGCGCGGGCCCTGGTCGATGAGTTCGTCGTTGTCGACACCGATGCGGTGTGCGCCGCCATCAAAGACGTGTTCGAAGACACGCGCAGCATCCTTGAGCCTGCCGGCGCGATGGGGGTAGCGGCAATCAAGCAGTACGCGCAACTGCAAACGCGCAAAGGCCAGACCTTTGTGACCATCACCTGCGGCGCGAACATGAACTTCGACAGCCTTCGCTTCGTCGCGGAGCGGGCCGAGGTCGGCGAACAGCGCGAAGCACTGTTCGCCGTCACGATTCCTGAAGAGCGTGGCAGCTTCAAGCGTTTCTGCGAGCTGATCGGTCCGCGCTCGGTGACCGAGTTCAACTACCGCATTTCCGATGCGCGCCAGGCGCATGTGTTCGTCGGCATCGCCACCGCCAAACTCGAAGAGTCGGAGAAGCTCGAACGCAACTTCGTCCGCCACGGCTTCGCCACGCTGAACTTGACCACCGACGAACTCGCCAAGCAACACTTGCGGCACATGGTTGGCGGTCGCAGTGATCTGGCACAAGACGAGCGTTTGTACCGTTTCATTTTTCCGGAGCGACCCGGCGCACTGATGCGGTTCCTGTCGAGCATGCACATCGGCTGGAATATCAGCCTATTTCACTATCGCAACCAGGGTGCTGACCGCGGCCAGATCTTGGTTGGCATCCAGGTGCCTCGGGCCGACAAGGCGGCGTTCCGTGATTTCCTGCGAGGCCTCGCCTATCCCTGCACCGATGAGACCGACAACCCGGTCTACCATCTGTTCCTTCGATGAACCGCTGAGCAACCGAGCGCCCGGACACCCCGGCGCCTTGCCGGCAAAACCGCTGCGTCGAACCATCACCATGTCGGTCAACCGTTCCGTCATATCGTCCACCAGCAACGCGTTGCTTGAGCAGGCGTTGCGCGACAAGCTCAAGCGCCGTGCCGAAGCGGCGGGCAGTCTTGGTCAGCTTGAGCCGCTCGCGGTTCGGCTGGGGCTGATCCAAAACTCACTCAAGCCGCGTTTTCGCGCACCGCAGATCGCTGTGTTTGCCGCCGACCACGGCTTGGCGGTCGATGGCATTGGTCAGGCCGCGAAGGCGCCCACCGCAAGAGTGGTGAGCAACTTGCTAGCCTCGAAGTTGCCGTTGTCTGTATTCGCTCCGATCCAGGGGCTTGAGCTGTCCGTGGTGGATTGCGGCGTCGCGGAGCCCTTGCCGGCCCACCCGCGACTGCTGGCGCGAAAGATCGCGCATGGCACGCGAAACTCGCGCGTCACGGCAGCGATGTCATTGGCAAACGCCCACGCTGCGATTCGTGCGGGGATGGAGATTGCCGATTCGCTCCCTGGCAATGCGATCGCCTGCGCCGGCATCGGCGTGGGCTCACACGAGAGCGCCGTGTTGGTGATGTCCAGACTTGCCAACCTCGGATTGCGCGACCTGTTGATCTCCGGCGCGGCGATGCGGCAGGAAGAATTGACCCATCTCCTGGCTGTTCTGGAGGGGGCGCAGGCCAAGCACAAGGACGCAGTCGACCCGGTCGAGGTGCTAGCGGCGTTCGGCGGCTTCGAGATCGGCGTGATGGTGGGCGTGATGCTGGTGGCAGGCAGCAAGCGCCACCTGCTGATCGTCGACGGCGTTCCGGCCTGCGCCGCATTGATGGTCGCCTCGCGCATCGCACCCGCGGTGACCGACTACAGCGTATTCACGCGCAGCCACGCGCACCAGGGCCTGGACCATGCACTCGGCGCATTGAACGCCAAGGCGCTGATGGACTTCGGTATGCAAAGCACCGACGGCACTGGCGCGACGCTCGCCTGGCCGCTGATCCGAAGCGCAGCAGCCCTGCTCAGCGAAGTAGCTGAAGGAGAAGAAGCCGGGCCCACATTGCCCGCACCGCTGTCTGCGAGCAATATGCCACTGGTCCAGCGCTGACGCCCGATCAGTCTGACACCGCGGGTTCAGAGTACGAAGTCGTAGTCGATCACCAAAGGCGCGTGGTCGCTGAAGCGCTTCTCAAGGTAGATGTGCTCGCGCCGAGCGGTCGCTGCGATGCCTGGGGTGGCCAAGTGGTAGTCGATGCGCCAACCCACGTTGTTGGCGCGCGCCTGACCACGATTGCTCCACCATGTGTACTGCTGCGGATTCGGGTTGAGCGTTCGAAAGACGTCGACCATGCCCAGCTCGTCGAGCGTGTGCGTCATCCAGGCGCGCTCTTGCGGTGTGAAGCCGCTGTTCTTCTGGTTGCCCTTCCAATTCTTCAGGTCAATTTCTTTGTGCGCGATGTTCACGTCGCCGAGCAGAATGAACTCGCGCTCGGCCCGCAGCCTCGCCAGATGCGTGGTCATCTGTGCCAGAAACCGAAACTTCGCCTGCTGTCGATCGTCGCCACTTGAGCCGCTCGGGAAATAGCAGCTGATCACGCTGAACTTGGGCAGGTGGTTGCGCCGCGGGTTGTCAAACCGCAACTCCACGTAGCGCCCTTCCACATCGAACTCAAGCGAACCTAGACCACACACCACGGCACTGGGCTCATGGCGCGAGAACATCGCGACGCCTGAGTAGCCTTTTTTCTGCGCGAAGTGGAAATGACCTTTCATGCCGGCGATATCGGTGAAGCGCCCGGCAACGTCAACCGCTTGTGCCTTGATCTCCTGCGCACCCATACAATCGGCGCCGACGCCCTCCAGCCAGGCTTCAAGCCCTTTTGTGGCGGCGGACCGAATCCCATTGAGGTTCAACGTAACCAGACGAAACACTGGATTCCTCGGATTCCTTGACCTGTATGTATGCCAGCGCATCGACCGACACCCTGGCCCAGGAGTTTGTGAAGTTCGCCGTTGACACCGGCGTCCTTCGATTCGGCGAGTTCCGAACCAAGGCCGGCCGACTGTCGCCTTACTTTTTCAATGCCGGCCACTTCGACGACGGCGCCAAGCTGGGCCGCCTGGCGCAATTCTATGTGCGCCGCATCCTCGCCAGCGGGCTGAAATTCGACATGCTGTTCGGCCCCGCCTACAAGGGCATTGCGCTGGCTGCGGCCGTGGCCATCGAGTCCGCGCGCATGGGCCACAACCTGCCCTTCGCCTACAACCGCAAGGAGGCCAAGGATCACGGCGAAGGCGGGAGCGTCGTCGGCGCGCCGGTGGCGGGTCGTGTCCTCATCGTCGACGATGTCATGTCCGCAGGCACTTCGG
This sequence comes from Burkholderiales bacterium, assembly GCA_031419715.1. Taxonomy (GTDB): domain Bacteria; phylum Pseudomonadota; class Gammaproteobacteria; order Burkholderiales; family Burkholderiaceae_C; genus JAEMQF01. The sequence goes on along the minus strand of JANOLJ010000325.1, from coordinate 42,326 downwards.
TACGCGAGTCGATTGCGATCATCGACTCCGCCGGGGGCCAGGCCGTGGCAGTTGCCATCGCCCTGGACCGACAAGAGCGCGTCGCCGAGGGCGTCACCGACGGCGCCGAGTCCGCAGTGCAGTTCGTCACAAGCCGGTTGCAAATGCAGGTGGCCGCGATTGCGACGCTGGCCGACTTACTGCAATACTTGGCTTCCAATTCCGATGCGGCGCTTCGCGAGCATTTGCCTCGGGTCGTCGCATACAGGGAACGCTACGGGGTGTGATCGAAATGAGCAATCTGACGGCTGCCGGGTTCATTGTTTGCAGCCTGTGCCTGCCGCTCAGCCCTTTGGCTTGGGCAGCGGCGTCGATCTATCAGTGCGTCGACTCGAACGGCAAGCGCCTCACCTCCGACCGTCCCATTCCAGCCTGCGCCGATCGCGAGCAGCGCGAACTCAATCCAGACGGCTCAACCAAGCGCATCATCGCCCCATTAATGACGACCGAGGAACGCAGCGCCGCCGAGGCTGCTGAGCGTGCCGAGCACGCGAAACGCGTGACGAAAAAAGACGAGGTCCGGCGCGACCGAATGCTTGTCTCGCGTTTCCCGAGTGAGGCCGCGCACGCCGCGGCACGCGAGACTGCGCTCAATGACGCGCGCCGCGCCGTCCGGTTGTCGGAATCCCGCATCACCGCGTTGGCAATCGAGCGCCAGCCGCTGACCGACGAGTCCGAGTTCTACATCGGCAAGTCGCTGCCTCCCAAGCTGAACCAGCTGCTCGACGCCAACGACGCGGCAGCCGATGCGCAGCGCTCGTTGCTGCAAAACCAGCAGGAAGAAATCGTTCGCATCAACGCCAACTTCGACGCCGAGCTTGACCGCCTGAGGCGCATCTGGTCGGGCGCGGGGCCGAGCGCCGCCTCGGTCATGCCGGTGTCGACGGCCACCTCGGTGAGCCACGCCGCGTCGGCACCCCACAAGACAGCTGCCAAGTAAGAGCGTCGCAACGAGCCGGCCTCAGGCCGCCTCGGACAGACGGGCTCGCAGCATCTCACCGATCCGCGCCGGATCGCCCTTGCCCCGGGTCACTTTCATCACTTGCCCGACGAGCGAGTTGAACGCTTTGTCTTTACCCGCGCGGAACTCCGCCACTGACTTCGGGTTGTCTGCCAGGATCGCGTCGACCATTTCCGCGAGGCCATCGGTCTCGGCTGTCTGTCGCAACCCGAGGGCGTCAATCAGTGCATCGATCTCGCCATCCGGATGAGTCCACAGCGCATCGAACACCCGCTTGGCCGTATTGTTGGACAGGCGACCGTCGGCAATTCGAGCGATCATTGACGCCAGCTGCAACGGCGGCAGGCCACATACCTCGATGCCCTTGCCGTCTACGTGCAAGCGACGCGTAACCTCTCCCATGAGCCAGTTCGCCACCAACTTGGGTTGAGCACAGGCCTTGGCTGACACTTCGAAATACGCCGCGAAGCCTCGGCTCTGCGTCAGCGCCGCCGCGACTTCCGCGGACACGCCGTAGTCGTGTTGAAGACGCAGCGTCAAGGCCTGCGGCAACTCAGGCATGCTGTCGCGCACACGCGCAATCCACTCCGGTGCGACTGCCAACGGTGGCAGATCAGGGTCTGGGAAGTAGCGGTAGTCGTGTGCGTCTTCCTTGCTGCGCATCGCACGTGTCTCGCCAGTCGCGGCGTTGAACAAGACGGTGGCTTGTTGAACCCGCCCACCGTCTTCAAGCAAATCAATCTGCCACTGGACCTCAAAATCGACCGCCTGCTGAAGAAACTTGAAACTGTTCAGGTTCTTGATTTCGCGGCGTGTTCCGTAGGCCGCGCCGGGCTTTCGCACCGACACGTTGGCATCGCAGCGAAAACTACCCTCCTGCATGTTGCCGTCGCAGATGCCGAGCCAGACCACCAGCTTGTGCAAGGCCCGCGCATACGCAGCAGCTTCGAGGCTGGAGCGCATGTCAGGCTCAGTGACGATTTCCAGCAACGGCGTGCCCGCGCGGTTCAGGTCGATGCCGGACTGCCCAGCAAAGGACTCATGAAGCGACTTGCCCGCGTCTTCTTCAAGGTGCGCGCGTGTCAAGTGGACGGTGCGGGCCTGTCCGTCCCAGGGGAACTCAAGCGAGCCGCCCTGCACGACCGGCGTTTCATACTGGCTGATCTGATAGCCCTTGGGCAGGTCAGGATAGAAGTAGTTCTTGCGCGCGAAGATCGACAGCGGCGCGATTTTCGCGCCCACCGCGAGACCGAAGCGGATCGCGTACTCGACCGCCGCCCGATTCATCACGGGCAGCGTGCCGGGCAAGGCGAGATCGACGGCGCAAGCTTGGGCGTTCGGCGCGGCTCCGAATGCCGTCGCCGCGCCGCTGAAGATCTTCGACTGGGTCGCCAGTTGGACGTGCGTCTCGATGCCGATGACGACCTCGTAGCCGCGAATCAAAGTGCCGTGTCCCATCGGCTCAAAACCCCGCCGGAACTCTGGCGTGCCAGTCGGTTGCCTGCTGAAACGCGTGTGCGGCGTGGAGCAACTTGCCCTCCTGAAAATAGTCGGCGATCAACTGCAAGCCCACCGGCATACCGGCCTCTCCGGTTCCGGCAGGCACGCTCATGCCTGGCAGGCCCGCCAGACTCGCCGGCAAGGTAAAGATATCGGCAAGATAGTTGGCCACCGGGTCGTCGTCTTTCGACCCCAGTTTCCAGGCGACGGTGGGAGCGACCGGGCCGGCGATGATGTCGCAAACCTTGAAGCAGGCCTGAAAGTCATCGGCGATCATGCGGCGCAATTTTTGCGCTTGCAGGTAATAGGCGTCGTAGTAGCCGTGGCTCAAGACGTAGGTGCCAATCATGATGCGGCGCTTGACCTCGGCGCCAAAGCCTGCGCTGCGGCTCTTCTTGTACATGTCAGCCAAGTCTTCGCAGTCCGGCGCACGATAGCCATAGCGCACTCCGTCATAGCGGCCCAGGTTCGAGCTGGCTTCGGCCGGCGCGATGATGTAGTAGACCGGAATCGACAGTTCGGTGCGGGGCAGGCTCACGTCAACAAGGGTCGCTCCGAGCCGCTCGTATTCGTGCAGGGCGGCACGCGTCGCAACCGCCACGTCGGCGGCCAGGCCGGGGGGGAAGAATTCGCGCGGCAGGCCGATGCGCAAACCCTGCAAGGGTTGCGCCGCGCTGGCGCCCTCGCGTGGCGCGAGCATCGCCGCGTGAAAGTCTTGCGCGGGGCGTTGCACGCTGGTCGAGTCGCGCTCGTCAAAGCCGCTCATCGCACCGAGCAAAAGGGCGCAATCCTGCGCGCTGCGCGCCAGTGGGCCGGCTTGATCAAGGCTTGAGGCGAAGGCCACCATGCCGTAGCGTGAGCACACGCCGTAAGTCGGCTTGATCCCGGTGACGCCGGTAAAGCTCGCCGGCTGGCGGATCGAGCCTCCGGTGTCGCTGCCCGTCGCCGCAGGCATCAGCCGCGCCGCGACGGCAGCGGCTGAACCTCCCGACGAGCCACCCGGCACACGTGTGATGTCCCACGGATTGCCCACGGAGCCGTAAGCAGAGTTCTGATTGCTCGAGCCCATCGCGAATTCATCGCAGTTCAGTTTGCCCAGCAGCACCGCCCCCGCGTCGGCCAACTTCGCGACGACCGTGGCGTCGAACGGGCTGGTGTAGCCCCGAAGCATCTTCGATCCTGCGGTACTGGGCATGTCGCGTGTCACGAAAATGTCTTTGTGCGCCAGCGGTATGCCCAACAGGGGGCCAGTTTCGCCTCGGGCGCGGCGCGCATCAGCAGCGCGCGCCTGGGCGAGCGAGACCTCAACGTGGCTGTGCAGCAACACGCCAAGATGGGCGTGCGCGTGCAGCCGCGTCAACAGGTGTTCGGTGATTTCGACGCTGCTGACCTGACGCGCGGTCAGTGCATCGGCGAGATCACGCACTCCTTGTTCATGCAAGGGCTTCACTCGATCACCCTCGGCACGAGGTACAAGCCCTCGGCCACTGACGGGGCGCTGCGTTGATTTGCCTCGCGTGCATCCACTTCAGTCACGGCGTCGTCGCGAAGTCGCAGACTCACCTCATGGAGCGCCGACAGGGGGGTGTACAGCGGCTCGATGCCGCTGGTGTCTACTGCACTCATTCGTTCGACGATGGCGAAGAAGCCGTTCAACTGCTCCAGCATCGCGGCTCGCTCGCCGACGCTGAGGTCGAGCCGCGCCAGGTGCGCGATGCGGGCCACGTCTTGCGGGGTCAATGCCATGGAATAAGGTCGGTTTGACGCGGCTGCACAGGTGATTTGGCCGCGAGGGTTGCGGTATTATCCCTGGTTATCCACAGGCCCTTGCTACCCCTGCATGTCGTCGATTTGCAGAGGCAGCGCGGATTCACGCAATCACCATGGTGCGGCCCACCCGACCCCGGGCGGCCTCGACCAGTCGCCATATTGCCCGCACCATGTTTGCATCCTTTCGGCGTCACTTTTCGACAGACCTTGCCATCGACCTCGGAACGGCGAATACGCTGATCTACGTTCGCGGCAAGGGAATCGTGCTCGACGAGCCCTCCGTCGTGGCGATTCGGCATGAAGGCGGCCCACACGGCAAGAAGACGATCCAGGCCGTCGGCACGGAGGCCAAGGCGATGCTCGGCAAGGTGCCGGGGAACATCGAAGCGATCCGCCCGATGAAAGATGGCGTGATCGCCGACTTCACGGTCACCGAGCAGATGCTCAAGCAGTTCATCAAGATGGTGCACCCGCGCTCGATTTTTCGGCCGAGCCCACGCATCATCATCTGCGTGCCCTGCGGCTCGACCCAGGTCGAACGCCGCGCCATCCGCGAGTCGGCGCTCGGCGCTGGTGCATCGGAGGTTTACCTGATCGAGGAGCCGATGGCTGCGGCCATTGGGGCGGGCCTTCCGGTGAGCGAAGCCAACGGCTCGATGGTTGTCGACATCGGCGGGGGCACCACGGAGGTCGGCGTCATCAGTCTGGGCGGAATGGTTTACAAGGGCAGTGTCCGCGTCGGCGGCGACAAGTTCGACGAAGCCATCATTAACTACATCCGGCGAAACTACGGCATGCTGATCGGCGAGCCCACCGCCGAAAGCATCAAGAAGACCATTGGCAGTGCATTCCCCGGCTCCGAGGTCAAGGAGATGGAGGTCAAGGGCCGCAACCTGAGCGAAGGGGTGCCGCGCAGCTTCACGATCAGCAGCAATGAAGTGCTCGAAGCCTTGACTGACCCGCTCAACCAAGTCGTCTCAAGCGTGAAGAACGCACTGGAGCAAACCCCTCCCGAGTTGGGCGCGGACATCGCCGAGCGCGGCATGATGCTCACCGGCGGCGGCGCCTTGTTGCGCGACCTGGACCGCCTGCTCGCCGAGGAAACCGGCCTGCCTGTGCTGGTGGCCGAAGATCCCTTGACCTGCGTGGTACGCGGCTGCGGCATGGCGCTTGAGCGCATGGAGCGGCTCGGCGGAATATTCACGTCGGAGTGACTCGGTCGCACACGGGTCCGCGCATGCGCGCTCGCAACGTTGTAATCTGCCGCGCCACCCACAAGCGACGCTTTCACCTGCCCGCCCGGAGGGCCCGCCCCCATGTCCCAGGGTACTCTTGACAACGCGCCACCGCCCTTCTTTCGGCAAGGGCCGTCGGCGTTCTCGAAATTGAGTTTCTTTGCGGCCTTGGCATTGTTCCTGATGATTGCCGACACGAGGTTGCAGATCACGCAACCACTGCGTGCCGCCTTGGCTGTCGTGTTGCATCCCATCCAGCGCGTGCTTTTGTCGTCGGTGCGGATTTGGCGCGATGGTGGTGAGTACCTCATCGGCCTGGACCGTGCGCTGGAGAGCGAAAAAGCGGCCCGCTTGGAACTCGCGCGCCAGGCTGAACGTTCCTTGCGCGTGGAACAACTCGAGGTCGAGAATTCGAGATTGCGCGGGCTGATCGATTTGCGGCCGGGGTTGAGCGTGCGTTCCCATCCGGCGCAAGTTCTCTACGAAGCGAGCGACCCCTATTCCCGCAAAGTCATCATCGATCGCGGCTCGGCGCACGGCGTCGTCTTGGCGTCGCCCGTCATCAATGAACACGGCGTGCTCGGTCAGGTCACGCGCGTCTATCCGCTCTCGAGCGAAGTGACGTTGTTGACCGACAAAGACGCCGCGATCCCGGTTCTCAACGAGCGCAGCCAGGCGCGCAGCGCGGCGTTCGGCGGCCTGGGTGGCCTGGAGCTGCGCTTCGTGGCGAGCAATGCTGACGTTCAGGTGGGCGACAGACTGCTCACCTCGGGAGTGGACGGTGTCTACCCGCCGGGGTTGCCGGTGGCAGTGGTTGCGTTGGTGGATCGAAAGGCGGAGTCCGGCTTCGCACGCATATCACTCACCCCTGCGGTCGCGCCCGACGGTGTGCGCCATGTCCTGGTGCTTGAACCCCTGGGCATGCAGCTGCCTCCAAAACCCGACTCAACATCCACCGATCCGGCCGCCGCGAAGGGCCGAAGGGGCACGCGCAAATGAGGCCGCTGCGTCACGCCCCCAGCCCGGGAGAGTCAGTGTGATTCTGCCGCGCAGCGACGACCAACTGCTGTTGCCGGCCAACCCATGGTTCATTTGGCTGTCGCTGCTGTTTGCGCTCGCACTCAACCTGGTCCCGCTCGGCCGCATGGACGCGATGCCGGATTTCCTCGCGCTCGTGCTGGTATTCTGGAATGTGAATCAGCCGCGCCGCGTAGGTGTGGGCGCGGCCTTCGTTTTCGGTCTTCTGATGGATGTGAACGACGCTGCGTTGCTAGGTCAACATGCCTTGGCCTACACCCTGTTGAGTTACTTTGCGGTGTCCATCCATCGCCGCCTCAGCGCGTTTTCGCCCGCGGCGCAAGCGGTTCAGATACTGCCGCTGTGGTATGCCGCACACGCGGTGACCGTGCTTGTGCGCATGGTGGCGGGCCACGCCTTCCCGGGCTGGGAGATTCTGCTGGCACCGGTGTTCGCGTCAATGCTGTGGCCGTTGACCAGCTGGATCCTGCTCGCGCCGCAGCGGCGTGCGCCCGACCCCGATTTGAACCGCCCGCTATGAACCCACTGCGCGGCGCCACGCTTCGACTCAGGCATGAGGAAAGGGCATTGATTCGATGGAAATGAAAAACGTCGAGCTGGACTTGTCGCTCTTTCGCATGCGCGTGGGCGCGGCTGCGGGCTTCGTTTTGCTTGCATTTGGCCTACTGGGCGCGCGCCTGCTCTACCTGCAAGTTTTCAAATACGAAGAACTGGCGGCGCAGGCCGAGAGCAACCGCATCGCGATCGCCCCGCTGGTGCCCAATCGCGGCATGATCGTCGATCGCCATGGCGTGGTGCTGGCGAACAACTTCTCCGCTTACACGCTGGAGATCACACCCTCGCGGGTTGCCAACCTGGACGCGCTGATCGACGAGTTGGCGCAGGTGATCGACATCCAGAGCCGGGATCGCAAGCGCTTTCGGCGCCTGCTGGAAGAAAGCAAGAATTTCGACTCCCTGCCGATACGCACCAAGCTCAGCGACGAAGAAGTCGCGCGCTTCATGGCACAGCGCTTTCGCTTCCCCGGCGCAGACGTCAAGGCGCGCCTGTTTCGCAACTACCCGTTCGGTGAGGTCGGCAGTCACTTGCTGGGCTACATCGGCCGCATCAACCCGGGCGAAAAGGAAACCCTCGACGAGTCGGAGCACGCGGCCAACTACCGCGGCACCGAGTACATCGGCAAACTCGGCATCGAGCAGAGTTATGAAAGCGAGCTGCACGGCCTGACCGGATTCGAGGAGGTTGAAACCAGCGCTGGCGGGCGAGCCGTGCGCAGGTTGAAGAGCCGCGCGCCGACGCCGGGCAACATGTTGATGCTGTCTGTCGACATTCGCCTTCAGGCGCTCGTGGAAGACATGTTCGGTGAACGGCGCGGCGCCCTGGTCGCCTTGGACCCGCGCAACGGCGAGGTGCTGGCGATGGTCAGCAAGCCCACGTTCGACCCGAACCTGTTTGTTGACGGCATCGACTCCGAGTCGTGGCGCGAACTCAACGAATCGCTCGACAAGCCCTTGCTGAATCGCGCGCTGCGCGGCACCTATCCGCCGGGCTCGACGTTCAAGCCATTCATGGCGATGGCAGCGCTGAACACCGGCAAGCGCAGCGCGAGTCAGGTGATTTTCGACGGCGGCACCTACCAGTTCGGCAACCACACTTTCCGCAGCCACGACGACAAAGGCCTCGGGCAGGTGGACATGGCGCGCAGCATCATCAAGTCGAGCAATGTCTACTACTACTCGCTGGCCAATGAGATGGGCGTGGATCTGATGCACCAGCAGCTCGATCCGATGAGTTTCGGGCGCAAGACCGGCATCGACATCGAAGGTGAACTGACCGGGGTGTTGCCCTCCACCGAGTGGAAACGCCGCTACTTCAAGACACCCGAGCAGCAGCGCTGGTACGCCGGCGAAACGATTTCATTGGGCATCGGCCCGGGGTACAACAACTTCACGATGCTGCAACTCGCCAGCGCGACGGCCACGCTGGCCACGGGCGGCCAGCGCTTCAAGCCGCGCCTGGTACGCGAAATCGAGGACGTGGTAACGCGCGAACGCAAGCGGGTCGCCAGTGAGGCGTTGCCCGCCTTGCCGTACAAGCCCGAGCACGCCGAGGTCATCGTGCGCGCCATGTATGGCGTGACGCAGGAAGGCACCTCCGTGCGCTCGTTCAGCGGCGCACCGTACAAGAGTGGCGGCAAGACCGGCACCGCGCAGGCCGTCGGCATCAAACAAAACGAGAAGTACAACGCGTCCAAGCTCGACGAGTACAAACGTGACCATTCGCTGTACATCGCCTTCGCCCCGGTCGAGGCGCCAACGATCGCGTTGGCCGTCGTCGTCGAGAACTCAGGTTTCGGCTCCGAGGCTGCCGCGCCGATGGCGCGTCGGGTGTTCGACTTCGTTCTGCGCGGCGTGGTGCCGAGTGAAGAAGACCTGGTGGCCACGCGCATCGGCAAGTCCGGTGCGCCCGCCGGCAAGGCGCGCACCGCAGCTGACTATCCTTTGCCCGGCATCACTTCGGTGCTCGGCAATGCCGCGGCAGGCGCCACGCCATGAACGTCATCTACGAAGAGCCGTCCCTGTGGCAGCGCGTACGGCATGTGTTCACCGGCTTCGATACGCCACTGCTCATGGCGATCGTGTTGCTCGCTGGCGCGGGGCTGCTCACGATGTATTCCGCCGGCTTCGACCACGGCACGCGGTTTTCCGGGCACGCCAGAAACATGCTGCTCGGGCTGATCGTGCTGTTCGTGGTGGCGCAGGTGTCCCCGCAGCGCTTGATGTCGCTCGCCGTGCCGCTGTATGCGCTGGGTGTCACTTTGTTGATCGTCACTGCGGTCATGGGCATCACGAAGAAAGGCGCGACTCGTTGGCTGGACGTGGGCATGATCATCCAGCCGAGCGAGATCCTCAAGATCGCCGCACCGCTGATGCTGGCCTGGTGGTTCCAGCGTCGCGAGGGGCAGATGCGCGTCATGGACTACCTGGTGGCGCTTGCGCTGCTCGCTGTGCCGGTGGGTCTGATCGTCAAGCAGCCCGACCTCGGCACCGCGATCCTGGTGTTGTCCGCTGGCCTCTACGTGATCTTCTTCGCCGGGCTGTCGTGGCGGCTCGTGATTCCGGTGATGCTGATCGGCGTGGTCGCGGCGATCGCGCTCGTCGTCTCGGAGGGGCAGATCTGCCAGCCCGACGTGAAGTGGCCGCTGATGCGCGACTACCAAAAGAATCGCGTCTGCACCTTGCTCGATCCAAGTGCCGACCCCTTGGGGAAGGGCTTCCACATCATCCAGGGGATGATCGCGATCGGCTCGGGTGGCCTGTCCGGCAAGGGGTTCCTGAAGGGCACGCAAACGCATCTGGAATTCATCCCCGAGCGCACCACGGACTTCATCTTCGCGGCATTTGCCGAGGAGTTCGGTCTGATCGGTTGCGCCGCGCTGCTGCTGGCGTTCACCTTCTTGATCATTCGCGGCCTGATGATCGCCGCTGAGGCGCCCACGCTGTTCACGCGCCTGCTCGCCGGTGGCATCACGCTGAGCTTTTTCACCTATGCATTCGTCAATATGGGAATGGTCAGCGGCGTGCTGCCTGTCGTGGGCGTACCCTTGCCTTTCATCAGCTATGGCGGCACGGCAATGGTTTCTCTGGGGCTCGGCCTGGGCATCCTGATGTCGATCGCCAAGAGCCGGCGCCTAGTGCAGAGCTGACACCTTGATGAGCGCGAGTGTCGGTGCGGGACACCTCCCGCCGGTGGGCATCATCGGCGTGGGCAACATGGGCCTGGCGATGGCGACGCGGCTGCTTGGCCACGGCGTGTCAGTGGCCGTGCGGGATATCGATCCATCGCGTGAGCGCATGGCCCGGGCGCTCGGTGCAAGCGTCGGCGCCTCGCCCGCCGCCGTGGCGTCGGTCAGCACTTGCCTCATTGTCTGCGTGGTCGATGCAGGCCAGGCAGACAACGTGCTGTTCCATCCGCTCGACGGCGTCGCGGCGCAGAGCACCAAGCCGAGCATCTTGCTCTGCCCGACGATCGCCCCCCACGACACCGAGCGCATCGCGCAACGCCTCGCGGCGTGCGGCATGCACTGCATCGACGCCCCCATGTCCGGCGGCCCGGCGCGAGCACGTGAAGGGCGCATGAGTCTGATGGTGGCGTGTGAAGACGCCTTGTTCGAGCGCCACGTCGAGTTGCTGAGCGTCTTGGCGGACCCCGTGTTTCGCGTTGGTCAGCGGCCTGGCGACGGCGCGCGCACCAAGCTCGTGAACAACCTGCTCGCCGCGATCAATCTGGCCGGTGCGGCGCAGGCCCTGGCGCTGGCTGATCACGTGGGCCTGGACCCGGCGCGGACCCTGGAAGTGATCGAGCACTCAAGCGGCCAGAGTTGGATCGGCAGCGAGCGCATGCGCCGTGCCCTCGCACGCGACCTCGCGCCGCGCGCCCACACGTCGTTGCTCAACAAAGACGCTCGGCTGGCGCTTCAGATGGCGCAGTCGTGTGACTTTGACGCCAGCGTGGGCGCGGCGGCCGCCGCGATCTTCGGGCGGGCCTGCCAAGAGGGAATGGCCGGCCTGGACGATGCGTGTCTGTTCGACATGCTGCGCACTGGCCCATCGATGGTCAGGTCGGGCCCCGATCTCGCGTCGACGCCGCCGGGAAGCGCAACGTAAATCGCGCGCCCGGACCGAAGCGAGAGTCCGCCGCTTCGCCTGGGCCGGTGCGCGGCGGGCGCAGGTTCGCGTCTTCCAAGTCGACCCGCACATCATGTCGCATTGCGATTTCGCGAACGATGGCCAGGCCCAAGCCGGAACCGTGGGCCAGAGATCCCAGGGAGCGGTAGAACGCGCGGAAGACCAATTCCCGCTCGGTTAGCGCGATGCCCGGGCCGGAATCTTCGACCTGCAAGACGACGACCTGCCCGAATGGGTCGTCGAATACACGAACCGTGACGACGCCACCCGCCGGGGTGTATTGGAGTGCGTTGTCAACCAGGTTGCTCATCAGTTCGCGCAGCTGCAAGGCGTGCGCGAGCACCAACGGCCCTTGCGGATGGCGCAGGCGCGCGCCGCGGTCCGGCCCCTCGAAGCCGAGGTCGACTCGCTTCTCAAGAGAACGCGGCACGAAGTCACGAACCACTTCGGCGGCGAGGTCGGCGAGGTTGAAGACTTCACGCTGCGCCGCATGCTCCTTGTCTTCGGCGCGCGCCATGGCCAGCAGCTGGTTCACCATGTGGGCTGCGCGCTGGCTCGACAAGGCAATGTGTTGGAGCGACTGCTTCAGCACCATTGGGTCGCGCTGGCCGGCGTCGATCTCGCGAGCCGCGAGTTCGGCCTGCGTGCGCAACCCCGCCAGCGGCGTCTTGAGCTGGTGCGCCGCGTCAGCCAGGAAGTGCTTCTGCGCGCCCAGCGATGCGTCGAGCCGGCCCAGCAAGTCGTTGATGGCGCGCACCAGGGGTGCCACCTCTTCGGGCGCATCGATCTCGTCGATCGGACTCAAGTCGCTGCTGTCGCGGTCTCGTATGCGCTGTTGGAGGCGATTCAACGGCGCGATGCCCAGCGCGAGCGCCAGCCAGACGAGCAACACGGCCAAAGGCAGGATCGCGAATTGCACCAGCACCATGCCCTTAATCACTTCGGTCGCGAGGTGCGACCTCTGGCCCAGCGTTTGCGCCACCTGCACGAGCGGCCCTTGCGCGCTTGCCCCATCGGCGTCGATGCGCAGCGAGGCGATCCGCACATCGTCGAAATTGACGCGGTCGTGGCGAAAACGCAGTTCGCCCGGCCCGGCCAGCTCGGCGGCATCGGGCACCGGCACATCGCGGTCGCCGCTGAGCAGCTCACCGCGCAAGCCCAGCACCTGGTAGTAAATCTGGTCGGGTTCGGCGGAGCGCAGGATGTCGGACACGCGCGCGGGCACGTCGAACCTGACGCTGGCCTGCCCTGGCCCGGCGTGGGTGATGACGATCTGGCGTGCCAGTATGCGTGCCATCTCGCCGAGTTCGCGGTCGAATGGCGCGTTCGCGATACCCTGCGCCATCAGCCAGGTCAACCACACGCCGAGCGGCCACAGCAGCAGCAGCGGGGCCAGCATCCAGTCGAGGATTTCCCCGAACAGCGAGCGTTGTTCGCGGCGATTCCCGGAGCCGAACGGTAGGGTGTGTGGCTGGCGCATCGATTCTCACCGTCCGGCGTGAGCGAGTGGGACTATTCAGGGTTCAGGGGCTGATCTTCTCCAGGCAGTAGCCCAGGCCACGCACCGTGGCGATGCGCACCGGTCCCCGTTCGATCTTCTTGCGCAGGCGATGAATGTAGACCTCGATCGCGTTGTTGCTCACTTCGTCGCCCCATTCGCACAGGCGCTCGACCAACTGATCTTTGCTCACCAGGCGGCCGGCCCGGTGCAGCAGCACCTCAAGCAGACCGATTTCGCGCGCCGACAGTTCGAGCGCGAGTTCGTTGAGGTAGACCACCCTTGCGGTCACGTCAAAGCGCAGCGGACCATGCTGGATCACGTTGGACGCCGCACCCAGGCCGCGCCGCGTCAGGGCGCGCACCCGCGCCTCCAGCTCGGCGAGCGAAAACGGCTTGGCCATGTAGTCGTCGGCGCCGAGGTCCAGGCCCTTGACGCGCTGCTCCACGCTGTCCGCCGCCGTCAGGATGAGCACCGGCACCGCGCTACCGCGCCCGCGCAAATTGCGCAGCACCTCCAGCCCGTGCAGCCTGGGCAGCCCCAGATCGAGGATCAACAGATCGAACTCATGCGCGGCCAGCGCGGCGTCGGCTTCGCTGCCATTGTTGACGCAGTCAGCCGCATAGCCGGCGCCGCGCAGCGAACGCAGCAAGGCGTCGGCCAACACCTGATCGTCTTCGGCAATCAGAACGCGCATGTTGAAAATCACCCCACAAAAAATTCCACTACTGTACAAATAACCAGTTTTGCTGATAATGGCGCCCACACCTACAGGAGACCCCCATGGACGCAAACGTCAAGACGCTCAACACGGAAAAAGCCAAAGCCCTGCAAGCTGCGCTGGCGCAGATCGAAAAGCAGTTCGGCAAAGGCTCCATCATGCGCCTGGGCGAGGGCGAAGTGATCGACGACATCGAAGTCGTCTCAACCGGCTCACTGGGTCTGGACATTGCGCTCGGCGTGGGCGGCCTGCCGCGCGGCCGGGTCGTTGAAATCTATGGGCCCGAATCATCGGGCAAGACAACGCTGACGCTGCAGGTGATCGCCGAGATGCAAAAGCTCGGCGGAACCTGTGCCTTCATCGACGCGGAACACGCGCTCGATGCGCAGTATGCGCAAAAGCTCGGCATCAGCTTGCAAGAGCTGCTGATCAGCCAGCCTGACACGGGTGAGCAGGCCCTGGAGATCGTCGATGCGCTGGTGCGGTCTGGTTCGGTCGATCTGGTCGTCATCGACTCGGTGGCAGCGCTCACGCCCAAGGCCGAAATCGAAGGCGAGATGGGCGACTCGCTGCCCGGCTTGCAGGCCCGGCTGATGAGCCAGGCACTGCGCAAGCTCACCGGCACGATCAAGAAGACGAACACGATGGTCATCTTCATCAACCAGATCCGCATGAAGATCGGCGTGATGTTCGGCTCGCCCGAAACCACCACCGGCGGCAACGCGCTCAAGTTTTACGCGTCGGTGCGCCTGGACATCCGGCGCATCGGCTCGATCAAGAAGGGCGAAGAGGTCATCGGCAACGAGACCAAGGTCAAGGTCGTGAAGAACAAGATCGCGCCGCCTTTCAAGACCGCGGAGTTCGACATCCTTTACGGCCAGGGCATCAGCCGTGAAGGCGAGATCATCGACATGGGTGTGAATGCGCATGTTCTTGAGAAGAGCGGTTCCTGGTATTCGTACAACGGCGAGAAAATCGGCCAGGGCAAGGACAATGCGCGCGATTTCCTGAAAGAGAACGCGCAGCTCTCGGTCGAAATCGAGAACAAGGTTCGAGATGCCGTGGGGATTCCTCAGTTGCCCACGAAGGCAACGACCGAAGCACCGTCTGCGAAGGTTCGCGCCGCTTAGTTGGACGCCATGGCTCGCGCACAGGCCGAGCGGGCATCCCCGGCCGAAACTGCCGGGGGCCGCTCGGCCCCGCGGGACAAAGCGCTCAGCGCCTATGCGTTAGCGCAACTTGCGCAACGCGAATACAGCCGCGCTGAGCTGCGCCGTAAGTTGCTCGCGCGCGCATCGGCGCACATTAGGCGAAGGCAGCCAGAGGGGTCGCCTAGCGGGCCCGCCCCAGTCAGCGCGGTGCCGCGGCACGGCGCACCCGCCAGCACTGCGGCGGTACTGCTCCAGGAAAACGCGCCCGTCGGCGCCGCAACGGCGGCGGAGCGCGTCAACGCGGTTCTCGACTGGCTCGAAGCAAACCGCTATCTCTCGACGCAGCGTTTCATCGAGTCCCGGGTTCGCACGCGCTCCGAGCGTTTTGGCAACATGCGCATTCGCCAGGAATTGGCGCAACACGGATTGAGCCTGCCGGCCCAGGCCGAGGCCACTCTGCAGAGCAGCGAATTCGACCGGGCCCACGCAGTGTGGGCCCGCAAGTTCAAACTGGGCTCTGGCTCGCCGGCAGACACCGCCAAACAGGCGCGTTTTCTTGCCGGGCGCGGCTTTTCGAGCGATGTGATCTGGCGCGTTCTGCGCTCAAGTCATTCGTCGGAATCGGACGTTGACGAGCTAGTGGCGCCCGACTCGCGTGCTACATTGCCGCGCTGACGCGCGCGGTGGGTTTGATTCGACCTGTCGTGCGCTGGTTTCGCACGTGCCGCGACGCCATTCGAACCCTGAAGCAGCGAGCCCCCATGAAGATACACGAGTACCAAGGCAAAGAACTCCTGCGGCAGTTCGGCGTTCCAGTGCCGCGCGGCTACCCGGCGTTCAGCGTGCGCGAGGCGGTCGAGGCAGCACAAAAACTCGGCGGGCCCGTCTGGGTGGTCAAGGCGCAAATCCACGCTGGCGGACGCGGCAAGGGCGGCGGCGTGAAGCTGGCGCGCAGCATGGATGATGTCAAGCTGCTGGCCGGGCAGATTCTGGGCATGCAGCTCAAGACACACCAAACCGGACCCATAGGCCAGAAAGTGCGGCGACTGCTCATCGAAGAAGGCGCCGACATCCAGCACGAGTACTACGTCGCCGTGGTCACGGATCGGGCGACGCAGAAGGTCGCCTTGATGGCCAGCTCGGAAGGCGGCATGGACATCGAAGAGGTTGCGCACAAGACGCCCGAGAAGATCATCAAGGTATTCGTCGATCCGCTGGTCGGGCTGAGCGAAGCACAAGGTCTGGAACTGGTGCGCGGCATCGGAATTCCGGCCGAGTCGCATGCGCAAGCTGTCGACGTGCTGGAAAAGCTCTATGCGTGCTACATGGAGACCGATGCCACGTTGGCGGAGATCAACCCACTCATTCTCGAAGGCTCGGTGGACGGCAAGCCTGGCTTGGTGAAGGCTCTGGACGCCAAGTTCAACTTCGACAGCAATGCGCTGTTTCGCCACCCCGAAATCACCGCCTACCGTGATCTCGACGAAGAAGACCCCGCTGAGGTTGAAGCAAGCAAGTTTGATCTGGCGTACATCCAGCTCGACGGCAACATCGGCTGCCTCGTCAACGGCGCGGGTCTGGCGATGGCGACGATGGACACGATCAAGCTGTTCGGCGGCGAGCCTGCCAATTTTCTCGATGTCGGCGGCGGCGCCACTGCGGAGAAGGTCACCGAAGCCTTCAAGATCATGCTGGGCAACCCGAAGGTCAAGGCGATCCTGGTCAACATCTTCGGCGGCATCATGCGCTGCGACACGATCGCCGAAGGCATCATCGCCGCATGCCGTGCCGTCAACCTGAATGTGCCATTGGTCGTGCGCATGAAAGGCACGAATGAGGACCTGGGCAAGCAATTGCTACAACGTTCCGGCCTGCCCATCATCAGCGCCGACTCGATGGCCGATGCCGCCGAGAAGGTCATGGCCGCGCTCAAATAGCTTCAGCCGGCCACTCGACCGTCAGCGCCCAAGGAACCCGCCCATGTCCATCCTTATCGACAAGAACACCAAGGTCGTCACCCAAGGCATCACGGGCAAGACGGGCCAGTTCCACACGCGCATGTGCCGCGACTACGCGGACGGCAAGAACTGTTTCGTCGCCGGGGTCAACCCGAAGAAAGCCGGGGAGAACTTCGAAGGCATTCCGATCTTCGCGAGCGTCAAGGACGCGGCAGCCAAGACCGGCGCGACGGTCAGCGTGATCTATGTGCCCCCTGCCGGTGCCGCTGCAGCGATTCTCGAAGCCGTCGAAGCCGGCCTCGACCTGGCGATCTGCATCACGGAAGGCATTCCGGTGCGCGACATGCTCGAGGTGCGCAACAAGATGCGCGCCCGCGAAGCGGCGGGGGCCAAAAAGACGCTGCTGCTCGGGCCCAATTGCCCGGGGCTGATCACACCCGAGCAGATCAAGATTGGCATCATGCCCGGCCACATCCACAAGGCCGGACGCGTCGGCGTGGTGTCTCGCTCGGGGACGCTGACCTACGAGGCGGTGGCTCAGCTCACTGAAATCGGCCTCGGCCAGTCGAGCGCGGTGGGCATCGGCGGCGACCCGATCAACGGCCTCAAACACATCGACGTGATGCGCCTGTTCAACGACGACCCTGGCACCGACGCCGTGATCATGATCGGCGAAATCGGCGGCCCCGACGAAGCGGAAGCGGCGCGCTGGTGCAAAGCCCACATGAAGAAACCCGTCGTCGGCTTCATCGCCGGCGTCACCGCCCCGCCCGGCAAACGCATGGGCCACGCGGGCGCGCTGATCTCGGGCGGCGCCGACACGGCTGACGCCAAACTTGCGGTCATGGAGGAATGCGGTTTCACCGTCACCCGCAACCCCTCCGAGATGGGCAAGCTGTTGAAGCGCCTCTTGTAGCACCCGTGGGCCCCGTGTCAGCTCGCGGACAATTGCTCATGCTGCGGCCATGCGCCGGGCGTCAGGTGCGTTGCCGCGCTGGTTGAGCGCTTCGATCCAAGGCACAATTCGCAACTCCGACCGCCCCTGCCCACACCCCCCGCATCCATGACTCTCGAGTTCTTCAGCGCAACCGACACGGGCAGGGCGCGAAACAACAATGAAGACTCGGTGGCACTGGACGAGGCCAACGCGCTGATGATCCTGGCCGATGGCATGGGTGGCTACAACGCGGGTGAAGTGGCCAGCGGCATGGCCACCTCGTTCATCAAGAGCGAACTCGGCCGCTGGCTCACCGAAGCCGCGGGCGACGCCTCCGACACCGACGTGCGCCGCGCGATGGACATCTGCGTCGACAACGCGAACCGCGCCATCTTCAACGCCGCCAACTCGAACCCGCAATACGCCGGCATGGGCACGACGCTCGTGATGGGCGTCTTTCGCGAGGGGCGCCTGCTGATCGGCCATGTGGGCGATTCGCGCGGCTACCGTTTACGCGCCGGGCGCCTGACGCAGATCACGCACGACCATTCGCTGCTGCAAGAGCAAATCGACGCTGGCCTGATCACGATCGAGCAGGCGGCGTTCTCGTCGAACAAAAATTTGGTGACGCGCGCAGTGGGTGTGGAAGACACGGTCCTGCTGGAGACGCACCTGCACGATGTGCTACCCGGCGATACCTACCTGCTATGCTCCGACGGCTTGTCCGACATGCTTGACGACGAGAGCATCCTGCAAGTGTTGCTCGGCTGCGAATCGTTGGCCGAAGCCGTGGCGGCGCTCGTAGACGCCGCGAACGACGCAGGCGGAAAGGATAATATCTCGGTGGTCCTTGCTCGGGTGCGCGGCCCGGCGGGGTCTGCGCGGTCGTGGTGGCCGTTCCGGCGTTGAACGGGTCGATCAGGCAGCCAGACGTAGCTGCTGCCATCGGAAAAAGATAAAGACAGAAAGGTCGCAAGCATGGGCAAGCTGGTGGTATCGCTCGACGGTGTGGTGATCAAGGAGGTGCAGATCACCAAGGACAAGACCACCCTGGGCCGGCGTCCGTACAACGACATCGTCATCGACAACCTCGCCGTGAGTGGCGAGCACGCCGTGCTGCAGATGGTCGGCTCCGACGTCTTCATCGAAGACCTGAACAGCACGAACGGAACCTACATCAACGGCAAGGCGATCAAGAAGCAACTGCTGACGCACAACGATACGGTGGAGATCGGCAAGTACAAGATCAAGTACCTCGTCGAAGACGGAACCGATTACGAAAAGACGATGATCCTCAAGCCCGGCGCGCTGCCTGCGGCCCAACCCTCGGGCTTCGGGCCATCGGGCTTTGGGCCGATGGGTGGCTCCACTGCACCGGCGTCGATCAAGGTCCTCAACGGCGCTGCGGCGGGTCGCGAAGTGGCACTGAGCAAGGTGGTCACGACGGTCGGCAAGCCGGGCGTGCAAGTGGCATCGATCACGAAGCGCCCCGGTGGTTATGTGCTCGCGCACGTCGAAGGGTCGTTGCGCCCGTCGGTGAATGGCAGTCCGGTCGTCAGCGAAACCGTGCACCTGAAGAACGGCGACGTAATCGAACTTGCCGGCACGCAGATGCAGTTCGTTCAGCCGTAAACACCCCCAAGCGTCGTACCGGCGAACGCCGGTATCCACCGGTGGCACCGAGCCATGACGCGCCACTCCGTGACCCACTTCACGCAGACCCATGGCCTGCGCCGGCCAACATCCAAACGTCGAACAAGCGCGACATTGACGCCTTGAATACGTCAGCGGCCCCAGGCACGATGCGGGCCTAGCGCGCGGGAATCGCCCGGGCCAGAACCCCCGAAGCCTCGCGCCACAACCGCCCCATGATTGTCCAAGTCCTCGGCTGCTCCGGCGCCATCGCTGCAGGTTTCAAGACCACTGCCTTCCTGCTTGAGCACGATGTACTGATCGACGCCGGCACCGGCGTCGGCGACCTGAGCCTCGAAGCGTTGGCGCGAATCGACCACATCCTCATCAGCCATTCGCACCTGGACCATGTGCTCGCGATCGGCTTGCTCGCCGACAGCGTCATGCGCCTGCGCCAGGCCGAACGGCGGCCACCGATTCAGGTGCATGCGTTGCCCGAGACGATCGCCGCGCTGCGCGCGCACATCTTCAACGGCGTCATCTGGCCCGACTTCACGCGCCTGCCCGATCCGACGCGCCCCGTGCTTGAGCTGACTCCCTTTGCGGTGGGAGACATCCTCGTGCTGGCCGGCAAGCGCATCGAAGTGTTGAGCGCGTCACACACAGTTCCGGCGGTTGGCTTCGGTGTCGATGGCGGCGCAGCCGGCTGGTGGATCTACACCGGCGACACCGGCCCCAACCCGACACTCTGGCAACGGCTGCGGCACCTGCGGGTTGCGCACCTGGTGATCGAAACCGCGTTCAGCGATGAAGAGCGCCAACTCGCGCGGGTCAGCAAACACCTTTGCCCGACCGATCTCGGCCATGAGCTGGCGCAGCTCGCGGGTTGTGTTGATGTGCATATCACGCACATCAAGCCGGGCGAGAAGGATGCCGTGATGGCAGCGATCGGCCGCCTCGGGATGACGCATCGCACCCACGCACTCGCCGCCGGGCAAACGATGAGGCTCGGCGCGCCTGGGCGCATCGCACTCGTCGAAGGTGACGAAAATCGGCGGGCCGAATCAACCGCGACATTCTCACGCGCCTCACAGTGACCCTTTGCGTCAGGTTTCCGGGCAAAGTCAACGAATCGGGGCAGCAATCAGGCTGGCACGAGGTCTGCAACTCTTTGGTGTGTTCCCCCCAACCCCCATGGAGCTTTCCAACATGAAACGTCAAGTGCAAAAAGGTTTTACCCTGATCGAACTGATGATCGTGATCGCGATCATCGGCATCCTGGCGGCGATTGCGCTGCCGCAGTATCAGAACTACACGATTCGGGCCAAGGTGGCTGAAGGATTGAGCTTGGCTGCAGCCGCGAAACTTGCCGTCGGCGAGACGGCGCAGTCGGCGGGTGGGCTCGCGGCAGTGTCTGCCTCGAACCATGGTTACACCGGCGCTTCTACGATCTACGTGGCGTCGATCACGATCGACACTGCAGGCGGCGCTACCCACGGCAACATCACGATCACCACGCGGGGTACCGGCGCCGCCGTGCCCCCGGTCATGACGTTGGCTCCGACAGAAGGTACCGGCGCGATTACCTGGCTCTGCACGTCCGGTCCTGTCGGCACCGTCAACCCTTCGCACGTCCCTGCAACTTGTCGATAATTTCCAGCTGACAAACAACTGGGAGAAGGCGGCGTAGCGATACGCCGCTTTTTTTCGCTTTCGTGCTTAGGTGCCATTGTGTCGCACATGACTACCCTGGCTAAACACCTCCATTGGTCGGGGCCTCCTTTTTTGCCCGCTAGATTCAGCCCCCCAGACGTATCGATTTGGCACATCCTCGGTCTGTGTTGCCTTGGATTTGCTTGGTTGTTTCCGGGTCATCGTCTGCCATGGGCCACCTTTCAACAAGAAACCGTGGCTGCAGTCTCGCTCTTGCTGCTTGCTGTCTCAACGTTCAACCGCAGCAGCACCGTGGTTTGGCCAAGGCTGGCCGTCCTCTTGTGCGGGGTTGCAATGATCCCGTTGATTCAGCGAGCTACAGGTCAGATTCGCTATCTTGACGACGCGGTCCTCGCCGCGAGTTACGTTGCGATTTGGGGCGTCAGCATTTGCGTCGGGGCAAGCCTTGCCGCGAGCCCGAAGCGTCAACACTTCATCGATGGTCTTGCCGCCTGCCTAGTGCTGACGGGCATCGCGTCCGCCGGGATCGCCCTGTGCCAGTGGCTCGGGCCCTCAGTCTGGAACGACTGGATCGAAACGATGCCCTCAAAAGGAGGGCGGCCGTTTGCCAATATCGGTCAGTCCAATCATCTGTCCACACTGCTGCTTCTGGCCCTGGCAGGCTTGTTGTACTGGTACGAGAAACAGCGCATCCATGGTTGGTGCGCAGCGCTGGGTGCAGCCTGGCTGGGCTGGGGTGTCGTCATGACGCAGTCGCGCACTGGCTGGCTGGCTGTCGGAATGTTGGTGGTTTGGTGGCTGCTGATGCGGCGCAGAGCGGGGCTGCGCCTACCCGCCATTGCGGTTGTGACCGGCGTTGTTCTCTTCGCGATTGCGGTTCGCTGGCAAGAAGCTCTCTTCGTCCATTGGAGCGGGCCGATGGACTGGGAAGGCGCCGTTCCCTTGGTTCGTCTTGACGCGGGCACGCGTTGGACTCACTGGCAGACGCTGTGGCACGCGCTAATGCAATCGCCATGGTTCGGCTACGGCTGGAATCAGGTGGGTAGCGCGCAGTTCGGCGCCGCCGCGCTCTATCCAGCAACAGGCGAATGGCTGACCCAAAGCCATAACCTTGTGCTCGATTTACTGATTTACAACGGCATGCCGCTCGGCTTGCTGATCGCGGCACTGTTGTTTGCATGGTTCGTCCGGCGCGTCCTGCAATGCCGCGATTCGGAATCGTGGTGCTGGCTGCTTGCGCTCTTTGTTGTCTTTCTCCACGCTATGCTTGAGAACCCGCTGCACTATGCCTACTTCCTGGTGCCCATGGGCCTGTTGATGGGCATCGTCGGCGGCGCTTCAGGCACCTCGATTCGGACGGCCAAGCTGGCCCTGGCTATCCCAACTGCTCTGGTCGCGACGCTGCTTCTTGCGATCGCGGTGGAGTACGTGCATGCAGAGGAGGCACTGCGCGATCTGCGCTTGGCGTCGTTTAATGTTGGCAAGCCTCCCGCCGAATTGCAAAAGCCAGACTGGATCATTCTGGAAAGCTGGAAGGCATACCACGGCGCACTCACGATGAAGATCGAGCACGATATGCCCGCCAGCGATGTTGCCGCTCTTCGCGATCTTGCTTCCCGCTATCCCTACCCCAATGTGCTTTCCCTTTATGCTCAAGCCGCTGCGATGAACGGTCAGCCCGAAGCGGCCAAGGCGGTGCTGGTGCATGCCTGCAAGGTGCACAACATCGTCGTTTGCAATGCAATGCGAACGTGGTGGGGCCGTCTTGGAAACAAGTACTCCGAGGTACGTGAGCTGGCGTTCCCGGCATCCTGGATCTGACCGCCCTTCATTACGAGACTCCTACGCGGCAAGTACGAATACGGCGCTAGATAGATTCCTAGAGCAGATTGGTTCGAACTGATTGAGTCAGATTCGTCTGCGCTGCAAACTGAGCCGCGTCGCATCACTGATTGACGGCGGCTTCGGTGGCATGGAATTGCCTCCGTCGAATCGGTCTTGAACCAAGCATTGATGGTAGTCGCTTGAGTGCAAGGCCGCGTACACAATGGTGCCCGTGCTTCCCTTGTCCTCACCATCTTGTACTCAGGCATTGAACCCGCGCAGTGTCACCTTGAGCCTTGCGGCGTGCGCGGCGATCGCAGTCCCGACGCTGATCGCGCCCAACCTTCCACCCACGGCGACCTTTTTCAACCAAGCGTTGGCCCTACTCGGCTGGGGCGCGCTTCTTGCGCTGATTGCGACGACGCTATCCGCGCGTCGCGGCCCGTGGCCCACTGGACTGAAGGCCCTTGCGGTCGCGATGCTGCTGCTGTTGGTGACAACCCTGGTCTCTCCCTGGTGGACTAGTCTGCCCGGTTCGCTGGCGCTCTCCACTGCGGGCATGATCGCCGCTGCCATGCTCGCGGCCATTGGCGGCGCCACGCTGGAGCAAGCAGCTTGCCGCACTCAGGCGTTTAGGGCGCTGTGCGTCGGCATGCTGGTCGCCGCGTCGGCGAATGCCAGCATTGCAGTGGCGCAGGTCTATGCGGCGCCCTGGATAGATGGGTTTTGGATCGCGAGTGTTGCGGACGGTCGTGCGGCGGGCAATCTGCGCCAGGCCAATCAACTCTGCACCGTGTTGTTGTGGGGCATCATCGCTACCCTATGGCTGGGTGAGACACGTACCCTGCGCCAACTCGCGGTGGAGCCAGTTGGGCTGCTGCTGATGTTCGGCGTCGTACTCAGCGGCTCGCGCACCGGAATCGTCGGCGTGCTGGTGGTGGCGCTTTGGGGGCTTCTTGACCGCAGCTTGAGCCGCCGCGCCCGAGCCTCCCTGCTGTTGGCTCCCTTGGCGTATGCGCTGTTGTGGGCCGGCGCTGCTGCATGGGCTCACTTCAACGAACAGGTCTTTGGAGGTGCGGCACGCTACGCAGCTGCAGGTGCATTAACCACTTCGCGCTGGGACTTGTGGGCCAACATGATCGCTCTGATTCGCGACCTGCCATGGCTCGGAGTCGGACCCGGCGAACTTAATCTGGCCTGGTCGCTGACGGAGTTTTCGGTCCGCTCGGGGGAGTTCTTCGACCACGCGCACAACCTGCCGCTCCAGTTCGCCGTTGAGTTGGGGCTGCCCTTGGCGGGTGCGGTGCTGGTTTTGCTCGGCTGGGCACTGTTCTTCGCTGCGCGCAATAGCTCGCTGCCGGTAACGCCCCTTGACAGCGTCCCACCGCAGCGCGCCGCGTTCGTCATGCTGCTGCTCGTGCTCGTGCACAGCTTGCTCGAGTATCCGCTGTGGTACGCCTACTTCCTGTTGCCGGCGGCATTCGCGCTTGGCATTTGCCTAGGAGGTCCGAGTCGCCAAGAGCACGCGCCAACGGCATCGTCACCGGCGACCAGACAAGTGGCGAGTCTTCGTGTCGCATCGATCGCATTGATGCTCGGCGCCGCGTACTTGATCTACGACTACTTCAAAGTCGTCGTCATCTTCGCCCCTGGCGAAAACGCTGCGCCGCTCGCCGAACGCATCGCGGAGGGGCAACGCAGCGTATTCTTCTCGCACCACGCCGACTACGCTGCAGCGACGACATCGGATGACCCGGCGCAAGCGCTGGCCGCCGCGCAACGCGCGGCGCACTATCTGCTCGACACCCGGCTGATGATGGCGTGGGCGAATGCGCTTCACGCCACCGGCGACAGCGAACGCGCCAAGTACGTCGCACAGCGCCTGAAGGAGTTTCGCGATGCGCAGTCGGTGGCCTACTTTGCGCCGTGCAGCGACCTGAACCTGAGCGACACAGACAAACCGTACCAATGCTTCGCGCCGCAGCGCAAGTTCACGTTCAAAGACTTCAGGTAGTTTCAGCTCGCCACGGGCGCCACCCAATCGCCCGACTTGCCGCCGTGCTTTTCGAGCACGCGGATCTCGCCCATCACCATGCCACGGTCCGCAGCCTTGCACATGTCATAGACCGTGAGCAAGCCGATCTGCACTGCGGTCAGCGCTTCCATCTCGACGCCGGTTCGCCCCAGCGTTTCGACTTGCGCGGTGCATCGCACGGCCACGCCGGCACGGTCGATTTCAAATTCCACCGCGACGCGTGTGATCGGCAGCGGGTGGCATAAGGGGATCAGCTCCGACGTACGCTTCGCCGCCTGAATCGCGGCGATGCGTGCCACGCCGATCACGTCGCCCTTCTTTGCCGATCCCGCCTCGATCAGCGCCAGCGTCGCGGGCTGCATGCGGATCACGCCGCTGGCGCGCGCGGTTCGGTGCGTCTCGGCTTTCGCCGACACATCCACCATGTGCGCCTGGCCCTGGGCGTCGAAATGCGTGAGCGGCGAGTCGGCGGCTGGGGACATGGCTGGAAACACCTGGGAAACGAATGTGCGGCATGATAGCCACGCCTACCGCGCGCCGCAGCATCGCACGCGCCTTCCCCAACAGAACCGACGTGTCCACAACACCGCGCATCCGCCCGCTTTGCCGCCGCCAGCCGCGCTGGCTGGCCGCGCTTTGTGCGGGCGCAGTGCTGGCCACGAGTGTCTGCCCGGCCACCGTTGCCCAAGTGAATCTGCCCGCGCTGGGCGACACCGAATCGGAAGATTTTGGCATCGGCACCGAGCGCAAGCTCGGCGACCAGGTGATGCGCGAAATTCGGCGCGATCCGGATTACCTCGACGACCCGGTGCTGCTCGACTACATCGAGTCGCTCTGGGAGCCCCTGATGGCGCAGGCGCGCGCCAGCGGCAACATCAGCGCCGATGTCGACCAGCGCTTCGCCTGGGAAACATTTCTGGTGCGCGATCGCGCGATCAATGCGTTCGCGCTGCCCGGCGGTTATGTGGGCGTGTATCTCGGCCTGATTGCCCTGACGACGAGCCGGGATGAGCTCGCCTCGGTGCTCGCGCATGAGCTGTCGCACGTGACGCAGCGCCACATCGCGCGCAGCATCGCCGTGGGGAAGCGCCAGTCGCTGATCGGCGCGGCGGCGATGATTCTGGGCGTGCTCGCCGCGGCGCGCAGCAATTCTGTCGACGCGGCAAACGCCTTGATCGTCGGTGGACAGGCGGCGGCCATACAAGGCCAGTTGAACTTTTCGCGCGACATGGAGCGCGAGGCCGATCGCATCGGTTTTTCGCTGTTGACCGGCTCGGGCTTCGCGCCCGGGGGCATGGCGGCGATGTTCGAGAAGCTCGACCAGTCGTCGCGGTTGAATGACAGCGGCGCGTTCCCTTATCTGCGCAGCCACCCGTTGAGCTCAGAGCGCATCGGCGAAGCGCGTTCGCGTCTCGGCACCGGCCAGCTGTCGGCGGCGCGCCCAGATTTCGAGCACGCCTTGGCGCAGGCGCGCGCGCGCGTCTTGATGGACAGCCGGGTCGACGCCTTGCGCCGCTGGCAGGCGATGGATAGCGATCGCCCCGGCGCCACGCCCGCGGAGCATTTGGGCGCTGCGTACAGCAGCGCGTTGGCGTCCACGCTGCTGCGTGACTGGCCGCGCGCCGACGCTGCCTTGACGCTCGCGACCCGCCTCGCCAACGGCGACGGGCGGGGCGTGCGCGTCGCGCGCAGCGTCGCCCTGCTGGCCGCGCAATCGCTGTTCGAGCGCGGCGACGCCGCACGCGCCGCAGCCGCGTTGCAGCCGTTTGTTGACGGCACCTCGCGCCCCGCGATGCTGCTTGAAGCGCAAGTCGCACTCGCCTTGGCGACGCGCGCTCCGGGAGCGGCGGGCACGTCAAGCGCTGACGCAGCCACCCACACCGCGGCATTGAAACGCTCCGCCGACCGATTGCAGACCTGGCTCGCGCTGCACCCGCGCGATGCAGCGGCGTGGGCGCAACTGGGTCAGGCCTGGGGCCATCTCGGCCAGCCCCTGCGGGCGATGCGCGCTGAGGCTGAAGTGCGCCTCGCGCTGGGCGACTTGAACGGTGCCGTGGACCGGCTGCGCGCCGGCCAGCGCAGCGCTCGCAGCGGCGCCACTGTTGATTTCATCGACGCCTCGGTGATCGACGCGCGCCTGCGCCAAATCGAAGTCCAACGCCGCCAGATTGCGGCTGACGAACGCGCGGCCAACGAATCTAGGTGAGCGCGAGCGGCTGCGGGGTGGCCGGGCAGCGCCCGCGCGCCAGCAGGCAATTCACACGCGTGGCGCGAAGAGCCTCTCCATCGCCGTGTCGATGACCATGCCGCACAGGCTGTAGATCAGCGAGCCGATCAAGGCCGCCGCGAAACCGGTGACCTGCAGTCCGTCGAGCATGTGCGAAGCAAAGTAGAACATCAGCGCGTTGATGACGAACAAGAACAGGCCCAGCGTCAGCAGCGTCACCGGCAGCGTCAACAGCACGAGGATCGGGCGCAGCAGCGAATTGAGCAGGCCCAACACAAATGCGGCGAGCATCGCCGCGCCGAAGCTCTTCACCTCCACGCCGGGGTACAGATGCGCCACCAGCAGCAGTGCGCTCGCAAGCAGCAGCCAACGAAGCACGATTTTCAGCATGCCCACAGCATACCGGCAACGCGTGCGGCCGGCGTCGTTCAAGGCTCGTGCCGCGCGGTGCGTGTTCCCGCGGCATCACGGGTTCGCCTGCGCGGATGTCGCCGCGAGCGAGCGCGTTGACGCGTGAGCGCGACAAAACAGGCCTTCTCCTCGGAGGATTGAGCGCTTTCAGAGTGAAAACCGCTTTGCAATGCTGCATACACGCAGTACTATTCGCACCGCACGGTGCTATGGAGAAATGAGAACCCATGCGGTTCTCGCCCAACCCGAGCACATCAACAACCTACTTGATGGAGTGAATTGAAATGGCAACTGCGAAGAAGGCTGCTAAGAAAGTGGCAGCGAAGAAAGCCCCGGCCAAGAAGGCGGCAGTGAAAAAGGCTCCGGCCAAGAAGGCGGCAGCGAAGAAGGCTCCGGCCAAGAAGGCGGCAGCGAAGAAGGCCCCGGCCAAGAAGGCCAAGGCGCCAGCCAAGAAGCGCACCCCGAACGCCGCGTTCATGAAGCCGATGACGCCCAGCGCGATGTTGGCTGCGGTGATTGGCAGCAACCCGATGCCGCGTACCGAGGTGACGAAGAAGGTCTGGGACTACATCAAGAAAAATGGCCTGCAGGATTCGGCCAAGCGCACCATGATCAATGCCGACGCCAAGCTGAAGGAAATCTTCAAGAAGGCGCAAGTCTCGATGTTCGAGATGACCAAGCTGATCAACGCGCATCTCAAGTAAGCCGCCAGGCTTCGAGATCGTGCAAAGCCGGTGCGAGTCGCCGGCTTTTTTTCGTCCAGGTTTCCCCGCCGCAGCGCCAGCGGGCTGTCAACGCAAACCTTTCAGCCCCGGGCCAGACGGCGCTGCACGAATTCCAGGCGATCCTGGCCCCAGAAGATTTCGCCGTCGATCACATAGCTCGGTGCGCCGAAGACGCCGGTCTCGATCGCCGCCTGGGTGCAGGCGTCATAGCGTTGTTGAACGCTCGCCGCGTGCGAATCGTCCAGGCGCCGCTCGGGCAACTTCAGCGTCGCGAGCATTTCGGCCAGCTCCTGCGCGTCCGCAATGTTGCGCTCCTGCGCCCAGACGGCGCGCAACATCGCCCCGGTGAGTGCCAGCGCCGCGGCGTTGCCGTCCATCTGGTCCACTGCAATGATGAGCCGGGCCGCATCATCGCCGGGGACAGGAAAGAACTTTGGCATCAGATTGAGCGGCTGACCCAGGAATTCGCTGAAGCGCTTCAATTCCACGAGCCGATAGGCTTGGCGTTGCGGCGCGCGCTTGGCCAGCGGCAAGCCGCCAGAGATTGGAAACACCTTGCCACCCAGGTCGATCGGCAATAGTTTCACCGCAGCACCCGCGGCACGCGCCAGTTCGGTGAAGCGTTCGTGCCCGAGATAGACGTAGGGCGACTGCGGGGCGAAGTAGTAGTCAACGGTCAGGGGCATGGCGGGCTCCGGCAAAAGCGATGAAATCGGCGAGGCGTGCGCAGTCTACGGTGTTGCCGCGGTTCAGTCGCGCAGCAGCGGCGCCAGGTAGCGCCCGGTGTAGCTCGTCGCATGCTCTGCCACACGCTGCGGCGTGCCGCACACCACGACCTCGCCGCCACCCGCGCCGCCCTCGGGCCCCATGTCGACGATCCAGCCGGCCGTCTTGATCACATCCAAGTTGTGCTCGATCACCACGACGGTGTTGCCGGCGTCCACCAACTGATGCAGCACACGCAGCAGCAGTGCAATGTCCGCGAAGTGCAAGCCCGTCGTCGGCTCATCCAGGATATACAACGTGCGGCCGGTATCTCGTTTCGAAAGTTCGAGCGCGAGTTTGACGCGTTGCGCTTCGCCGCCGCTCAGCGTGGTGGCACTCTGGCCGAGATGCACATAGCCCAGGCCCACGTCAAGCAGGGTTTGCAGCTTTCGCGCGATGTTGGGAACCGCGTTGAACAGGGCATGCGCCTCCTCCACCGTCAGCGCCAGCACCTCGGTGATGTTCTTGCCCTTGTAGAGCACATCGAGCGTCTCGCGGTTGTAGCGCCGGCCGTGGCAGGTGTCGCAGGGCACATAGACATCGGGCAGAAAGTGCATCTCGACCTTGAGCACGCCGTCGCCCTGGCAGGCTTCGCAGCGACCGCCGGCCACATTGAAGCTGAAGCGCCCGGCGCCGTAACCGCGCTCGCGCGCCGTATTCATTTCGGCGAACAGCTCGCGGATCGGCGTGAACAGCCCCGTGTAGGTGGCGGGGTTGCTGCGCGGCGTGCGGCCGATCGGGCTTTGATCGACGTTGATGACTTTGTCGAACGCGTCCAGCCCCTCGATGGCGTCGCAGGGTTTGATCTCAAGCGCGCTGCTGTAGAGCTTGCGGGCGACGCTCGCGAAGAGCGTGTCGTTCACCAGGGTGCTCTTGCCCGAGCCCGACACACCCGTAACGCAGGTGAGCAGGCCCACGGGTATGTCGACGGTCACGCCCCTCAGGTTGTTGCCGCGCGCGTTGACGATGCGGATGCAGGGCGCGGCACCGCCGGGCGTCTGCGCACGCCGGCCGCTCGGCACCTCGATTCGCAGCGCGCGCGACAGGTAGCGCCCGGTCAGCGATTCCGGGTGCGCGGCAATCGCCTGCGGTGTGCCTTCGGCAATCACCCGCCCGCCGTGAATTCCCGCGCCCAGGCCCATGTCGATCACATGGTCGGCCTGGCGGATCGCATCCTCGTCGTGCTCGACGACGATCACCGTATTGCCGATGTCGCGCAAGTGGCGCAAGGTGCCGATGAGGCGCTGGTTGTCGCGCTGGTGCAGGCCGATGCTCGGTTCGTCGAGCACGTAGAGCACGCCGGTCAGGCCTGAGCCGATTTGCGACGCGAGCCGGATGCGTTGCGCCTCGCCGCCCGACAACGTGTCAGCGCTGCGGTCCAGACTCAGATAGTTGAGCCCGACGTCATTCAGAAACCGCAGGCGCGAGCGAATCTCGCGCAGCACCGGTGCGGCGATCTCGGCTTTCGCGCCGCGCAGTGCGAGCGCGTCGAAGTAGTCGAGGCATTCGCGCAGCGTGAAGTGCTCGACCTGGAAGATGGCTTGCGGCTTGTCCGTCGCCGCCTCACCCACCAAGAACACGTTGCGCGCTTCGCGCCGCAAGCGCGACCCAGCGCATTCAGGGCATGGCCGCGCCGCCTGAAACCGTGCCAGCTCCTCGCGCACCGCCGCCGATTCGGTTTCGCGGTAGCGGCGCTCCAAATTCGGCAAGATGCCCTCGAACGGATGCGCTCGCTTCACGCTGCGTTTGCGCCCGCTCGCGCTCTCGGCTTCGTAGACAAACTCGATCGCCTCGCTGCCCGAGCCGTACAAAAACACCTGGCGCGCCTGGGCGGGCAACGCGTCGAAGGGGCTGTCGATATCAAAACCATAGTGCTTCGCCACGCTTTCCAGCAGCGAGAACGTGTAGCCATTGCGCCGGTCCCAGCCCTTCACGGCGCCACTGGCCAGGCTCAGCGACGGAAAAGCAACGACGCGCTGCGCATCGAACACCGTCGTTTGGCCCAGCCCCGCGCAGCCCGGGCAAGCGCCCACCGGCGAGTTGAACGAAAACAGCCGTGGCTCGAGTTCCGCGAGCGAGTAGTTGCAATGCGGACAAGCGAACTTGCTTGAGAACAGATGCTCGCGGGGCGCGCCGACAGGGGCCGGCGCCACATCCAGCTCAGCAACCACGGCTCGCCCCTCGGCGATGCGCAGCGCGGCTTCGAAACTCTCCGCCAGCCGTTGCTCCAAGCCGGGTTGAACCTTAAGCCGGTCGATCACGACATCGATATCGTGCTTTTCCGTCTTCTTCAGTTTGGGCAGGTCAGTGGCTTCGAAGAGGCCGCCATCGACGCGAAAACGGATGAAGCCCTGCGCCTGCATCTGCGCGAAGAGATCAGCGAACTCGCCCTTGCGGTCGCGCGCCACCGGCGCCAGCACCATAAGACGCGTGCCCTGCGGCAAGGCGAGCACGGCGTCAACCATTTGGCTCACGCTTTGCGCCTGCAGCGGCAGGTGATGCTCCGGGCAATAGGGCGTGGCGGCACGCGCGAACAGCAGGCGCAGGTAGTCGTGGATCTCGGTGACGGTACCCACCGTCGAGCGCGGGTTGTGCGAGGTGGCTTTCTGCTCGATCGCGATCGCCGGGCTCAGCCCCTCGATCGTGTCGACATCGGGCTTGTCCATCAATTGCAGGAACTGGCGCGCGTAGGCGCTCAGGCTTTCCACATAGCGGCGCTGGCCTTCGGCATAGAGCGTGTCAAACGCCAGCGAACTCTTGCCCGAGCCCGACAACCCGGTGATCACGACCAGCTTGTTGCGCGGAATGTCGAGGTCGATGTTCTTCAGGTTGTGGGTGCGTGCGCCGCGCACGCGGATGAATGTCGCGTCACCGGTCACGATCGCGACGATGCAGCGGAGAGAGTGAAAGCGCGGCGTTGCATGGTCAGGCCCCGAGGAAACGGCAGGGGCAGACTGTAGCAAGCACAGCCCGCCTCGCGCCGTGGGGCTGTTTAGCCGTGCAGGCGCCAGCGTCCGACGCCAGATGCGGCGAACGCTGGCGGTTCAGCCAGCGTCGGCGCCGAACAGCCCCAGCGGCAGCGAGAAACTGCGATCGATGGTGCCGTCTTTGGCCTCGTCGATCTCAACGCGCATCGAACCGTTGACCACCGTGACCAGTACGGTCTGGCTGCGCAACGTGACCACCCAGGTGCCGTGCTTCGGAACGCCATGGGCGTCAAAGGTCGCCCCGTCCTGGGTGGCGACGTTGTAGTCGAATGCCTGGCCGGCAAACTCTCCTGCCAGCCCGTGCGACCCGCCATGGCTCGTGGACAGCAAGGCCCCGGCAAAGTAGTTTGCCTCGCGCGTCAGATCGACATTGCTCAACGTGAAGTTGCCCGTTCCGCCGTCCGAGTCGGCTGTGATGTCCAGGCCGGCCGCGGTCACGCGCGTCGTCGCCTTGCTGCTCTGTCCGCTGTTGACCACGGCGCGCTGCACGTCGGCGCTGCCGATGAACGACACCACGCCACGCGCTGACGCGGCTCGCAACGTGGTCGTCGAGAGTGTCACTGCGGTCGCGCCTCGGGTCGCGCTCACAACGTTCATCGTCACCGCGCCGTTCAGCGCTGCCTGGCCCGCCGCGCCGCGGCAATCGATGAAGGCCAGTTGGTAGACCTCGTTGGCGTCGAAGCGACCATTGTTCTCTTCGACGGCGTTGGCCCCCTTGATCGTCATCGTCGCGGTTCCGCCGCCGGCGCATCCTAGTCTGCCGCTGCTGGTCGTTAGCGCGGTTTGGCGCCCCGCGACCAGTTTCCTCGCTGTACCTGGTACGAGCTGCATCGCAGTCAACAAGGTCGCGTCGAGCGCACTGCTCGCCTGGGCACCCACCACACTGCCATTGGCGGCATGGTGCGCCGCCGACTGACTGCTCAGCGGCGTGGGTTCTTCGGCAACACTGCCACATGCAACCACCATGACCGCGCTCAGCGCGCTGATGCCTAGTGTGCTCACGGGGCGGAATCGAAACGACATGAAGGTTCTCCAGACTGAGGCCGACTGTGCCTTTCAGTTCGCGCCCTGGTTGTCGCGGCGACTAAGGTCTGTGACGAAGCATTTCAGCAGCGCGCCGCGCCCCGCACCCGCGTGACTTGCTGCACGTCGGGTTCGCCGCCGGGGGGCATAGGCCGCCCCGTAAAATGCGCGCCGATGAACCTTACCCGTTGGGTCGCGACATGGGCTGCCTTGCTGTGCGCAGCATCGGCCGGGGGCCAGGCGCCCAGTGACCCTCCTGCGGCGGCGCCCACCACACCCGCATCGGTATCGCTTTCCGCCCGCAAGGTCTACGAGCAAGCACGTTCGCAGCTCGTGCAGATCCGCACGGTACTGAAGGGCCGGGCGAGCCAGACGTCAGTGGGTTCAGGCTTCTTCGTCTCCGCCGACGGCTTGATCTTGTCCAACTTCCATGTGGTCAGCGAAGCCGCGCTCAAGCCCGATCGGCACGACCTGGTCTACGTCACGGCCGACGGACGCGAGGCGCCGGTGCGCATCTTGCAAATCGATGTGCTGCACGATCTGGCCTTGCTCAAGGCCGGTGACGCGCAAACCCGGACGTTCGACGCGCTGGCGTTTCGCGATGAAGCGCGGGCCCTGGGGCAAGGCGAGCGCATCTATTCGCTGGGCAACCCGCTGGACGTGGGCTTTGCCGTGACGGAGGGCAACTACAACGGCATGGTCAAGCGCAGCTTCTACCCGCAGATCTTCTTCGGCGGCGCCTTGAGTGGCGGCATGAGCGGCGGGCCGGCGCTGGACCAGGAGGGCCGGGTGATCGGTGTGAATGTGGCGCGACGCGTCGATGGCGAGCAGGTCAGTTTCCTCGTGCCGGCGACGTTCGCCGCGGCGTTGCTGCAACGTGGCCGGGGTGCCAAGCCGCTGGAGGTGCCGGCACATGCGACGGTGCGCGAGCAGTTGACGGCACACCAGGAGCTGCTCACCGAGCGCTTCATTGCGCAGGGCTTCAAGCCGGCGACGCACCTGCGCTACCGCGTTCCGGTGCCCGCGGACGGCTTCATGCGCTGTTGGGGCAGCAGTGAGCCTTCGCGCACCGGCGGCCTGGATGTGGAGCGTTCCGACTGCGTGATGGACACGCGCATTTTTGTCGGCGAGTTCAACACCGGCGCCCTGTCGGTGCGCCATGAGAGTTACGACGGATCGAAACTCGGCGGATTGCGCTTTGCCGCGCGCCACTCGGCGAGTTTTCGCAACGAGTCGTTCGGGCGTTTGAGCGCCCAACACCAAACCAAGCCGATGTGCCATGAGGACTACCTCGACCGCGCCGGCCTCCTGCTCCGTGTCGTGACGTGTTTGCGCGCGTATCGCAAGCTCGCCGGGCTGTACGACGTGTCCGTGCTCGCCGCCACACTCGACCAGGCCGATGCCGGCGTGCAAGGGCGCTTTGACGCGCAGGGCGTGAATTACGCCAACGCCTTGAAACTGGCGCGCCACTACCTGGAGTCGTACGCATGGGTGCCGTAGCCGTTCTCGAAACGGTGGATCGCGACGGCCAGGCGCGCGATTGCGTCGTCGTGCGTCGCTGGCCGTTGCGCGTCGGGCGGGCGCTGGACAACCACATGGTGTTGTCGGATCCGTTCGTTGCCGCCCATCACTTCCGCGTGGAAGCCGGCGACGAAGGCTTGCAACTCACGGTCGATACCACCAGCAACGGCGTGCAAATCGGCCGGCGCCGCCTGCACGCGGGCGAACAGCACCGCTGGGCGGTGGACGCTGAACCGCTCGAACTGACGGTGGGTCGCACCCGCCTGCGCCTGCGCAGCGCGGCGCAACCCGTGCCTGCCGAGTTGCCGCTGGCCGGCTTGGCCACGCGCAGCCGGCGTTGGGTGCCCAGCCTGGTGGCGGCCGGTGTCCTGCTGGCGATGCTGATGTTCAGCACCTACCTCGACACCGACCCCGATGCCCTGGGGCGGGCCAGCGCCGGATTGCTGCTCGCGGCGGTCTCCGTCACCGCGGTGTGGTGCGGTCTGTGGGCCTTGTTGTCGAAGACCTTCACGCGGCAGGCCCGCTTCGGTTGGCACTTGCGGGTGTTCCTGTTCGCGGGCATCGCGATCGTGATCGTCGACCACCTGCCAGGTCTGTTGGCGTTCGCGCTGTCATGGCCATGGATCAGCAATTTCAGTTTTGTCGCGACCTACGCCATCGCGGCGGCCACGCTGTATTACCACCTGCTCGCCGTCGAGCTGTCACGGCCACGCCTGATGCGCTTCGCCGCGTTTGCCGGGACCGCCGTGGCCGTCGCATTGACGCTGTGGTTCAACGTGCAGCGCAATGATCGCTTCGGTGAGGAGCTGTACATGAGCCACCTGTACCCGCCGGCACTGCGTCTGGCACGCCCGGCCGACATGGAACGCTATCTTGAAGGCGTCTCGGCACTGCAGGCCGCCCTCGACGACAAGGCTCTCATGGCCACGCGCGGCGACGACGCCGCGGAGGGCAGGGAAAGTGAAGACTGAGGCGCGGGACGCACCACGCACGGTCCTCGTGACCGGCGCCAGCCGTGGCATCGGCGCGGCCACGGCTCAGCTCTGCGCCCAGGGCGGCTGGGCGGTGGCCGTGAACTACGCCAGCGACGCCGCCGCCGCGCAGCGCGTCGTGAGCGCGATTCGCGCAACGGGTGGCAAGGCCTTGGCGCTGCAGGCCGACGTGGCCGACAGCACCCAGGTGGACATGATGTTCAAACGCATCGACGCCGAGCTGCCAGCGCTGGGTGCGCTGGTCAACAACGCGGGCGTGATCGACCTGCCGAGCCGCGTCGATGCGATGAATGCGCAGCGCTTGCAGCGCATGTTCGCGATCAATGTGTTTGGCAGCTTCTTTTGCGCGCGAGAAGCGGTGCGGCGCCTGTCCACCGCGAAGGGTGGGGCGGGTGGGGCCATCGTCAACCTGTCCTCGGCCGCGGCGCGCCTGGGTTCGCCGGGTCAATACGTCGACTACGCCGCCGCGAAGGCGGCGATCGACACCTTCACGCTCGGCCTGGCCAAGGAAGTCGCCACGGAAGGCATACGGGTGAACGCGGTGCGGCCCGGAATCATCGACACCGAGATTCACGCCTCGGGTGGCCTGCCCGATCGGGCACGACAGGTCGCGCCTCAGGTGCCGATGCAACGCGCCGGCAGCGCCATGGAGGTCGCGCAGGCGATTGTTTGGCTGCTGTCCGACGAGGCGAGTTACACCACCGGGTCCATGCTCGACGTGGCGGGCGGGCGCTAGCGGCGTCGTGACCCAGAATCAGCAGCTGCTCGGGCCCTGAGGGCCGCGGTGCTCAGGCCGATTTGGCCACCAGTTCGAAATGCTCCACTGACGGCGGAACCGCGAAGTAGGGGCCCACAATGGCGCGCCACTGCGGGAACAGCGGGCCCTGGCGAAAGTCCACCGTATGGTTCTCAAGCGTGTCCCAATAGATCATCAGGATGTAGCAGTCCGGTGACTCGATTCCGCGATTGACTTTGTAGCCACGAAATCCCTTGGCTTTTGACGCTACGGATTCGACACCGAGTTTGATCGCGGCATCGAATTCCTTGCCCTTGCCCGGGGTGATGCGGATGTCGGCGATTTCGAGAATCATGGTGGTCCTTGCTTGTGGCGCTCGCGTCGCGCGGCGGATGTGAGGCAGTTCAAGTTTAGCCTTGCACGCCGCGCGCTCAGCGCAGCGCCTCGCGCAAGAAGTCGAGCCGGTCCTGGCCAAAGAACAGCTGATCGCCGACGAAGAAGCTCGGCGCGCCGAAAACGCCGCGTGCCACGGCCTCGTCGGTCGTTGCGATCAGCCGCGCTTTCACATCGGCTTGGGCTGCCAGGGCAAGCATGGCCTGCGCGTCCAGCCCGGCCTGGGTGAGCGTCGCGGCAAGCTGCTCCGGATCCCCCAGATTGCGCGAATCGCACCACATCGCGCCGAACATCGCGTCGCAGTACCGCGAGAACTCCGCGGGCCTCGTCATCTGTAGGCCGGTGGCCATTCGCATCGAAGTCAGCGTGTTCACCGGGAAGTGCGGGTTGTGCGCAAACGGCACGCCATAGCGCTTCGCCCAGCGCGTCAAGTCGCCAAACATCCAGCGGCCTTTTGCCGGCACGGTGGCCGGGCTCGCATTGCCGGTGGCCTTGAAGACCCCGCCGAGCAACATCGGCCGCCAGACGATTTGCGCGCCGCACTCGGCAGCGAGCTTCGGCAGCTGCGTATAGGCCAGGTAGCTCGCCGGGCTGCCAAAATCGAAGTAGAACTCAACGCTGCGTGGCATGGAATGGCCCTCAAAACGTTTCCAACCAAGGTCGCAGATCGAGTTCATGCGTCCACGCGCTGCGATGCTGGAGGTGCAGCTGCCAATAGCTCTCGGCGATGGCGTCGGGATTCAAGATGCCGTCTTGGGGCTTGAGCGCATAACGCTGCGGAAAGTTCTCAGCGATGAACTGGGTGTCGATCGCGCCGTCGATGATGACATGCGCCACATGAATGCCTTGCGGCCCCAGCTCGCGCGCCATGCTTTGCGCGAGCGAGCGCAGCGCGTGCTTCGCGCCGGAGAATGCCGCGAAACCCGCCGCGCCACGCAGGCTCGCCGTCGCGCCGGTGAACAGGATCGTGCCACGCCCACGCGGCAGCATCGCCCGCGCCGCTTCGCGACCCACGAGAAACCCCGCCAGTGCGCCCATTTCCCAGACCTTGCGATACACGCGCTCGGTGGTGTCGGTGATGCCAAAGCGCACATTGCCACCGATGTTGAAGACCACCACGTCGAGCGGCGCGATGTCACGCTCGATGCGCTCGACCAGCGCCGTGACCTCGGCCTCCACCCGTGCGTCCGATGCAAATCCATGCGCGGAACCGCCTTCAGCGCGAATCCGCTCGACGAGCGCCTCGACCTTCGCCGCGGTTCGGCGCGTCGCGCATACCGCGTAACCCTCGCGGGCGAAGCGCCGGGCGATGGTGCCGCCGGTGGCGTCGCCAGCACCGACGATCAGCGCGGCTTTGCCGGCGCCGTGTTTCTCAGTTGCCGTGCTCATGCGTCACGCAGGCGTCACTTTGAGCGGCACTCACGCGTCACCTTTGTTCGTCGTCGGTTTGAGCAAACCCTCGCACACCTTGCGTTGCGCGTCCGCCGCCGGGAGTGCGGCGCACAGGGCGTCAACCCGCGCTTGCAAGCGAGCGAGCACCGCGGCGTGGGCGCCGTCCTTGTTCCAGGCGTGCAGCCGTCCGCCCACGCGCTGCAATGAGCGGGCACTGCGCTCGTAAAAAACATCGGGCTGGGTTGCGGCTTCTTCGAGCAGCCGCGTGGCGGCTTTTTCGATGCGCGCTTCGTCTTGTGGCGCCAGTTCGACCAGCGCGCCTACATAACTCGCGCCCCATTGCAAACGCGTCGCGGGGCCGACACTCGTCTCGAAGGCCTGCTCAGACCAGCGCAGCGCGCCGGGTTTGTCACCACGCTTCTTCGCGTTGCTCGCCAGTGCCGACATCAGGTAGTAGGGCGAATGGCTCTTCGCCAGGTTGGCCTGCAACAACGCGTCTGACTCATCGAGCAGCCCGGCCTGCTGCAACACATGGCCGGCAAATGGAATCACCGCCTGGCGCTCGTAGCCATTGGTGATTTCACGATCGGCGCGAGCAATGTGCTCTCGCACCTCGGCAAGCAGCGGTGCGGGCAAGGCGGGCGCCGGACTGTCCTTGGGCGCGTCGATCCGCGCCAGTTCGACGCGGGCAAACAGCGCTGTCAAGCGGTCGGCGCGCGACAACGTGGCATCGGCTTCGAACCTGCGCAAGGCAGCGTCGAGCGCCACGAGCAGTTGGCCGCGGGGTGCGGTTTGCGCCGCCGCCAAGGCTCGTACCAGGTCAACCGCGTGGTTGCCCAGCACATCCATGTGGGTTCGTGAGCGCGTCGGTTCGCCGAGCAGGCGCATCACCCGCGCCAGCATCGCGGCATCGGACTGGGCGGGTTTGCCGTTCGCGGGCGTCGCGGCCAGGGCCTTGAGCGCGAGGCGCATCGATGCGTCGTCGTGCTCGGCCGGGCAGGCCGCGGCGATCTGAGCTAGCACCGCGGGAAGCTCGTCCTTGGCGATCACCTGCTGTTCGTCGGTCTCCCACGAATAGAAGGCGAGCAGCCGCCAATCGTTCGCGCTCAGGCTCTTTCCACCGGCGCGCGCGTCGGAGAGCACCGCCGCCACCGGGCGCTCGGCGTTCATCGACAGCGTCAGCACCTGCGTGTACTGCTCGGCGTCAACCTCGCCGGGCAGGCGCGTCAGCTCGGTGCCCTGCGCATTGAACACCACCATCGTCGGATAGCCGCGCACCTTGAAACGTGCGCCGAGCTTTTGCGCGCCGGGGCTGTCGCCGTCAATGTAGACCGGTGCGAATGCGCGCGAGCGTTCGATGAAATCGTTGCGGTTGAACAGCGTCGCGCTCAGCTGATTGCAGGGCGGGCACCATTTCGCGCCCCAATAGAGAAACAGTGGCTTGCCGTCCTGGCGCGCTTGCGCGAATGCGGCATCGACCTGCGCGTCGGTGGCGGCATGTTTCCAGGCCACCGCGCCGTGCTCCGTCGACGCCGCGGCGCCCTTTGGCGACGCCACGTCCTCGCTCGGCTTGGAGCAGGCGACCAGCAGGGTGAGCAGAGCGGCGGCACACAAATGCAGATGAGTCATGGTCGATCCCCTCTTGACGGCACGCCAGCGTACACGGTTCTTGCGCGTTGGGCCGTCCTGAATCCCACCCAAGTATCACAGCGCATTCAATCCACCGGCGCAGGCGCCTCGCGCACCGTTTCCAACACGGTGTCGAGCGCCGGGTCGCGCGGCGACCTTGAGGTGAGCTGAGCCAGCGCTACGCCGGCCAAGGTAATGGCCGCGCCGATGAGCTTGATCGCGGTGAAGCGCTCACCGGTGACCGCCCAGGCCACCAGGCCGGCCACCGGCGGCATCAGGTACATCAGCGGCGCGCTGCGCGCCACACCGCGCACCGCATTAACCCAGCCCCAGACCATCCAGCCGAGAAATGCCGCAACGAGTACGGCCCACAGGGTTCCCGCCCAGATGGCGGCGCTGACCTGGGACCAATCGACCGCCATTCCGGCAGGCATGCTCACCAGAACCACAGGTGCGCTGCCCAACAGCGTGGCGTAGGTCATCACCGTGACGCCTCCGAGCCGCTCGATCAAAGGCTTGGCGCTGACGGTGTAGTAGGAGAAAAACCAGGCCGCGACGAGCAGCGTCAAATCACCCAGGCTGGCCTGCCAGCTGCCGCCGATGAGTTTGTCTGACAGGAAGAGCAACACCCCCAGACCCGCCACCGACACCCCGACGAGCTGGCCACGCGCCAGGTGTTCAATGCCGTGCCAGCGCAGGATCAGCAATGTGAACACGGGGCCACACGCCAGGATCAACGAACTTGAGAACGCCGTCGACCAGTGAATGCCGTAACTCACCAGGCCCACATGCACCAGATGCCCTGCCAGCCCCAGTTTCAGCAGGGCAAGGAGGTCGGCGCGCGTCACACGCGGCCAATGCAGACCATGTATCGCGCACAGCAGGGTGGCCGCCGCAAGCGGCATGATGAGGTAGCGTATGAACAGGAAGCCACCCGGCGTGATGGCGTTGAAGACGGCCTTCTGCACACTGAAGTTGGCACCCCAGATCAGGATCAGGCCGAGCGCCACCCACAGCGCGCGCCGCATGCGCTGTTGCTGGGCCGCGATCGTGCGCTCAGGCGCACCGGGCGGACTGGCTGTCGAACCTGTGTGTGGCAATTTCGCGCTGCTGTTCCGGTTGAATAACCGTGCAGTGTCGCCCAATCCTCGTGGCCCGTCTTGGTCTTGGGCCGACGTGCGGTGCCGCCCCGGATGCGGCTGGCACAGGCTGCGTGTCTCTGCACCACCCGAACTCACGCGGTTTGCGCGGCGCGGACACAACATGTCACGTTTGGATTCACTTGTTGATTCATGTCACAAAGCCTCTCGGTGAGCAACGCTGAATGCGCTCTCGATCAGGTTCGGCCTCGGTGAAGACCCTGAGGCGCGACATGCCGGCGGGGATCGTCCGAACCACCTCGGCGATCACATCACCGCACCTTCCGGTCGGCAAGTATTCATCGCGGTTTACCCATGACGTTGTGTACTTCGCGCAGCCGAGGCCTTGCCTCGCGGCCCGACTCAGCCGTGTAAATCCCTTGCGTCGGGGGCTGGGCGGGACGGCCGCATTACGCCTTGCATCGGGTGTGACATTGTTGACTTTCACCCCCGCATCCGAGCCTTTCCGCCCGTTCCTGGGGGGTCAGTGCCTCACTCACCAATGGCTTATGGTGCTTTAATTCTCACAACGGACCGGGGAACTCAATGCCAGTCATCGCAGTTGTCAATCGAAAAGGGGGTAGCGGCAAGAGCACGCTGGCAACCCACTTGGCTGCGTACTGCGCGAGGAACAGCATCTCCGTGATGCTCGGCGACGTGGACCGCCAGCAGTCCACCCAGCCTTGGCTCAGATTGCGCGAGGCGCAACCGGTTGCGGCGCAACACCCCTCCATCCTCGGCTGGGTGATCGACCCGAGGAACGTGATGCGTGCGCCGCCCGGCGTCTCGCATGTGATTCTCGATACCCCGGGCGGCTTGCGCGGCCTGGATCTGGCGCGCGTCGTGGGTT
The DNA here is from genome assembly GCA_031419715.1 of Burkholderiales bacterium. Lineage (GTDB taxonomy): Bacteria > Pseudomonadota > Gammaproteobacteria > Burkholderiales > Burkholderiaceae_C > JAEMQF01. Next base: position 875 of record JANOLJ010000325.1, on the reverse strand, counting down.
ATACCGACGTGATCCTGATGCCGGTGTGCAACTCGGTATTTGATCGCGAGTCTGCCGCTGACTGCTACGCTGAATTGATGGCCTTGCCGCGCGTTGCGTCGGGCAAGTGCAAGGTGGCCGCGATCGGCATGCGCCTGGACGCGCGCACCAAGGCCGGCGAAACCCTCACCGCGTGGGCGAAGCAACACCACATTCCATTCATCGGCGTGTTGCGCGATACCCAGGCCTATGTGCGCTGCGTTGAGCGCGGCCTGACGCTGTTCGACCTGCCCGCAGATCACTTGCGTACCGATCTCGCGCAGTGGCAACCGATACTCGATTGGCTTGAGCCCGTGCTGCACCCGGTAGCAGGCATCCCCGAAGTGGCGAAGCAACGCACGGTGCGGCCCTGCTACGTGGCCCCGCCTTCGGCGTTCAATGGCCTCACTTCGGCCGCGCCCGTCAAGTTGCCCGCTGCCGCCCCGATTCATGAGACCGCGATGGCGGAGATCGGTGTGGCCAGCGTTGCGAACCGCGGCGAACCCGCGCCGCGCGCCAGCCTGGCCAGCCGCCTCGGCCGCCTCCTGGACATCTTCCCTTCGGGGCGTGCGCTGCAACGCAGCGCCTGACGATACAGGCGCCGGGATGGCCCGCGGGCCGTCGATCGCCACGCACGCGCGGGGCGCGCGTCAAGCCCGCTGATCGATGTTCGACGCTCCCGCGATGCGAACTTTCGCACGCACATCGACCGCGCATTGCAAACAGGCGTTTCGTTGCCACCTTTTCGGGTGAATGGGCGCGTGGGGCTGCCGATAGTCTAGGCACCACTTCGAACCCTCGGCAACACACCATGCGCCAATCATCACCACAGCAGTACCTGCCTTCGCTGAACCGAG
>JANOLJ010000324.1:0-1516 GCA_031419715.1 Burkholderiales bacterium | reverse complement strand
CGCCGGCACGCTGGGTCTCGGCAAGCTGATCGCCTTCTATGACGACAACGGCATCTCGATCGACTCGGATAAGGGCCAGATCAAGAGCTGGTACACCGACGATGTGCCCAAGCGCTTCACGGCCTACGGCTGGCAGGTGATCCCCAATGTCGATGGGCACGATGTGGCCGCAGTGCATCGCGCGATCGGCAAGGCAAAGCGCGAAAGCACGAGGCCGACACTCATCTGTTGCAAAACCACGATCGGCAAGGGCGCGCCGACCAAGGCCAACACCGGCGGGGCGCATGGCGCTCCGTTGGGCGACAAGGAGATTGCCGCCACGCGCGAAGGGTTGGGCTGGAAGTTCCCGCCGTTCCAAGTGCCGAAAGAGATCTACGACGGCTGGAACGCCAAACGCAAGGGTTCGCGTCGCGAGAGCGAGTGGAAAAAGCAGTTCGCCGCGTACGCGCAATCTTTTCCGGCTGAAGCCGCCGAGTTCGAGCGCCGCATGGCGGGCGAGCTGCCGAAGGATTTCGCGGCCAAGGTCGATGCACTGGTGGCTGCGACAAACGCCAAGGCCGAAACTATTGCCACGCGCAAGGCCTCGCAGAACGCGATCGAAGGCCTCGCGCCGTCGTTGCCCGAGTTGATCGGCGGATCGGCCGACCTTGCGGGGTCGAACCTCACGATGTGGAGTGGCTCGAAACCTGTCGGCAGGGAAGGCGGCGGCAATTACCTCTTCTACGGCGTGCGCGAGTTCGGCATGTCCGCGATCATGAACGGTCTCGCGCTGCACGGCGGCTTCATCCCGTACGGCGGAACCTTCCTGACCTTCTCGGACTACGCGCGCAACGCGCTGCGCATGGCCGCCCTCATGAAGCTGCGCGCGATCTGGGTGTTTACCCACGACTCGATCGGCCTGGGCGAAGACGGCCCGACACACCAGTCGGTGGAGCACGCGGCTTGTCTCAGGCTCATGCCGGGGCTCGATGTCTGGCGTCCCTGCGATACGGTCGAATCGGCCGTCGCATGGGCGTTCGCCATCGAGCGCAAGGACGGGCCGAGCGCACTGCTGTTTTCGCGCCAGAACGTGGCCTTCGCGCCGCGCAGCGAAGCCGTGATTGCCAATGTGAAGCGTGGCGGGTACGTGCTCTCGGAGGCCAGCGACGCGAAGGCTGCGATCCTCGCCACCGGCTCGGAAGTCCCGCTGGCGCTCGCCGCGCAGAAGCAGCTGGCCGATTCAGGCATCGAGGTGCGCGTGGTGTCGATGCCTTCGACGAACGTATTCGACCGGCAGGACGAAGCGTATCGCGCATCGGTGCTGCCCAAGGGCCTGCCGCGCGTCGCGGTCGAAGCCGGCGTGACCGATTTCTGGCGCAAGTACGTCGGGCTCGACGGCGCCGTCATCGGCCTGGACCGCTACGGCGAATCGGCCCCGGCCGGCGACCTGTTCAAGTTCTTCAACATCACCGCGGAGGCAGTGACCGCCGCGGTCAAGCAGGTCCTGTCCCTGCGTTAAATATCCGGAGTCGAGAAG
>JANOLJ010000323.1:0-29940 GCA_031419715.1 Burkholderiales bacterium | reverse complement strand
GTGGACAACGCGCTCATCGCACAACTGGTGGAACGTGCCGGCGGCAAAAATGGCGGCATCGTCAGCCCGAAAGGCCCGGCCGGCTCGATGATCCTGTTCCACAGCTGCCTGGTGCATGCCTCGTCGAGCAACCTGAGCCCGTGGAACCGAAACAGCGTGTACCTGAGCCTGTGCGCGGTGTCCAACCACATCCGGCGCCACAAGCGGCCCGAATTCATCGCGCATCGCGACTTCACGCCCATTTCCTGTCTGCCCGACGATTGCCTCACCAAAGCGTATCCGGTCGATCTGCCGTGGCAGAGCGGCATGCCAGCCAGTGCCTTGCAGACTTCGCTCGAAGAACTCACCGAGACCGTTTGATATGAGCCTGCACCGCCAACTCCAACAACGCGCCGCCGACAACAAGCCGATCCGTATCGGCCTCATCGGTGCCGGCAAGTTCGGCTCGATGTATCTCGCGCAGATTCCGCGCACGCCCGGCGTGCATTTGGTGGGCATCGCCGACCTGTCGCCCGCCGCGGCGCGCACGAACCTGGCGCGCGTCGGCTGGTCGGCGCAGCAAATCGCCGCCGGATCGCTCGACGAGGCCGTGAAACACGGTACGACGCATATTTTTGAGGACTGGCAGGCGCTGGTTGCGCACCCGGCGATCGACGTGATCGTCGAGTGCACCGGCCACCCCATCGCGGCGGTGGACCACTGCTTGCAAGCCTTCGCCCACGGCAAACATGTCGTGAACGTGACGGTCGAAGCCGACGCCTTTTGCGGGCCGCTGCTCGCGCAACGCGCCGCGAAGGCGGGCGTGATCTATTCGCTGGCGTTCGGCGACCAGCCGGCGCTGATTTGCGATCTCGTCGATTGGGCGCGCACCTGTGGCTTCCCTGTCGTCGCCGCCGGGCGCGGCCACAAGTGGCTGCCGCACTTCAGCCAGTCCACGCCCGACACGGTGTGGGACAACTATGGCCTCACGCCCGAGCAGGCGCTGCGCGGCGGCTTGAACCCGAAGATGTTCAACAGTTTTCTCGATGGCTCCAAGCCGGCGATCGAGTCCACCGCGGTGGCGAACGCGACGGGCTTGACGGTGCCGAGCAATGGGCTGCTCTATCCACCGGCCAGCGTGGAAGACATACCGTTCGTGACGCGGCCGATCAGTGAAGGCGGCGTGCTCGAGCGCAAGGGCATGGTTGAAGTCATCTCGTCGCTCGAGGCGAATGGCCGCAAGATCCCCTACGACATCCGCATGGGCGTGTGGGTGACGGTGGAAGGAGAGACGGACTACATCAGGAACTGCTTCGAGGAATACAACGCCCACACGGACCCCAGCGGGCGCTACTTCACGCTCTACAAACGCTGGCATTTGATCGGCTTGGAAGTCGGCATGTCAGTGGCCAGTGTCGCGCTGCGCGGTGAGGCGACGGGCGTGGCGAATTGCTGGAACGCCGATGTCGTGGCCACCGCGAAACGCGATTTGCGTGTCGGCGAAGTGCTGGACGGCGAGGGCGGCTATACGGTCTGGGGCAAGTTGCTGCCGGCGCAGACCTCGGCGCGCATGGGCGGGTTGCCGCTCGGTCTGGCGCACGGCATCAGAGTCGTGCGGGCGGTGCGCCAGGGGCAAAGTTTGACCTGGGCCGACGTGGCAATCGATACGTCGACAAAGGCCTACCAATTGCGCCACGAGATGGAAGCGATGTTCGCGGCCCCGATGTCGAAGGCGGCCTGACGTGCTTGACCTGCTGATTCGCGGCGCCAGCGTTTTCGACGGCAGCGGCGCCGATTCGCGCGTCGCTGATGTCGCCGTATTGAATGGTCGCATCGCATTCATCGGCACCGATTGCGCCGAGCTCGCGCAGCGCACCATCAACGCTGAAGGCCTGGCGCTGATGCCCGGCATCATCGACAGCCACACCCACTTCGACGCGCAGATCACCTGGGATCCGTATGTTCGGCCGTCGCCCGCGCTCGGCGTGACGACTGCCGTGATCGGCAACTGCGGCTTCACGATCGCGCCGTGCCGGCCGCAGGACCGCGAGGCCACGATGCGCAACCTGACGCAGGTCGAGGGCATGTCGCTGTCGGTGTTGCGCGAAGGCATCGATTGGGGCTTTGAGACGTTTCCGCAGTACCTCGCGCAATTGAAGGCCAAGGGCAGCGTCGTCAACGTCGCGGCCTATGTCGGGCATTCGTCGGTGCGCACCTGGGTGATGGGCGAGCAGGCGACGCGCCGCGCCGCGACGGCAGCAGAAGTCGAGCAGATGTGCGAACTTGTGCGCGAGGCCATGCGTGCCGGCGCCGTGGGTTTCTCCACCAGCACCAGCCCGGCGCACAACGGCGAGGGTGGGCTGCCGATGCCCTCGCGCCTGGCCGACGAAGCCGAATTGGCGGCGCTGGTCGGCGCCATGGCGCAGGGCGGGGGCGGCGTCTTCATGCTCACGAAGAGCGGCGAAACGCGCCTGCCTTTCCTTGAAACGCTCGCGGCGAACACCGGCAGGATGGTGATGGTCGCGGCGCTTTTGCACAACAGCAGCAACGGCGGCGCGGTGTTCGACGACCTGGCGGCGATCAGCGCAGCGAATGCACGGGGAAACCGGCTGCTGGGCCAGGTGTCGTGTTGCCCGCTGACGATGGACTTCACGCTCGCCTCGGCCTATCCCGTTGAAGGCCTGGCGGCGTGGCGACCGGCACTCGGGCGCAGCGGGGCTGAGCTCGCTGCGGTGCTGGCGCGGCGCGATTTTCGCGACGCCGTGCGCAAAGAGCTGGCCGCACCGGCAACGTTTCGCCTGTTCAACAGCGAATGGCAGAAGGTGCACGTCGTCGAAGTCACGAAGCCCGAACACGCGCACCTTGAGCAGCGCACGATTGCCGATATCGCCCACCAGCAGGCGCGCGACCCGCTCGACGTGATGCTCGACCTGGCGTTGGCCGAAGACCTGCGCACCGTGTTCACCGCGCAGTTGCTGAACAGCGACGAAGACGCCGTGGGCCGCATGCTGACGCACCCGCACAGCATCGTCTCGCTCAGCGACGCGGGTGCGCACCTGACGTTCTTCAACGACGCGGGTTTCGGCCTGCACCTGCTCGGCCATTGGGCGCGCGAACGCGGCACGATGACGATGGGCGAGGCAGTGCGTCGCCTCACGGCGCATCCGGCATCGGTATTCGGCATGCAAGGGCGCGGCCTGCTGCGCGAGGGCTACGCCGCCGACTTGCTGTTGTTCGATCCTCAACGCGTCGGGCGGGGGCCGAAGAAGCGCGTTTTTGACCTGCCGGGCGGCGCGGCGCGCCTGACGACCGATGCTGTGGGCGTGCACGGCGTGTGGGTCAACGGCCGGCAGGTGGCCGACCTGCACGGGCTGGTGCCGAATGCACCGCTGGCGGGCGATTTGCTCAGCGAGTTCGCGGCTTGATGCTCAGCCCGGCGAGCGCAGCCTGAGAAGGGCGCCCACCGCGCCCAGCGCCAGCAAGATGTAGAGCGCCAGACTCCAGTGCTCGAACGCGATGCCGAGCACGCGCACCGCCGAGTCGGCGCAATTCGCCGTGATCTGAAACAGCGAGGGCATCAGCGCTTCGACTCCCAAGGCGTTCAGCACCTTGTCGGCCAGGGTCAGGTTGCACGAACTTGATTTCGCGGCGACGCCGTGTTGCCAGAGTGCCGCGGCGGCGCCGAGCAGTGCCAGGACCAAGGTCACGATCGCCAGGCACAGCCGCGCGGCGCGGGCGTTGACGAATGCTCCGAGCAGGCACACCACACCGATGACGATGAAGATCAAGCGCTGCAGGATGCACCAAGGGCAAGGGCGCATCTCGAACGCGTATTGGCCGAGCAAGGCCAGCCCGAGCGCGGCGGCGCAGGCGAGCGCCATGGCTGCGAAGAGTTGCGTAGCGACTATGGGTCGCGCCATGGGTCTGTGCGTTGGGTCGCTCAGACTTCGGCGATGAGTTCGATCTCGACGCACGCCCCCATCGGAATCTGCGCCACGCCGAACGCGCTGCGTGCGTGCGCGCCTTTGTCGCCGAAGACCTCGCCAAACAATTCCGAGCAGCCGTTCGTCACGAGGTGTTGCTCGGTGAACGTGGCAACGCTGTTCACCAGGCTCATGACCTTGACGATGCGTTTCACCTTGTTCAGGTCGCCCACGGCGGCGTGCAGCGTGCCCAGCAGATCGATCGCGATCGCGCGCGCGGCGAGTTTGCCGGTGGCCGTGTCGACGTTCAGCCCCAACTGGCCGACCCAGGGTTTGCCGTCGCGCTTGGCGATGTGCCCTGACACGAACACGAGATTGCCCGTGCGCACGTAAGGCACGTAGGCGGCCGCGGGTGTCGCCAGGGCCGGTAAGACGATGCCCAGAGCCTTGAGCTTTTCATACACGTCGAGTTGGTCTGCCATGGCGTCTCCGGTCGGAAAGATGTGAGGGTCAGCGGCGATCCTACACTGGGGCAAATGACGGCGCGGTTCAAGGGATGGTGGCTCGCCGGCCTGGCATTGGCCTGGATGTCGGGTGTCGCGTTCCAGTTGCATGAGCGCGTATTGCAAGACGTTGCCGCGTACGCCGCGGCGCTCGCGGGTGGCGTGGTGTGTGCGGGTGTCGCGTTGCTGCGCAGGCACACCCGCGCCAGCGCGTGGATCGGCCTGCTGGGCGTGGCCTTGCTGGGCTTTGGCATGACGGGCGGGCGCGCCGTGCTGCGTGTGGCGCAGACCTTGCCCGCGTCGATTGAGGCGCGCGACATCGTCGTCGAAGGTGTGGTGGCGAGCCTGCCGCAACACGGTGATGCAGGCAGTCGTTTCCGGTTTCGTGTCGACACTGCGCTTCATCAAGGCGAAGCGGTGACGCAGCCATTGCTGGCGCTGGGTTGGTACCGCGGCCACCACGAGGACGCGTCGAGTGCACAGCCGCGTCAAGAGCTGCGCGCGGGGCAGCGCTGGCGGTTCACGGTTCGGGTGCGCCAGCCGCACGGCAATGTGAACCCGCATGGCTTCGACTATGAGCTGTACCTGTTCGAACTGGGCGTCGGTGCCACGGGTTACGTGCGCGACGCACCGGCGCTGCTGCTGGACCGCGCCGCGGGCTATCCGATCGAAAGGCTGCGTCAGTGGGTGCGCGACGCCATCGAGGCCAGCGTGCCACAGCGGCGCGTTGCCGGCGTGCTCTCGGCCTTGGCGATCGGCGACCAAGGCGCGATCGAGCGCGAAGACTGGGACTTGTTTCGCAACACCGGCGTCGCACACCTGATGTCGATCAGCGGCTTGCATGTGACGATGTTCGCCTGGGTGGCAGGCTTGGTTGTCGCGGCGTTGTGGCGCCGTTCGCCGCGCGCGCTGCTGCGCGTTGCGCTGCCCACTGCCATGCTTTGGGGCGGTTTGGCCGCGGCGATAGCCTACGCGCTGCTTTCGGGCTGGGGCGTGCCTGCCCAGCGCACGGTCTGGATGCTCGCGGCGATCACGGCCTTGCAGGCCTTGGGGTTGGCGTGGCCCTGGACCTTGGTGCTGCTCGCGGCGGCGTGGGTGGTGTCGCTCGTTGACCCCTGGGCTCTGCTGCAGCCTGGATTCTGGTTGTCGTTCGGCGCCGTGGGCCTGTTGATGGCGTCTCGGCCGGCTCACGCACCCGCCACGGCGGTGCCTCGAAGTTCCGCGTTCAAGAGTGCGCTGGCGCGCTTCATCGGCGTGGTGCGCGGCGGCTTGCGCACGCAAGTGATCGCGACCCTGGGCCTGACGCCACTGAGCCTGGTGTTCTTTCAGCAGGTTTCGCTGGTGGGCTTGTTCGCCAACTTGCTGGCGATTCCCGTGGTCACGCTGCTCATCACGCCGCTGGCCTTGCTCGGTATCGTGGCGGCGCCACTGTGGGCGCTGGCCGCCACATTGACCTCGGGTTTGATCAGCGCGCTGAGTGGCCTGGCGGCACTTCCCGCAGCCGTGTGGACGCTCCCTGCAGCGCCGGCCTGGGCCCAGTTTGCCGCCCTGTTGGGCGCCGCGTTGCTGATCATGCCCCTGCCTTGGCGCGCGCGCCTGCTCGCCCTGCCGCTCACGTTTCCCTTGCTGATGCCGCAGCCGCCGCTGCTGGCCGCCGGCACCTTCGAGCTGGATGCGCTCGATGTCGGGCAGGGCACCGCGGTTCTGGTGCGCACCCGACACCACACACTGTTGTATGACGCCGGCCCGCAATACTCGCGCGACAGTGATGCCGGTCAGCGTGTGCTGCTGCCGATGCTGCGTGGCCAGGGCGTGACACGCATCGACAAGCTCGTGCTGAGCCACCGCGATACCGATCACGTGGGCGGCGCACGCGCCGTGCTGGGCGCGCTCGCGGTGGGAGAACTGGTCAGTTCGCTCGAAGACGCACACCCGCTGCTGCGGGGCACCACGACGCCGCGCACGCGCTGCGCCGCCGGGCAGGCGTGGTCATGGGACGGTGTGCAGTTCGAGGTGCTCGCCCCGCGGGCGGGGGATTTCGAGCGGCGCCTCAAGCCCAATGCGTTGTCGTGCGTGCTGCGCATCAGCGCGTCTGGGGGCAGCACGTTGCTCACGGGGGACATTGAGCGCGAGCAGGAAACCGCCCTCGTGGCCGCGCATGGCGCCGGCTTGCGCAGCGATGTCCTGCTGGTGCCGCACCATGGCAGCAAGACGTCGTCGAGCGCGCTGTTTCTCGACGCCGTGAGCCCGCGCTGGGCGGTCGTGCAGGCCGGCTATCGGAATCGCTTTGGCCATCCCGCCGCCGAGGTCATGGAGCGCTTTGCCGAGCGCAAGATCGAGACCCTGGACAGCGCGAGCTGTGGCGCCTGGTCCTGGTCGGCATCTCAATCGGTGGCGGGGTCATGCCTGCGAGAAACCACGCGGCGCTATTGGCGCCACGACGCCGTGCGCGGCACAGACGCGGCACAGACGCGGTGAAGGCGCGGCGCCGTGCCGCAGCGCGTTTCAGGCGCCGAACAGACCGAGCGTGCGGCTGTTCGTGAACAGCGGGTGGTCGCTCGAACCGGTGGCGACGACGATGCGGCTGCGGCCCTGGCGCTTGGCTTCGAACAGCGCCTGCTCGGCGCGGTGCTGTGCAGCGTCGATCGTCTCGTCTTCGTACAGTTGAACGATGCCGAAACTCAGGCTGAGCGTGGCCATGCGGGGTGCGGCCTGTTGCTTCGCGAGTTGGGCCACGATGCGCGACGCAGCGGCCATCGCGCCCTTGGGCAGCGTGTTCGGCAACAGAATCACGAATTGATTGCTGCCCACGCGGCCGGCCACGTCGGGTTCGCGCAGCGTGTCGCGCATGCACTGCGACACCTGGCGCAGCGCTTCGTCACCGGCGTCGTGGCCGAACATCTCGTTGATGCGCTTGAAGTGGTCGATGTCGAACGCCATCACCGACGCCGCGTCTGCCTCGGTCGCGGCCAGCGCAACGCTCGCCAGTTCGTGAAAGTGGCGCCGGTTCGGCAGGCGCGTCAACACGTCCATGTCAGCCATGTAGCGAAGCTTGCGCTGTTCGGCGAGCCACATGTGTTCGGTGCGCTGGAAATTCAGCAGCAGTGCCACGGGGAGCATCAGCATCGCCGGCAACGCCATGATGAGGCTGCCGATCATTAGCGCCTCTTCGGCCGGCACTTGGGCGTGCGGCGCGGTCGCAAAGCGATAAGCGTTCGCGATTGCCGCGCTGACCAAGGCGATCGAGAGCATCTTCAACGCGGGGCTGCTCTTGAATTCGCCCAGGCGCGTGACGAGCAGGGCCACATAGGCCAGCAGCAGCAAGGGGCCGGCACACCAGGCCAATAGCTGGAAGGTGGGCCCGGCGCGCAGTTCAAGGACGGTCGCCACGCTCAGCCATGCGAAAGCGAAAAGTGACAGGTCGATGCTCGCGCGCACCCGAAGGCCGTGGCGTGAATAGAACCGGCGCAAGCCCGCCAGCACGCCGATGGGCCACTGAAGAACCATGAAGTGTGCCGCCGCCAAGACCAGGTCGCTGTTCGCGGCGCCCACCTGGAGCGCCAGGCCGGCGCCGAGCAGCCACTGGGAAGTCGTCCAGAACCAGTGGCCCCGATAGACGCGGTGGCGCGCGCCGAACCACGTCAACGTCGCTGCGGCGAGCGACACCGCAATGGCGCAAACGAGCAGCAGGGTGGGTGGATGCAGTGTCATCGCAGAAAGAGCCCGGATTGTGAACCCGCTGATCGCGGATTCGGGGGTGACCCTCAAAGAGGGGGCGGAACGATTGCTCACCATTCGCTACGATTGCTCGCGTGTCAAACCTTAAGCGAGACTGAGCATGTCGGGCAAGGCTCTGAACGGTGCGGGCGGGGGCGGGGAATCGCGGTTCGTGGGCGGCTTGGTGGGCTGATGAAGATCGCCATGGCACCCTCAAGATCGGCCTGTCTGTTGTTCGCCTTCTCTGGATGGGCGTTTTCTGCGCTCGCGCAAACCGCCGCGCCTGCGGTGTTCGTGCTCAATTCGCTTGAGGCGTCGGTCAGCGTGCTCGATGCGCGCACCTTCGAGGAGTTGCGCCGCATTCCCACGGGCAAAGAGGCGAACCACCTCTACATGAGCCCTGACAAAAAATTCTTGATCGTGGCGAATTCGGCGAGCCACTCTCTGGCCTTGATCGACCCGGTGAGCGGGGTGCTCCAGCGAACCCTTTACGGCGTGCCTGACCCGCACTACTTGCGCATGTCCGCTGACATGCGCTGGCTCGTGACGTCGTCGAACCGGCTCGACCGCATCGACATCTACCGCTGGAACGGTGCGAATCTGGCCGAGCCCTTGGCGCTGGCCGGGAGCGTGAAGGTGCAGAGCACGCCCAGCCACCTGACGATCGACAGCAAGAGTTCAACGGTGTATGCCTCGCTGCAGGGCAGCGACGAACTGGTCGCCATCGATCTGGCCAGCCAGAAAGTGCGCTGGCGCGTCCCGGTGGGCCGCTTGCCCGCCGATGTGCATTTGACGCGCGACGACCGGCTGCTGCTGGTGGGCTTGACGGGCGACGACCACGTCGAGGTCTACGACGTGAGCCAGGCACCGCCCGTGCGCGTGCGGCGCATCAAGACCGGTGCTGGCGCGCACGCGTTTCGTTCGCGCGGCGATGGGCGTCAAGTGTTTGTGAGCAACCGCGTGGCCAACACGATCAGCATCCTGGATCTGACGACACTCGAAGTGGTCGGTACCCTGCCCGCGCCGGGCGGGCCAGACTGCATTGAACTGCTCGCCGACGGCAAGACGCTGCTTGTCACGTCGCGCTGGGCCGGCAAACTCAGCGTGATCGACATCGACAAGAAGGCCGTGGTCCGCCAGATTCGCGTGGGGCGCTCGCCCCATGACGTCTGGACCCTGGGCCACGCGCCACGCCATTGACCTGCCCCGGCATCGAACATGATTGACAACGCCCTGCGCACCATCGGCGACGCATTCGGGTTCGTGCAGCAGGCCTTGTTTGAAGGCGCGGTGCAGCCGTTGATGTTCGGGCTGGGCATGGGTAACCTGCTGGAAGGGGGTTTCGCCGCCAGCGGCTGGCTGGTGGTCGGCCTGTTTCAGTTGCTTTTGATGGTGGCGCTGATCGGCGATCTGGAACGTTGGCGCCCGGTCGAGAAGGTGCTCGACAAGGCGGCGGTGCGCGTGGACGTGCTCTACACCGTGGTGCATCGCCTGGGCCTGTTCAGGCTCGCTCTGTTCTTTGGCATCGAACCGCTGTGGAACCTGCTTTTCGGCCGCATGCACTCGGCCGGCTGGCCGAGCTGGCAGTTGGACGCATGGTTCGCGCCGTGGTGGCCGGGGCTCACCGACACCGCCTGGCTGGCGTTCCTGGTGTACCTGGTCGTGTTCGACTTTGCCGACTACTGGTTGCACCGCGGCCAGCACAGCCTGCGCTGGTGGTGGAGTTTGCATGCGCTGCACCACAGCCAGCGCCAGATGACGATGTGGAGTGACAGCCGCAATCACCTGCTCGACGACTTGCTGCGCGACTGCCTCTTGGTGCTGCTTGCGCGCGGCATCGGCGTGGCGCCGGAGCAGTTCATCGCCATCGTGGCGTGCACACAGTTGCTGGAGAGCCTGGCGCACGCGAATTGGCGCGCCGGGTTCGGCCCAGTGGTCGAGCGCATCGTCGTCAGTCCGAAGTTCCATCGGGTGCACCACAGCATCGGTGTCGGGCATGAGTCGGCCGGTCGGGACACGCTCGGAGGGCGCAATTTCGCTGTGTTGTTCCCGGTGTGGGACGTGCTGTTTCGCACCGCGGACTTTGGCGATCGATACGAAGCCACGGGTGTTCGCGATCAGCTTCCCGGTGAGGGAGATCGCGACTACGGCCACGGCTTTTGGCAACAGCAATTCCTGGGCGTCAAACGCCTGGTCGCCGCGCTTGGACTATCCTCGCGGCCGTGAACCCCCTGGTGGATTCTTTCTGGCGCGCGGCAGCCTACTGCGTGCATCCGCGTGTCATTGTGCTGTCTTTGCTGCCGCTGTTCGTGTGCGGCGGGCTGGCGGCGGTGCTCGGCTATTTTTTCTGGGAAGAAGCGCTCTCAGGGGTGCGCGCCACGCTTGAGAGTTGGGCGCTGCTCGAAGCCGTGCTGCGCTGGCTTGACGGCATCGGCGCGCAAGGTTTTCGCACCGTGCTCGCGCCATTGATCGTGGTCGCGCTGGCGATTCCCGTGATCGTGGTGTTCTCCCTGCTCATGGTGGCGTTACTGATGACGCCGGCGGTCGTGACCCTGGTCGCGCAGCGCCGCTTCGTCACGCTGGAGCGCCGCCGCGGGGCGAGCTTCCTGGCCAGCGCGGCGTGGTCGCTGGGCTGTACCGTCGTGGCACTGGTCGCGCTGCTGGCCAGCGTGCCGCTGTGGTTCGTGCCGCCGCTGATTCTCCTGCTGCCGCCCTTGATCTGGGGCTGGCTGACGTACCGCGTCATGAGCTTTGATGCGCTGGCCGAACACGCCAGCGCTGACGAACGCAAGGCCCTGATGCGCGAGCACCGCTGGCCACTGATCGGGATGGGCGTGATCACCGGCTACCTCGGCGCCGCGCCATCGCTGCTGTGGGCCGCCAGCGCGGCGCTGCTCATCTTCGCCCCGCTGCTGGTGGTCGTTGCGGTGTGGCTCTATACCCTGGTGTTCGCATTTTCGACCCTATGGTTCACCCATTACCTGCTCGCCGCGCTGACGCTGCTGCGCTCGCGGTCGCCGAAGGTGGTGGACACGGGGACACCGGTGCTCGAAGCGCAGCCCAACCCGATTACCCCCATCCTGCCTGCCCCATGAACTTCGGCCTCATCATCATTGGCGATGAAATCCTGTCCGGAAAACGCGCCGACAAACATTTGCCCAAGGCCATCGAACTGCTCGCGGCGCGCGGGCTGGCGCTCTGCTGGGCGCGCTACGTGGGGGACGACCGGCGGCGCATCACCGCCGATTTGGCCCATGCGTTCGCCAGCGGCGACGTCGTTTTTTCCTGCGGCGGCATCGGTGCCACGCCCGATGACCACACGCGCCAATGCGCCGCACAGGCGCTGGCGCGGCCGCTCGAACTGCACCCACAGGCGCGCGACTTCATTCTGGAGCGCATGCGCGACATGGCGAAGGAGCAGGGCATCGCCTACGAGCCGGACCGCAGCGACAACGTGCACCGCCTCAACATGGGCATGTTTCCGCAAGGCGCCCAGATCATTCCCAACCCCTACAACAAGATCGCCGGGTTCTCCGTGGACAGCGTCTACTTCGTACCGGGATTCCCGGTGATGGCGTGGCCGATGATCGAATGGGTTCTCGACCAGCGCCTGGCGCACCTGCACCGGCCCATTGAGATCCGAGAGAAGTCGATCGTCGTGTTCGGTGGGCTGGAGGCAACGTTGACGCCGTTGATGCTGCGCATCGAGGCGCGGTTTTCGGGCATCAAAGTGTTCAGCCTGCCCAGCGTCGACCACCCGCAGTGGGGGCGGCACATCGAGCTGGGCGTGAAGGGCAGCGGCGCCGAAATCGACGCCGCCTACGCCGAGCTGCTCTCGGGGTTGCACGCCGCGGAAGTCCGTCTGGGGCCCGAGTTGGTGCGATAAGGGCGACAACGGGCGCACAAACTCGTGCATCGACGCACTTTCCAGGTGCGCCCCGTGGCCTGCTCACCATGCCGCCGCGGGCATGCTTTCTGCTACATTCCTGTGCGCATTTTTCACGCCTCACGGCGCCTGTGAGCCGCGTTTGCGCGAACCCACACCACCCAACCAAACAACAAACTGCGAGGAGATCCTGATGGCCAAGACCGTTGCCGACGTGATGAAGATGGTGAAGGAGAACGAAATCAAGTTCGTCGACTTCCGCTTCACCGACACCCGCGGCAAGGAACAGCACGTATCCGTACCCGTTTCGGCCTTCGATGAAGACAAGTTCATCTCGGGCCATGCCTTCGACGGTTCGTCGATCGCCGGCTGGAAAGGCATCGAAGCCTCCGACATGCTGCTCATGCCCGACCCGAACACGGCCAATATCGACCCGTTCTTCGAAGAGCCCACGCTGCTGCTGACCTGTGATGTGCTGGAGCCCGGCGACGGCAAGCCCTATGAGCGCGACCCGCGCTCCCTGGCCAAGCGCGCCGAGGCCTACATGAAGTCTTCCGGCCTGGGCGACGCCGCGTTCTTCGGCCCGGAGCCCGAGTTCTTCGTCTTCGACAGCGTGCGCTGGAAGGTCGACATGTCGGGTTCGTTCTGCAAAATCGAGTCCGAGCAGGCCGCCTGGAACAGCGACAAGGAATACGAGCACGGCAACTCCGGCTATCGGCCTTCCGTCAAGGGCGGCTACTTCCCCACGCCGCCGGTGGATGCGTTCCAGGACATGCGCTCCGAGATGTGCCTGATTCTCGAATCGCTGGGCATTCCCGTCGAAGTGCATCACCATGAAGTGGCCACAGCCGGCCAGATGGAACTGGGCACGAAGTTCAGCACGCTGGTGCAGCGCGCCGACTGGCTGCAGTTGCAGAAGTACGTGATTCAAAACGTCGCGCATTCCTATGGCAAGACGGCGACCTTCATGCCCAAGCCCATCGTCGGCGACAACGGCTCGGGCATGCACGTCCACCAGTCGGTGTGGAAAGACGGCAAGAACCTGTTTGCCGGCGACGGCTATGCCGGGCTGTCGGAATTCGCGCTCTACTACATCGGCGGCATCATCAAACATGCGCGCGCGCTCAACGCCATCACCAACCCTGGAACCAACTCCTACAAACGCCTGGTTCCGGGCTTCGAGGCGCCGGTAAAGCTGGCGTACAGCTCGCGCAACCGGTCCGCGTCGATCCGCATTCCGTATGTCGCCAACCCGAAGGGCCGGCGCATCGAAGCGCGCTTCCCCGACCCCCAGGCGAATCCCTACCTGGCGTTCGCCGCGCTGTTGATGGCCGGCCTGGATGGTGTGGAAAACAAAATCCACCCCGGCGACGCCGCGACCAAAGACCTGTACCACTTGCCGCCCGAAGAAGACGCGAAGATTCCGACGGTGTGCCACAGTCTGGACCAGGCGCTCGACTACCTGGACAAGGGTCGCGCATTCCTGACCAAGGGCGGTGTGTTCACCGACGGCTTCATTGACGCCTACATCGAGCTGAAGATGCAGGAAGTGACACGCTTCCGCATGACAACCCACCCGGTCGAGTTCGACATGTACTACAGCCTTTGAGCACAGGGCTGCTTCCACACCCAGTCCGCGGCTAGAAAAGGGACGGCTCTGCCGTCCCTTTTCTCTTGGTGCGCCCGACATTCCGCGTGACAATCGCCGCCAGCCGGTCGGCGCCTGGGCCCTCCAGAGCGTTCGAAGGCAAAGGACGGGAAAGACATGTTTTTTGGCCCTGGATCACGCGTCGCACTTGTGTTCGCTGTACTTTGCAGCGCGGGCTACGCCTTTGCGCAGGGCAACACGGTGTATCGCTGCCCGGGCAATATCTACACCGACACCATCAGCGCCAAAGAGGCGAAGGAGCGCGACTGCCGCACCCTCGAAGGCGTGCCGATCACCGTGATTCAGAGCATCAAGCCGCGCGTGGAGGCCAAGCCGGCCGGCGCCCAGGGTGCGTCGGCGGGGCGCAATTCCGAGGGCCGGGCCGACGCCAAGGTCGATCCGGTCGCGCAGCGCTCGCGCGATTCCGATGCGCGGCGCATCCTGGAGTCCGAACTTCGCGCCGAGACCGACCGCCTGGAGGCGCTGCAAAAAGAATACAACAACGGCGAGCCCGAGCGGCGCGGCGAAGAGCGCAACTTTCAGAAGTATCAGGATCGGGTGGCCGAGTTGAAGGCCGGCATCGCGCGCAAAGAAGGCGACATCGCGGCGCTGAAGCGCGAACTGGCCAAGTTGCCGCAGTGAGCGTCGCGCCCGACCACGGCGCGGCGCGATTGGAGACATCAACCCCCTACGCCGCCTTCGATCACCTGGCGAGCATGGTCGCCGTGATCAGCGTGCAGGGCGATTGCATATTCGCCAACGCGGCCTTCGAGCACACGATAGGCCTGGCGCGGCGCAATGTGCAGCGCTCCAGCGTGTTCGAGTGGTTTGTCGACGCGCAACCCATACGCGACACTGTGGCCGCGGTGGCCGCCCATCAGTTTTCAGCGAGCCGGTTAGAGGCACAACTGCAACGCCCCGGCCATGGGCCGAGCGAAGCCTTGCCGGTGCATGTGATCGTCAGCCCCATCGAGCTGACCATGCACCTGGTGATCGAGCTGGTGCTGATCGAGCAACAGACGCGCCTGGAGCGCGAAGAGCGGGTGCTCGGGCAGGTGCAGGAGAACAAGGAGCTGATTCGCAACCTGGCCCATGAAATCAAGAATCCGCTGGGCGGCATACGTGGCGCGGCGCAGTTGCTTGAGATGGAGCTGCCTTCGAAAAGCCTGACCGACTACACGCGCGTCATCATCGCCGAGGCGGACCGCCTCCAGGCGCTGGTGGACCGCCTGCTCGCGCCGCACCGGTTGCCGCATGTGGTGGGCGACGTCAACATTCACGAAGTCTGCGAGCGCGTTCGCTCGCTGGTGCTGGCCGAGTACCCGCGGGGCCTGGAGGTGCGGCGCGACTACGACGTGTCGATTCCGGAGTTTCGCGGCGACCGCGAGCAACTCATTCAGGCGCTGCTGAACATCGCGCAAAACGCCGCACAGGCCCTGGCCGCGCAGATTTCCGCGGGCACGGCGCGCATCACCCTGAGCTCGCGCATCGCCCGCCAGGTCACGCTGGGCAAGCAGCGCTATCGTCTGGCACTGGAATTGCAAGTGAAAGACAACGGGCCGGGCGTGCCGGCCGCACTTCGCGAAAGAGTCTTCTACCCATTGGTCACCGGGCGCGACGGCGGGTCCGGACTCGGGTTGACGTTGGCGCAGACCTTTGTCCAACAACATCTCGGGAGCGTGGAGTTTGAAAGCGAACCCGGCAACACTGTTTTCAAGATATTGATCCCGCTGCCCTGAGCGGCAAGCCGATGCGGGCTTGCGGAGCGAGGCAGCCCAACGCAGGCCCTGCATGAAACCCATCTGGATCGCCGACGACGACCAATCCATCCGCTTCGTGCTGGAGCGCGCGCTTGCCCGGGAGGGTTTCACGGTGCGCAGCTTCAGCAATCCACGCGATGTGCTCGCGGCGCTTGAAGCCGAGCAACCCCAGGTTCTGGTGTCGGACATCCGCATGCCCGGCGGTACCGGCATCGACCTGCTGACCCAGGTGAAGGCAAAGTTTCCTGGCCTGCCCGTCATCATCATGACGGCGTATTCCGATCTCGACAGCGCCGTCAGCGCCTTCCAAAGCGGCGCATTCGAATACCTTCCCAAGCCCTTCGATGTGCCCAAGGCGGTCGAGCTGATTCGCCGCGCGGTCGAGGAAAGCCTGCGCGAACCGAGCCGCGGTGAACGATCCGCCCAGGTGCCGGAGATGCTGGGCCAGGCGAGTGCGATGCAAGACGTGTTCCGCGCGATCGGGCGCCTCAGCCAAAGCACCGTGACGGTGCTCATCACCGGTGAGTCGGGTTCGGGCAAGGAGCTTGTCGCCAAGGCCTTGCACAAACACAGCCCGCGTGGCGAAGCCGGCAGCAACGGGCCGTTCGTTGCGATCAATACCGCAGCGATCCCCAAAGACCTGCTGGAATCAGAACTCTTTGGTCACGAGCGCGGCGCGTTCACCGGCGCGCAGACCACGCGCCGCGGGCGCTTCGAACAGGCCGATGGAGGAACGCTGTTCCTTGATGAAATCGGCGACATGCCTTACGACCTGCAAACCCGGCTGCTGCGCGTGTTGTCGGACGGTCAGTTCTATCGCGTTGGCGGGCACAGCCCCATGCGCAGCAATGTGCGTGTCATCGCCGCGACGCACCAGGATCTGGAGGCACGCGTGCGCGCCGGGTCGTTCCGCGAAGACCTGTTCCACCGCCTCAATGTGATACGCCTGCGCCTGCCGGCGTTGCGCGAACGGCCGGAGGACATTCCCGTGTTGGCGAAGTTCTTCCTGCAAAAGAGCGCGAAGGATCTGGGCGTCGATGCGAAGCAATTCAGCGATGCCGCGCTGGCGCGCCTGGTGCAGTTCGACTATCCCGGCAACGTGCGCCAACTTGAGAATATTTGCCATTGGCTGAGCGTGATGGCGCCGTCACAGCGAATCGATGCGGATGACCTCCCACCCGAGTTGCAGACGACAGACGCCGCGGTTCCAACGGCCCCTGCCGCAAGCCATGCGCCGCCGCGGCAGACGGCTCTGAATCCTGGCCTCGCGTCCGTGGCGCCCGGCGCTGTGGCAACCACTGCGGCGTCTGCCGGCAGCGGGGCAGTGCCTGCGCATTGGCTCGTCGGCCTTGAAGAAGAAGCCCGGGCCTTGCTGCTCGCGGGCGTGCCGGGCACCTGGGATGAATTGACCCGCAAGTTCGAGGCTCGACTGATTCAGGCGGCGCTCGATATCACGCGGGGCCGGCGCATCGAAGCCGCGCAGCGCCTGGGAATCGGGCGCAACACGATCACACGAAAGATTCAGGAGCTCGGGCTCGAAGACTGAGTGCCCAGTTCCATCCACACGGGCGCATGGTCGCTTGGCCGCTCGTTCTTGCGCGTCGGCTTGTCGATCACACAGGCGCTGACGGCGGGGCGCAATGAATCGCTGACGAGGATGTGGTCGATGCGCAGGCCCTGGTTCTTGCGAAACGCCAGGTTGCGGTAGTCCCACCAACTCCAGCTTTTGGGCGGTTGCTCGAACAAGCGAAACGCGTCGTGCAGGCCCAAGCCGAGCAGGCGCGCGAACTGGGCACGCTCTTCGGCGGTGCAATGGATCTGGCCCGCCCAGGCGACGGGGTCGTACACGTCGCGGTCTTCGGGGGCGATGTTGAAGTCACCCAGCAGCGCGAGTCGCGGGTGGCGAGCGCACTCGATTTTCAGCCAGTCGTGCAGGGCGTCGAGCCAGCGCATCTTGTAGCGAAACTTGTCGCTCTCGGGCGACTCGCCATTGGGCATGTAGGCGCCGATCACACGAATTCCGTTCACCGTACCCGTGATGACGCGGGCCATCGGGTCATCAAACCCAGGAATGTTCTTCACCACGTCGCTTGCCCCTTCGCGGGTCAACAAGGCCACGCCGTTGTACGTCTTCTGGCCAAAGAAGTCGGCGCGATAGCCAGCGGCGGCAATCTCCGCGAGCGGGAACTTTTCGTCAACGAGTTTCGTTTCCTGCAAGCACAGGGCATCGGGGCTGTGCGCGGCCAGCCAAGCCAGCACCTGCAGCAGGCGCACAGTAAGCGAATTGACGTTCCAGGTGGCGAGTTTCAAAGCGGGGCGATTGCGCGAGTTGCTCAACGGCATCGTACATTCTTCTGGGCCAAGCTTGGCCCGGGCGTACTGCGGCGGCCGAGCTCGCCAGAGCACGCAGGCGGCTCAAGCCTACGCGCCGCCTACAATTCTCATCCCGTCCGTGTTGGGATGGCTTGTTTGGCTTGGGAGCGTTTTGTGTCAGTGCCTTTGATTCTTACTTCAGCAGATCCGAACCTGGACTTGCCCGCGCTCGAACGCGAACTGGCCAGCCTGTTCGTGCAGGCGCTGAATCTGGAAACAGCGGCGGGCGACATCGACCCCATGATGCCGCTCTTCGGTGATGGGCTGGGCCTGGACTCGATTGATGTTTTGGAAGTCGCGCTCGAAGTTTCTCAGCGCTATGGTTTTCAGTTGCGCTCGGATGACGAGAACAATCAAGAAATCTTTCAGAACCTGCGCAGTCTGGCGGCTCATGTCGCCCGGCATCGCACCAAATAGTTCAGCCGCGCCCGATGGTTCAAGTCTGGCGCGCCGCCGCGATCGCTTCGGCCTTGACGGCCTACGCACTGCTGTCGCATTGGCTGATGGTGCATGCCGCGAATGACCCCTTGACGCTGGCGTTGTTGTTCGGTCCGCTCATCCTCGCGGTGGCCGGCCTGAGCTGGCGGCGCCGCGACGTGCTCGCGCTGTCGGCTTGCGCGGCGCTGCTGGTGCTGCTCGTTGCGGTGGTGCTGCAAGGCGGCGTGCAAGATGCGCAGCGCATGTATGTGCTTCAGCATGGCGGCATTCATCTGGCGCTGGCCTGGACTTTCGGCCTGTCACTGCGCGCCCCGCACACGCCGCTGATCACCGTCATCGCGCGCGGCGTCCACCGCCGTCTGGGACAGACCTTTAGCCCCACCATGGCGGTTTACACGCGCCGCCTGACGCGGGTGTGGGTGGGCTACTTCGTGGGCATGACGGTGCTGTCGGTGCTGCTGTATGCGCTGGCCCCCTGGCCGTGGTGGTCGTTGTTCTGCACCGTGCTCACACCGCTGGCCGTCGTGGCGGTGTTCGTCGGCGAATACCTGTGGCGCTATTGGATGCACCCGGAGTTTCCACGCGTCTCGATGCGCGTGGCGGTCGATGCCTACCGCCGCTCGCGCACCGAGGAGGTTTCTTGATGAGTGCCTCAGGTGCGCAGCCTGGCGGCGCCCGTCCCCCGTGGGGATCAAGGAAAGTGGCGGAGCCACATTTCCTTGTGAGCGCCAACCTGCCGCTGCTGAGCCCGCGCGATCTGGCCTTGCCGCTGGCCTGGATTGACGGTCAAGCCATCAGCGCGGCACAGTTCATCGCCGAGGCGCAGGCGCTGGCGCGTGTGCTGCCCGTGGGTGCGCCGGTGAATCTGTGCCAGGACCGCTATCACTTCGCGCTGGGCCTGGCCGCGGCGCTGCTGCGTGGCCAGACCAGCCTGATGCCGCCTAATGCCTTGCCCGAAACTCTGCGCCAGTTGCCCACCGCAAGCGCCGCACCCTATCTGCTCGTGGACGACGACACGGCGTCCACGCCGCGGCTGCGCGCCTTTCGGGTACGGCGCCCAGAGGGCTTGGCGCCGGCCACGCGCGTGCCGTCGATTTCGCCGGAGTTGAATGCGGTGTGCCTGCTGACCAGCGGCTCCACCGGCGCGCCGCAGCCGCACGTCAAGCGCTGGGGCCCCCTGGTGGCGAACATCGCGGCCGAAGCCGAACGCCTGGCCGAGATGTTGCAGCGGCCCAGCCTGGCCGGCATCAACATTGTGGCCACGGTTCCCGCGCAACACAGCTACGGCTTCGAGTCGACGGTGCTGCTGGCGATGCTGGGCGGCGCGAGTTTTCACGCTGGCCGCCCGTTTTACCCGGCGGACATTGCCGCGGCGCTGAGCGGTGTTCCTGAGCCTCGCGCGTTAGTGACGACGCCGTTTCACCTGAAGACCTTATTGCACGCCGGCTTGTCACTGCCGGTGGTGGCGCTCACGCTGTCGGCGACCGCACCGCTCAGCCCGCAACTGGCCACCCAGGCCGAGGCGGCTTTCGGCGGCGTGCTCGCCGAAATTTATGGCTGCACTGAAGCCGGGCAGGTGGCGAGTCGGCGCACCACGGCGGGCCTGACCTGGCGCACGCTGGGCGCACTGCGCATCGAGCGCGAAGCGGCCGGGGAGGGCGAGCGCTATGTGGTATCGGGCGGTCACGTCGTCGAGCCTACGCCGCTGGCCGACGTGCTGGAGCTGCAAGACGATCGCCACTTCCGCCTGCTCGGTCGCGCCAATGACCTCATCCATGTGGCCGGAAAGCGCAGCTCGCTGGCACACCTGAACTTTCACCTCAACCGAATTCCCGGTGTCCAGGACGGTGCGTTCTGGTTGCCCGACGACGTGGCCGAAGGCGTGGTGCGCACCGTGGCCTTTGTAGTGGCGCCCGAGCTGGACGCACCTGGAATCGTCGCCGCCCTGCGCGAACAGTTGGAAAGCGCGTTTGTGCCGCGCCGTGTCGTGCATGTGGATGCGCTGCCGCGAGAGGCCACGGGCAAGCTCACGGTGGCGGCGTTGCGCGCCTTGGCGCTGCGGACTTTGGGGCCAAGCGCAGGGCCGGCTCTTTTGCCGTTGGCTTTGCCATTGCAACCCGACACCGAGTTCGATATTCCCGCCGACCACCCCGCCTTCGCAGGCCACTTTCCCGGCCACCCGGTGTTGCCGGGCGCCGTGCTGCTGTCGCTCATCCAGCAGGCTCTGGCTTCGCATACGGCATTGGCACAGCCACCGGGCAGTGCGCCGTGCATCCACAGTGCCAAGTTCCTGCACGCCGTGGGCCCGGGTTCGCGGCTGCGCATGGCACTCAAGGAAACTGGCAGTGGCCTGGCCTTCGAGATCTGGATGGGCGGCACGGCCGTGGCGCGCGGCCAATGGGGAAGCGCGCAGCCCGCATGAGCGCGAGCACCGCACCGAAACTCGCCGACCCCGGATGGTCGCAGCGGCGCGAGCGCGGCAACATGCTCGCGCTGCGCTTCATGGCCTGGGTCGCCGTCACGCTCGGCCGGCGCGTCGCGCGCCTGTTGCTCTACCCGATCACCCTCTATTTTTTGCTGTTGGCTGGCGCGGCACGCCGCAATTCAGCGCGCTACCTGCACCGTGTGCTGGGCCGGGCGCCGACCTGGCGCGAGCGCTTCGACCACTTCCACTGCTTTGCCTGCACTGTGCTCGACCGCGTTTATTTCGTGCGTGAACAGACGGACGACTTCGAAATCAACCTTCGCGGCGATGCCGCCGGCCATGACACCCTCGCCCAAGGGCGCGGTGGCTTCATGCTCGGCGCGCATCTGGGCAGCTTCGAGTGCCTGCACTCGATAGGCAAGAGCTTTCCCGGTGTGCGCGTGACGATGGTCATGTACCCCGACAACGCGCGCAAATTCCACGGCATTCTGAAAGCGCTGGCGCCTGGGTTCGAACTCGACGTCATCGGCATCGGCCACGCGGGATCGACCTTGGCGATCCGCGATGCCATCCAGGCCGGGCGTCTGGTGGGCCTGCTGGGCGACCGCTTCCTCGGTGCCGACGCGATGCGATCGCCCGGCGTCGAGATTGAATTTCTGGGCCAGCCGGCGCTGTTTTCCGACGGGCCGCTGCGCCTGGCGATGCTGTTGCGGCAGCGCGTCTTGTTCATGGTCGGGCTGTACCTGGGCGGGCGGCGCTACGACGTGCGTGTCGAGTCGCTGGCCGACTTTCGCGACCCGCCCACCGAGCGCGGTGCGCGCGAGCAGCTCGTCAGCCAGGCGTTGCATGACTACGTTGGGCGTTTGGAGGCACTGTGCCGCGAGGCGCCCAACAACTGGTTCAACTTTCACGACTTCTGGCGCGAAGATGATGCGGCTTGAGCGCTACTGCCATGCATTGTTGCTGGCACTTTGCCTGGCCTGGCCGGCGCTGGCCGCGGCCCTGGACCTGAGCACGGTGACGAGCCTGCTTGCGCTGCGCAAGTCGGGCGAGGCGCGCTTCACGGAACAGCGTTTCGTGAGTGGCCTGGACGCTCCGCTGAACGCGCGCGGCACGCTCAGCTTCGCAGCGCCGGACCGGTTTGCCCGCTTCACGACCGAACCGCTGGCCGAGTCGATGGAGGTTCAGGGCAACACCCTCATCCTCAAGCGCGGCGCGCGCAGCCGCCAGATGGCGCTGGATGCGTTGCCCGAGGTGATGGCGCTCATCGAAGCCGTGCGCGGCACGCTCACCGGCAATGCGCAAACGCTGGAGCGGCACTTCAAGGTTCGTGTCCAGGGCACCCCAGCGCATTGGATCTTGACGTTGGTGCCGCGCGACGAGCGCCTGGCCACGCAGGTGCGCGAGTTGAAGATCACCGGCATGGCGGGCGACTTGCGCGTCGTGGAACTTTCGCTGGCCGGGGGTGACCGCTCGGTGATGTCGATCGATCCGCCCTTGGCCGACAAATGACGCGGCGCACGGGCCTCGTGCTGCTGGTGTGGCTGGTGCTGGTGCTGGCCGCCGTCGCGCAAATTCTGCGCACGCCGTTCACCGCCGACCTCAGCGCCTTTCTGCCCGCCAACCCTGACGCCAGGCAGCGCGTGCTGATCGAGCAGATGCAAAGCGGCCTGCCGGCGCGCACCTTGCTCGTGGGCATTGAAGGCGGCACGTCGCAGCAGCGCGCATTGGCCTCGCGTGCCCTGGCCGGGCGCATGCGCGCGAACGCCCTGTTCGAGCAGGTTCACAACGGCGAAATTGATGCCTGGGCGTCGGTGGGGGCGTTTCTGGTTGAGCACCGCTACGCCCTCAGCCCCGGTGTCGATGCGCAGCGCTTCACCGTGCCCGGCCTGCGCGAGGCGATCGGCGAGACGCTGTCGCTGCTCGGCACGCCCGCGGGCAATGCCATCAAGCCACTGCTGGAGCGCGACCCCACCGGCGAGACCGTGCGCATCGGCGAAGCCTTGTTGCCCAGCGGCGCGCCGCGCAGCGAGCACGGCGTTTGGGCTTCGCGCCAGGGCGAGCGCGCGCTGCTCGTCGCCGTCAGCCAGGCGCCCGGTGCCGACCTGGATGCGCAGATGGCCGCCATCGCCCAGGTGCGCGAGAGTTTTGCCGCGACTGCGCCGCCAGGCCTCACGCTGCTCATCAGCGGCGCCCCGGTGTTTGGCGTGGACAGCCGGGCCCAGATCGAACGTGAAGTGCACTGGCTGGCGCTGGCCGGCACGGCGCTGATGAGCGGCCTGCTGCTGCTGGCATTTGCCTCGCTTTGGGCCGTGGGGCTGGCGCTGCTGCCCGTGGCCACCGGGGTGCTGGCCGGCGTGGTGGCGGTGAGCCTGGTGTTTGGCAGCGTGCACGGCATCACGCTGGGATTTGGCACCACGCTTATCGGCGAAGCCGTGGACTACGCCATCTACTACCTCATCCAGGCGCGCGCGGGCGGCGCCGCGCATTGGCTGCGCACCGGCTGGCCGACGGTGCGCCTGGGCCTGCTGACCAGCATCTGCGGTTTCGCGGCGCTCGTGTTCTCCGGCTTTCCCGGCCTGGCGCAACTGGGCGTGTTCTCCGTTGCCGGCTTGCTGGGCGCGGCGCTGTTCACGCGCCATGTCATGCCCGAACTCATGCCCCACGGTGCGCGCGGCACGGGTCTGCGCCAAATCCTGGGCCGGCTCGCGGCCAGGGCGGTGGCCTGGTTGCCCAGGCTGCGCTGGCCGCTGCTGGCGCTGGGCGCCGCCGCCGCCTTGCTGCTAATGCAGCGCGGGGATCTTTGGAACGCCCAACTCAGTTCCTTGAGTCCCATTTCCAAACAGGCGCTGGAGCTGGACGCCAGCCTGCGCGCCGACCTGAGCGCAGGCGATGCGCGCACGTTGGTGGTGGTGCAGGGCGCTGACCTCCAGGCCGTGCTGCGCAATGCCGAAGCCGCCGCGGCGCAACTCGACACCTTGGCGGAACGCGGTGCGATCGGCGGCTACGACAGCGTGGCGCGCTGGCTGCCCAGCCTGCTCGTGCAACAGCAGCGGCAAGCCAGCCTGCCCGAGGCCGGCGCGTTGCGCGCTGCGCTGCAAGAGGCCACACGCGGCTCGCCGCTCGCGGCCACGCGTCTCGGGCCGTTTCTGGCCGATGTGGAACAGGCGCGCCAGCGCGCACCGGTGGCGATCGAGACCTTGCGTGCCGCGGGCCTGTCGGCCATCGTGGATGCAATGCTGTTGCAGCGCAAAGACGGCTCCTGGGTCTCGCTGCTGCCGCTTCAACCCGCGCAAGGCAAGCTTGACGCCGCCGCGGTGCGCGAGGCACTGCGGGCTTTGTCCGAGGCGCAGTTCATCGAGATCGGTGCCGAGCTGGGGCGCCTGCATCGGCACTATCTGGAGCAGGCGCAGGCCCAGGCGCTGGTGGGCGCGCTGGCCGTGGTGCTGTTGATCGCCGCCACGCTGCGCTCCACGCGGCGCGTGCTGGCGGTGTGCCAGCCCTTGCTGCTGTCGGTGCTGCTGACGATGGGCCTGCTGGCGCTGCTGGACGTGCAGTTGGGCATCTTGCATCTCGTGGGCATGCTGCTGGTGGTGGCCGTGGGTTCGAACTACGCGCTGTTCTTCGACATGCTGCAGCGCGACGCCGCGGCCGGCCGGCCCGCCGACCACGAGACACTCGCCTCGTTGCTGCTCGCGAGCATGACAACGGTGTTGTCATTCGGTCTGATCGCCATGTCGGCGATTCCGGCGCTGTCGGCCATCGGCCGTGTCGTCGCGCTGGGCTCCTTTTTGGCGCTGCTCCTGTCGGCGGCCCTGGCTCCCAGGCCGAGGGCCGCTGGCTAAGGCGTCAGCCGCCGCGGTACCGTGCGAAAATTTTCCATCCGCAGCCTCCTCATGCATCCTGTTCCCCCTCGATCCGCCATCGGCGGTGCCGTGCCCTGGCCCATGCCCGGTTTCGTGCGCGCCAGCATCGGCGTTCATGCCGCCGCCGCGGCGGCGGCGGCGCTGTGGCCGGCGGCTTGGCCTTGGGCGGCGGGTGCGGTGGTGTTGAACCACGCGCTGCTGAGCTCGGTGGGTTTGTTCCCGCGCAGTGCGCTGCTCGGGCCGAATGTGCGGCGCTTGCCCGAGGCGGCGGCACGGCGCGGTGAAATCGCCATCACCATTGACGACGGGCCCGACGCCGAAGTCACCCCGGCGATCCTCGACCTGTTGGCGCAACACGGCGTTCGCGCCACTTTCTTTTGTATCGCCGAGCGGGCGCGCACCCAAGCGGCGTTGTTGCGCCGCGTTGTCGCCGCGGGCCACA
Source organism: Burkholderiales bacterium (assembly GCA_031419715.1). Taxonomy (GTDB): domain Bacteria; phylum Pseudomonadota; class Gammaproteobacteria; order Burkholderiales; family Burkholderiaceae_C; genus JAEMQF01. The sequence goes on along the minus strand of JANOLJ010000323.1, from coordinate 4,980 downwards.
GCGTGCAGAACCACAGCGCGCGACATCGCCACAGTTTTTCGCTGCTGGGGCCGCGCGGGCTTGAGCGTGAAGTCGGCGACGCGCAGCACCTGCTGGCCGACCTGACCGGTGTGCTCCCGCATTGTTTTCGTGCTCCGGCGGGCCTGCGCAACCCGATGCTCGACCCGGTGCTGTACCGCATGGGCCTGCACCTGGTGAGCTGGAGCCGCCGCGGCTACGACACGCGCCGCGCCGATCCAGTTGCGGTGTGCGAGCGCCTGCAGCAAGGCCTGAGCGGCGGCGCCATCCTGGTGCTGCACGACGGCCACGCGCGCCGCACGGCGCAGGGCCGCGCTGTGCTGTTGGACGTGCTGCCGCCACTGCTTGCGCGATGCGCCAGCCTCGGTCTGCACCCGGTCACGCTGGGCGAGGCCTTGCCGCCGCGCTTTGCATGAACGCGGCAATGCGAAACCCCATGCAGCCCCTGGGCGTGGTGGACTACACCCTGGTCAGCGCAATGGGCGCGGGCCGGGAGTCGAACCTGGCCGCATTGCAGGCTGGCCGCAGCGGCTTGGTGCATCGAATCTTCGAGACCGCCCCATTCAGTTGCTGGCTCGGCCTGGTGGACGGCGTCGATGCGGTTGCGCTGCCCGCCGAACTGGCCGAGCACGATTGCCGCAACAACCGCCTGGCTGAAATGGCGCTGCGCGCCGACGGCTTTGCGCGCAGCGTGCAGCGCGCCGCCCGGCGCTGGGGCAAGGAACGAGTGGGCGTGTTCCTGGGCACCAGCACGTCGGGCATTCTTCAGACGGAAATCGCCTACCGCCACCGCGACCCCGCCACCGGCGCGCTGCCCGCGAGCCTGCACTACGCATCTACCCACAACACCTACTCCGTGGCGGGCTATGTGCGCGCCGCGCTCGATCTGCATGGGCCCGCGCATGTGGTGTCCACGGCGTGCTCTTCCAGCGCCAAAGTGTTCGCCACGGCGCAGCGCATGATCGAACAAGGCCTCGTCGACGCTGCCGTGGTGGGCGGTGTGGACAGCCTGTGCCTGACAACGTTGTACGGTTTCAAGAGTTTGGAGCTGGTGGCGAACGACATCTGCCGCCCATGGGACGCGCAGCGCGCCGGCCTGTCGCTCGGCGAGGCCGCGGCGTTCGCGCTGCTGGAGCGAAACGCCGAACAGCCCGCCGCCTGGCTACTCGGTGCCGGCGAAAGCAGCGACGGCCACCACATGAGCAGCCCGCACCCGCAAGGCGCCGGGGCCGCACAGGCCATGCGCGGCGCGCTCGCCCAGGCCGGGCTGAGCCCGCAAGACGTGGACTACCTGAACCTGCACGGCACCGCCACGCCCGGCAATGACGCCGCGGAAGACAAGGCGGTGACCGCCGTCTACGGCACAGCCCTGCCGTGCAGCAGCACGAAGGGCTACACGGGGCACACCCTGGGAGCGGCGGGCGGCGTGGAGGCCGCGGTGGCGATCCTGGCGCTGCGGCACGGCTTCATGCCCGCAGGCCTGAATGTGCGCCAACTCGACCCGGCGTTGCACTCGAACTACCTGCGCGAACACCGCGAACAGGCCGTGCGAATCGTCGCGAGCAACTCCTTCGGCTTCGGCGGCAGCAACGCCAGCCTTCTGTTCGGCGCGGCGCGATGACGATTTCTTTGTCCGTACTCGGCGTGGGCATGTTGGGCCCGGGCCTGGCCGATTGGGCCACCGGCCGGCAAGTGCTGCGCGACCCCTCGGCCTGGCGAGCCGCGGCCACCGTGGTGCCGGCACCGCTGCGGCTGCCGGCGACGGAACGGCGCCGCGCGGGGACGGTGGTGCGGGCCTCGATCGTCGTCGCCGACCAGGCCTTGGCGGGTTCGTCCACGCAGGGCATCGACTTGGCAACGCTCGCCACCGTGTTCACCAGCTCGACCGGCGACCCCTTGAATTGCCACCTGCTGTGCGAGGCCCTGGCCAGCGCCGAGCGCCTGGTGTCACCCACACGCTTCACGAACTCGGTACACAACGCGCCGGCCGGGTACTGGCACATCGCGGCGCAGTCGGGCGCGGCGTCGACCAGCCTGGCCGCGTTTGACGCCAGCTTTGCCGCGGGCCTGCTGGAAGCCGCCGTGCAATGCGCCGCGACGCAGACCCCATTGCTGCTCGTGGCCTGCGACGCGCCCTATCCGCAGCCGCTGCATGCGCTGCGGCCGCTGGACGACGTGTTTGCCGTGGCCTTGCTGCTGGCGCCGTCCGGCGGGCGGGCGTTGCAGTTGCGCCTGGGTGGGCCGGCGCCGGAGAGCCGGTGCGCGCATGCCGGGTTGGAGGCGACGCGTCGCGGTATTCCGGCGGCGCGCGCGCTGTCGCTGCTGCTCGCGCTGGCAGGGGAAGGCGCGTCCGAGGTCTGTATCGAAGCCCAAGGCGGACCGGCCTTGCACCTGAGCCTGGCGGCGCAATGAGCCCGCAGACGCTGGACCACGCGGGCATCGCCGCACGCGTACCGCACAGCGGTGCAATGTGCCTGCTGAACTGCCTGCGCTCATGGTCGGCGCAGCGCATCGAGTGCGGTGCCATCAGCCACCGCGACCCGGCCAACCCGCTGCGCATTGACGGCCGGCTGCCGGCGCCCGCGGCAATCGAGTATGCCTCGCAGGCGATGGCGTTGCACGCCACGCTCGGTGCCGAGCGGGGCGGAGCGCCGACGCCGGGTTTCCTCGCGAGCGTGCGTGGCGTGCGCTTGGCCGTGCCGCGGTTGGACGACGTGGCGGGTGAAATTCGCGTGGTGGCGGAATTGCTCGCGGGCGATGTGCGCCAGGCCTCATATGCCTTTGCGCTGCATGACGCCGATGGCAGGCTGCTCGTGGACGGCCGCGCCACCGTGATCCTGAACGCTCGGCCACAGCCCGCGCCGCCGGGGCTAGCGGTGCGGTGAGGCCGAGGCGCAGGGCCGTACTGCACGCCGCAGCGGCGCTGGGTGGCCTGTGCATGGCAGGCCTCGCCGGTTGCGGCAGCCTGTGGCGGCCGAGCCCGTTTCCGCTGCAACTGCTGCAAGACGACGCCGCCTGCACCTTCAAGGCACCGGTGCTGCTGGTGCTGCTGCCCGGGGCCTATATGGCACCCCAGGAAATGCTCGACCAGGGCATGGTGGCCGCGCTGCGCCAGCGCCGGCTGGCGGTGGATGTGGTGATTGCCGGCGCCAGCCTTGAATACATGTATGACGGCAGCATCCTGGATCGCGTGAACACCGACGTGATCGCGCCGTATCGGCGCAGCGGTTATCACCGCATCTGGCTGGCCGGCATTTCGCTCGGTGCCTACATCGCGCTGCGCTACGCACAGCAACAACCCGGGCTGATCGAAGGCATCGTGGCGATCGCCCCCTATCTTGGCCAGGAGCCGCTGGTGCGTGAAGTGGCGGCGGCGGGCGGGCCGGGGCCCTGGCGCGGCGCCACGGCAGCGCGCACCGACGACGCTGACCACAGCTTGTGGAGGTGGCTCGCGGCACGCCCAGCCGATGCCCCGGCGCTCTACCTGGCCCATGGGCGCGAAGACCGTTTTGCGCCGGCGCATCGCATGCTCGCGCAGACGCTGGAGCCATCGCGCGTGCTGTCGGTTCCCGGCGGGCACGACTGGCCACCTTGGCGCGATCTGTGGTCGAACTGGTTGGACCTGGGGCTGTTACCCCGGGCGTGTACGGTTTGAGCGCTGACCCGAGTCTCGGCGTGAGTGCCCCGAGTCGCATCAGCCCCGCTCGCATCGAGCCGGTTGCGATCGTCGCCCAAGGTCTGGCGTGCGCTGCCGGCGTGGGCGTCGCGGCGCTGGCGGGCGCCGTGCGAGCGGCGTCCAGCGCCTTGCGCCCGAATGACTTCACGGCGGTGGTGTTGCCGACGTGGATCGGCCGCATCGCCGAGATTGAAAGCACGCCGTTGCCGGCCGGGCTGGCGCCCTGGGACTGCCGCGCGACGCGCGCCGCTTGGTTGGGCTTGCAGGCCGATGACTTCATCGCCGCCGCGGAATCGGCCCGGCAGCGCCATGGGGCCGCCCGCGTCGGCCTGGTGCTGGGCACGTCGGCCTCGACGATCGGCGTGTCGGAGCAGGCCTATGCGGCGCTTGCGCCGGACGGCGGCTTTCCCGCGCCGGTGCGCAATCCGCGCCTGAACACGCTGCATGCGGTGAGTGCCTTCGTGCGTGAGGCTCTGGCGCTGCAAGGGCCTTGCGTGACAGTCTCCACCGCCTGCTCGTCCAGCGCCAAGGCCTTCGCCCAGGCCGAGCGCTGGTTGCGGCTGGGGCTGGTGGATGCCGTCGTGGTGGGCGGCGTGGACGCGCTGTGCGGCAGCGTGCTGTTCGGCTTCGCGGCGCTGGGCCTGGTTTCGCCCGCGCCATGCCAGCCATTTGACGCCGCACGGCGCGGCATCAGCGTCGGCGAGGCTGCGGGCTTCATGCTGTTGGAGCGCGCACCGAGCGCGCCGCACACCTTGGGTCTGCTGCGCGGGCACGGCGAATCGAATGACGCACACCACATGTCCAGCCCGCACCCGCAGGGCGTGGGCGCCGAGCTGGCGCTGGACGCCGCGCTGCGGCGCGCGGGAGTGGACGCAGGCGAGATCGACTACCTGAATCTGCACGGCACCGGCACCGCACGCAACGATGCAGTGGAAGCGGCCTTGGTGGCACGGCGCTTTCGCGGCGATGTGCATGCCAGCGCCAGCAAGAGCCTGACGGGGCACACGATGGGCGCGGCCGGCATCGTGGAAGCGCTGCTGTGCCTGCTGGCCTTGAGCGACGGCTGGTGCTCGGGCACGCCGCACACCGACGCGGCAGACCCAGCCCTGGGCAGCAGCTTTGCACGGCAGTTGCAGCGCCAGCCGGTGCAACGCCGCGTGCGCCTGGCGGCCAGCCACTCATTCGGTTTCGGCGGCAACAACTGCGTGCTGATCTTCGGGCAGGGCGGCTCACCAGCAAATGTGGCTCTGCCACTTTGCTGGATCCCCACGGGGGACGGGCGCCGC